>NZ_DBHKYV010000005.1:0-259226 GCF_057315035.1 Cupriavidus sp. | reverse complement strand
GAAAAAACCCGCGAATTCGCGGGTTTTTTCCTGACTTACGCACTGCGTCCGGTTACTTCAGCGTCTTCAGCCGGTTGCTGGCGGCCTGGGCGCCTTCGGTGCCCGGATACTTCGACACCACGGTCTCCAGCGTCTTCCTGGCGGCGGGCTTCTGGCCGGTTTCGAGCTGGTTGTTGGCGATGGCGATCATGGCGTCAGGTACCTTCGCATGCGCGGGGAACTGTTGCACCATGTTCTGCAGCACGTAGGTCGATCCCTTGTAGTCACGCTGCGCGTAGAGCGAATTGCCGAGCCAGAACTGCGCCAGCGGCAGGTACGGGCTTTGCGGATACTTCTTCGCAAATGCCGAGAAGGCATTGCCCGCGCCCTTGAAATCGCCCGACTGGAACTGCTTGAGCGCGGCGTCGTACTCAGGCTTTTCGGTAGGTTGGGCCATGCCCTCCTTGCCGTCCACGGTCACCTGTTGCGGCTCGAATTTCTTCAGGCGCGCGTCCAGGTCAGCGTAGTAATCCTTCTGCTGTTTCTGCAGCGTATCCACCGTGTTCTGCAGCACCTCGTTCTGACCGCGCAGTCGGGCTACCTCCTGACGCAGACCTTCGAGCTGGTTCTGCATGTCGAGCTGGGCCTTGCTGTTCTGGTCGATTCGTTGCGCTGACGTGGCCTGGAAACCGTTGAACTGGTCCCGCAGCTGGATCACCGCACGGCGCGCCTCGTCGTCGTCAAAGACGCCGGCGTGCGCGGAACTGGCTGCAAGCATGCCGCCAGATACAGCGGCCAGCCACAGCAGGGTGGAAACGCGAGCATTCATGAAGGATTATTCCGTGGATCAGTAAGCGATGTCGGCGCGACGGTTTTCAGCCCACGACGCTTCGTCGTGACCGGTGGCCTTCGGCTTTTCCTTGCCCAGGCTCACGGCTTCCATCTGCGACTCGGGCACGCCCAGCGACGACAGCGAACGACGCACGGCCTCGGCACGCTTCTGGCCCAGGGCCAGGTTGTACTCGCTGGTACCGCGTTCGTCGGTGTTGCCCTGGATCAGGATCTTGCGGCCCTTGTTGGCGCCCAGGTATTGCGAGTGCGCCTGCAGCATACCCTGGTAGTCCGACTTGACCGAGTAGCTGTCGAAGTCGAAGTACACGCTGCGCTTGGCCAGCGGGCCGTTCGGATCGTTCAGCGGGTCACGCGAAACGTCCACCGGCGCCACCTGGCGGGCGTCCGACTGGGCACCACCGGCGCCGGCGCCGGACTTCGATGCGTCGTCCAGCTTCACGCCGGAGCTGCAAGCACCCAGGGCCAACAGTGCAGCCAGGGCGAGCGATTTGGTCATCATTTGGGACATGGCGAGAGACTCCTCTTTTTCTACTGCATGAAAGGTCCCCAGGACGGCTCGCGAACTTCGCCGGACTGGAGAGACAGAACCTGTTTCGTCCGGCCATCCGTGGAGACCGCCGCCAGTACCGAGCGACCGCCCACACGCGTGGCGTACAGGATGTATTTTCCATTGGCGGCGAAGCTCGGGGCTTCGTCGTTGGACGTATCGGTGAGCGATGTCACGTCACCGTTTGACAGGTCCTGCAGCTGCAGACGGAAGCCGCCCGAACGCGAGATAAAGGCCAGGTACTTGCCGTCCGGCGAGAGGCGCGGACTGACGTTGTAGTTGCCCTTGAAGGTCACGCGTTGCGCTGCGCCGGATTCTTCGCCAGAAGCCGGCATACGGTAGATCTGCGGCGCACCGCCGCGATCGCTGGTGAAATAGATGCTGCGGCCATCCGGCGAGAACTGCGGCTCGGTGTCGATCGCGCTGCTACGCGAGATACGACGCAGACCAGAGCCGTCGGCATTGACCAGGTACACCTGCGTATTGCCGTCACGCGACAGTGCCACGGCCAGGCGTTGGCCATCGGGCGACCACGACGGCGCGCTGTTGTTGCCCTTCTGGTTCGACACCAGCACGCGCTTGCCCGTGGACAGGTCGTGCACATAGACCACCGGCTTGCGCGCTTCAAACGAAACGTATGCCACACGGCGCCCATCGGGCGACCACGACGGCGAGATGATCGGCTCGGTGCTGGTCAGTGCGACCTGCGCGTTCTGGCCGTCCGAATCGGAAATCAGCAGCTGGTAGCGATTGCCCACCTTCGACACATACGACAGGCGCGTGGCAAACACCCCACGCTCGCCGAGCAGTTTTTCGTAGATGTAGTCGGCAATCTTGTGGGCGGTCACACGCAACTGGCCCTGCGACACATTGAAGGCCAGGCCACCCAGGCTCTGACCCTTGACCGTGTCGTACAGGCGGAAGCGGACTTCGTACTGGCCGTTGCCAGAGGGAGTCACGCTGCCGGCCACGAACGCGTCGGCGCCCTTGGCCTTCCAGCTGCCCAGGTCCACCTGGGCCGATTCCGGCACGGTGGCGCCAGCCGGATCGATATTGCGGAAGCGGCCGCTGTTGGCCAGGTCGCTACGGATGATGGCGGTCAGGTTCTGCGGAGCCTGTGCTTCGCCCTGGAAATTGGCCGTGGCCACCGGGAACTGGTTCGAGCCCACGCCGGTAATTTCCACGTTCAGTTGCGCGTGTGCTACACCCGCCGACATCAGCGCCGCAGCCAGCCATGCCATCAGTGCATGGCGGCCTTGCTCTCGTGTGACGGTGGTGTTCTGGCGCCGGGACAGCCAGTTGGGGGCCCAAAGCTTTCGCATGCTGCTCCTCAGTCGATATCAGGATTCATCGGTGCGGCGGGCACGGCAAGTACGGCGGAACGGACAGCATGCAGCTTGGGCAGCATGCTCCGTCGTGCGCACGTCTTGCACGCTGCCGGCCGCGTCAGGCAACCGTTCATGGTAGCGATCGGACTGGCGGCCAACGATGAAGGTTGCATTATGTTGCAAATCATGGCGCTCTCGACACTCCGCCCTCTAGCCCTTCGGAGTGAACGTGATCGTGAACTCGAACGACGGCGCCTTGCCGTCCTCGTCGCGCGGCAGCGGATCCGAACGTTCCACCGCGCGCAGCACGGCGTTGTCCCAGTCCGTATTGCCGCTGGACTTGGCGAGGCGCTTGGACAGGATCGAACCGTCCGGTGCCAGCCTTACCGCCACCACAGCGGCCGGATTGCCCTCGACATCGCCGCCAAAGACGATGTTCGGCTTCACGCGACGACGCACGCGGTCTGAATAGCCCGGCGACGCCTTGCCGCCCGACCCCGCACCGGAGCCCGCCGCATTGCCGACACCACCGCCACTCGACGTCGAGGTACCGCCACCAGCCAGCGCCTTCAAACGCGCCAGTTCGCTGTTGCGCTGCGCATTGGCCGCAGCCTCGCGCTTAGCCTTTGCATCGGCATCCGCCTTGGCCTTTGCCTTGGCTTCGGCGTCGGCCTTGGCCTTCGCCTGCTTGTCAGCCTCGGCCTTGGCCTTCGCGTCAGCGGCTTCCTTGCGATCGTGCTCGGCCTTTTCCTTGGCAGCCTTGTCGGCCTTCTCAGCCTTTTCTGCCTTTTCCTTTTCCGCCTTGTCGGTCCGTTCCTTGTCGGCCTTTTCCTTGTCGGCCTTCTTCTTCGCGTCTTCCTTGCGCTGCGCGTCCAGCTGCTGCTGGCGCTGGTCTTCCTTGCGCTGCGCTTCCTTCTTTTCCTGGTCCTTGCGCTCCTGCTCCTTGCGCGCGGCCTCCTGACGCGCCTCTTCGCGCGCGGCGGCCTCTTCGGCCTGCTTGCGCTTCTGGCGTTCCAGCGCGATATCGGCGGCTTCCTCTACCTTGCTGCGCACGGCCGGCTGCGGCGGCGTGGGCGCAGGTGTTGGCTGCGGTTGCTCCACGGGGCGTGGCGGCGGTGCGGGCGTGACGTCAGGAACTTCTTCCCAAAGCTCGGCCTCGGCGCCCACCGGCGTGCTGCTCTGCCAGTGCACGCCGTAGTACAGCACGATGCCGAGCAGCAGGTGCATGAACAGCGCCAGCAGGAAAGACCGCATCGTGCCGCGTTCCTTGACCGGCTGATACGGATAGGCGGCGGCCTTCGCGCGCGAAGGCCGTTGATGCGGATGACGTGACGAGAGGCTGGCCACTTTGGGACGCTGGGAAACGCTTACTTTGATTTCACCATCAGGCCGACGCGTTTCACGCCATCGGCCTTCAGCACGGACATGACGTCCAGCACGGCTTCGTACTTGACCGAACGGTCGGCGGCAATCACCACCGGCTGGTCCGGGTTCTCGTTCTGGCGCTGGTGCACGAAATCGATCAGCCCACGCTTGTCGAGCTTGCGCTCGAACGAACCGCCCGAGCTGTCCTTGCCGCGTGCCGTCAGTGCGCCGTCTTCATGCACGGTCACGACGATGGGCGGGGTCTGCTGTTGCGGCGTGGCATTGGCCACCGACGGCAGGTCTACCACCGCCGGGCTCACGATAGGTGCCGCCACCATGAAGATGACGAGCAGCACGAGCATCACGTCGATATACGGTACGACGTTGATCTCTGCGCTGGCGCGGCGGCGCGAACCGCCGCGGCGCTGGATGGCTGCCATGGCTGATGCTCCCTATGTCTTAGGTCTCTATGTCCTCAACGCGTCTGGCGCTGCAGGATATTCAGGAATTCTTCCATGAAGCTTTCGAACCGGATGGCCAGGCGGTCGATTTCCGTGGCGTAGCGGTTGTAGGCAATCACGGCCGGGATGGCGGCGAACAGGCCGATCGCGGTGGCAACCAGTGCCTCGGCAATGCCGGGCGCCACCGATGCAAGCGTAGCCTGCTGCACATTCGACAGACCGCGGAAAGCATTCATGATGCCCCACACGGTACCGAACAGACCAATATACGGGCTGACCGAACCCACCGATGCCAGGAACGGCAGGTGCGACTCAAGCACGTCCATCTCGCGCTGGTACGCGGCACGCATCGCGCGGCGGGCCGCATCGAGCAAGGCGCCGGCGTCGTTGCTGCGCTCACGGGCCTTCAGGAATTCACCCATGCCCGATTCGAAGATGCGCTCGAGCGCGCCGGTGTTGTGGCGGTTGTTCACGGCGCTGTTGTAGAGCGCCTGCAGGTCGCCACCGGCCCAGAAATCGCGCTCGAAGCCCTCGGTCTGCGTGCGCGCCGAGCGCAGCGCCAGGTGCTTGCGGAAAATGTAGGTCCACGAGAACAGCGACATCACGAGCAGCAGCGCCATGACGGCCTGTGCCAGCAGACTCGCGTGGAGCACCAGCGAAATGATCGACAGGTCTTGTGTGACGGTCACTGGATTCATCGGGCGTTTTTGATAGTAGCGAGAACAGGGGCAGGAATCGGGGTCGGACGGAATGTGCTTTTATCAACACACCCCACACGGATTTTGCCGCTGGCCAGCAGCAGATCCCCACGCCAGGCTTCCTGGGCGAATTGGACCGATGCCGGCCCGACCCGTTCGATAAGCGTTCGGATCTCCAGCTGGTCATCCAGCCGGGCGGGCGCATTGTATTCCACGGCGGTACTGCGTACGACGAAGACCACGCCGGACAAATCGGCAAGGGCCTGTTGTTCAATGCCGAGCGAGCGCAGCCATTCGGTGCGGGCCCGTTCGAAGAACTTGAGGTAGTTGGCGTAGAACACCACGCCGCCAGCGTCGGTGTCTTCCCAGTACACGCGCAGCGGCCATACAAAATTTGGCATGGCCGGCATTGTAACGGAGCGCACTGGTTAACCCGTAAGCGAGTTTGCAACAGCAAGTTGCGAGCCATGCGCAGCAAGGGCTTGACGGCACTCGCGCCACGGGGCAGGCACACCGGGTGCACCGTCTTGCGGCAAGCCGCGCGTTCGCATAAACTCTGCGGCAACCATTCCATCTTGCGCGACTGGCGAAGTCAGTGGGTACTACCACGAGGAAGCGCAAGTTCATTGGGCGTGAAGTATCAATGCGCCTGCCGCTCGCCTGGGTAGCGAATGGGAAGCAGGGTGCGCCCTGCATCGGCTGGCCGCGTGTTTCATATGGCGGGGCTCCGGTGCTGGACGCCAGTGCCTTCCCGCGCGCCCTAATACGCGAAGTATTCCCGCAATATCAGATAGCGCCGACCAGCATACGATTTTCATATCGACATTGCCGTCCGCTTTCCTTTTTACAGACGAGTCACGCCATGTTTGAACGCAGCCGTTTCACGATCGAACAGATCGACCCCGAAGTCTTCGCCGCGATCCAGAAGGAAAACCAGCGTCAGGAAGACCATATCGAACTGATCGCTTCGGAAAACTACACCTCGCCGGCCGTGATGGCCGCGCAAGGCTCGCAACTGACCAACAAGTACGCCGAAGGCTATCCGGGCAAGCGTTACTACGGCGGTTGCGAATACGTGGACGTGGTGGAGCAGCTGGCCATCGACCGCGTGAAGCAACTGTTCGGCGCGGAAGCCGCCAACGTGCAGCCGAACTCGGGCTCGCAAGCCAACCAGGGCGTGTTCTTCGCCATGCTCAAGCCGGGCGACACCATCATGGGCATGAGCCTGGCCGAAGGTGGTCACCTGACCCACGGCATGGCCCTGAACATGAGCGGCAAGTGGTTCAACGTGGTTAGCTACGGCCTGAACGCACAGGAAGACATCGACTACGACGCGCTGGAAAAGCAGGCCCACGAGACCAAGCCCAAGCTGATCATCGCTGGCGCCTCGGCCTTCGCACTGCGCATCGACTTCGAGCGCATCTCCAAGGTTGCCAAGGCAGTTGGTGCCTACTTCATGGTGGACATGGCCCACTACGCCGGCCTGATCGCCGCCGGTGTGTACCCGAACCCGGTGCCGCACGCCGACTTCGTGACCACCACCACCCACAAGAGCCTGCGCGGCCCGCGCGGTGGCGTGATCCTGATGAAGGCCGAGCATGAGAAGGCCATCAACTCGGCCATCTTCCCGGGCATCCAGGGTGGCCCGCTGATGCACGTGATCGCCGGCAAGGCCGTGGCGTTCAAGGAAGCACTGCAGCCGGACTTCAAGGCATACCAGGAACAGGTGGTGAAGAACGCCGCCGTGCTGGCCGAAACGCTGATCGCGCGCGGCCTGCGCATCGTGTCGGGCAGGACCGAAAGCCACGTGATGCTGGTGGACCTGCGCGCCAAGCAGATCACCGGCAAGGAAGCCGAGAAGATCCTGGGCGACGCGCATATCACCGTGAACAAGAACGCGATCCCGAACGATCCGGAAAAGCCGTTCGTGACCTCGGGTATCCGCCTGGGCTCGCCGGCCATGACTACGCGCGGCTTCAAGGAAGACGAAGCACGCCAGGTGGCCAACCTGATCGCCGACGTGCTGGACAACCCGCACGACGAAGCCAACATTGCGAAGGTGCGCGAGCAGGTGTCCGCCCTGACCCGCCGCTTCCCGGTGTACGGCTGAGCAACAGCCCGAGCTGATCACGCGCTGACCTGACGGCCGTTTCCTGCTAACAGCCAGATAGTCAGCGCGTACCAACGGTACGGTCATCTTTCATCGTAAAGATGGCTGTACCGGTTGACTTGCCACAAGTCCGCGGCAGAATTCAAAGATGCAAAATGCGGTCTGGCAATTTTCTCCAGGTGGTCAGGCATGAAATGCCCCTTCTGCGGTCACTCCAATACCCAGGTTCTTGACAGTCGCGTCTCGGAAGACGGCGAGACCGTGCGCCGCCGTCGGCGCTGCGAAGCCTGCGACCGCCGCTTCACCACCTACGAACGTATCGAGCTGTTCTTCCCGGCCATCGTGAAGAAAAACGGCTCTCGCGTTGACTACACACGCAGCAAGCTCAAGGATTCGATGCGTCTGGCCCTGCGCAAGCGGCCGGTATCGGCCGAAGCCATCGACGAGGCCATCCTGCGCATCGAGGAAAAACTCCTGGCACTGGGCGAGAAGGAAATACCGAGCAGCCAGGTAGGCGAGCTGGTCATGCGCGAGCTGCGCAAGCTCGACAAGATCGCCTATATCCGCTTTGCCTCGGTCTACCGAAGCTTCGAGGATGTGTCTGAATTCCGCGACGTACTCGACGAGTTTTCCACCCCTACCCCACGAAAGGGGTAGCTACTTCACAAAAAAAGCTGTCTAATCTGCACTGACCTCCTTCGGGTAAGGAGGCTGGCGAACGAGCGCGCGTTGTGATGACAGCGGATGTCATCACAGCAGATGCCGTGGAACCGGTTCCGACAGAGAACCGGCCGCAGCAGGAATGGCTCGCCCGCCGCGCAAGAAAACAATAACGAACTGTCGTTTTTTGGACGGGAGTCAACATGGGTCAGTCTTTCTGCCGCGAGGCAGTGGGCTTGCTGGCGCCTGTACTGCCTGTGCCTGAGGTCACTTCGGGCAAGGCGGCACACGCGCCGGAAGCCGCGCGTGCGTACGCCGCAGAATCGCGACGCACCTGCCTGCATTCGCCTGCCATCTCTTCAACATCGGTCTTGTCGGCACCGCAACATCAGCGGCGCGCCACGCGTGGGCTCACGCTGATCGAACTGCTGGTGGCCCTGACCGTGCTGTCCATCCTGGCAGCGGCGGCGATTCCCAATTTCAAGTCTTTCCTCCATAACAGCCGGCTCTCATCAGATGCCACGCGGCTGTTCACCGATCTCGAACTGGCGCGCAGCGAAGCCGCGCGTCGCAATGCCACCGTCACGATCTGCCCGCTGGACACCGGCAACCTTTGCTCCGACGACTGGAGCCTGCCCCGCATCCTCTTTGTCGACGCCGACAATGACGGCATCTACTCGAACACCGAAGAGCTGATCCGGCATAGCGACACGCCACAGCCCACCACCGCGATCACGGGCCTCAACCTCGGCGTAACGCTGAACCGCGTGCGCGTGCGCTCCACCGGCAGCACTACCGCACCGACCGCGAGCTGGAAATTCTGCGAGCGCAATTCCACGGAAGCCGGCCAGACCGTACTGCTGACCGGCAGCGGCCGCCCGTCCATCCAGTTGCAGTCCATCTGCCCCTGACACCATGGCGCCCTACCCTTCTCCTACCTTGCGAACGGCCCGGCAGCGGCAACGTGCCCGCAACGGTTCACGCGGCTTTTCGCTGATCGAGGCATTGGTGACGCTGGTGGTGCTGTCGATCGGCATGCTGGCGCTGGCCAACCTGCAACTGCAAACGCTCGTGGATTCGCGCACAGCATCGATGCGCAATTTTGCCGCGTTGATGGCCTACAACCTGGCCGACCAGGTGCGCAGCAATGAAACCGCCGTGACCAACGGCACGTTCAATTCGCCCAAGAACACGCCCGAACCCAACTGTTATGCCGCCGCGGGATGCGACCCGAACCAAATGGCTACCACGGCCTATGCCACGTGGCTGGAGGACATCAAGGCTGCCATGCCCGGCGGTGACGGCATCGTCTGCATCGACAGTACACCCGACGACGGCGAAAGCTCCACCAATGCAGCATGCGATCTCGTCGCAAATGCACCTTACGTGATCAAGATCTGGTGGCGAGAAGACAAGCAGGTCACCCAACGCTTTTCTACCGCGCTGATCCCATGACCACACCGAACCGTCAGATCCGCCGCCATGCGGCACGGGGTTTCACGCTGGTCGAACTGATGGTCGGCATGGTCATCAGCATGTTGCTGATCCTGGCGGCCAGCTCACTCTATATCTCGCAGCGCCGCTCGAACAGTACGCAGGGCGACCTCGGCGAGATCCAGGAGAACGCGCGCGCCATTGCGCAACTGCTGCAACGCCAGTCGCGCCAGACTGGCTATACCGACTTCATGTTCAGCAACGACTTCGCGCTGCCTGAACTGGACGCCAGCAACGACGACGGCACGAACAGCAGCGACAAGCTGATCCTGCGCTACTACGGCTCGTCCCAGGCGGGCGCAGACCCTAATGCGGCATCGAACGCCACCAACTACCCGAAGGCCGACGGCGGCATGGTGGACTGCGCCGGCAACGATGTCAGCGGCAACTTGCAGACCACGGAGATCTATTCGATCGTCAACGACGCCTATGGCGTGCCGTGGCTGCAGTGCGAAGTCAATGGCACGGCCACACCGTTGTTCCGCAATGTCGAGGCCTTCCAGATACTGCTGGGAGAGGACACCGACATCGACAAGACCGTCAACCGCTTCGTACGCCCGGGCGCGGCCGCGAACCTCGACAACGTACTGGCGCTGCGTGTGTCAGTGGTCCTGCGCGGCACCGGCACCAACAACCCGACTCCGACCAAGCTGGTGATCAACCACTTTGGCACGACGTACGCACCGAACGACCTCGCACCCAACAACGATGCCGGCAGTGTAATGAAACTGGCCGATGACGGCCGCCTGCACAAGCATTTCACGTTCTACATCGCCCTTCGCAACCGACTGAACTAGGCCGGCCATGAACCACCGCTCTCCTGAATCTTCACGCCGCCCAGGCAGCCAACCGGATCAGCGCGGCATGTCGCTGGTGCTGGTGCTGCTGTTCCTGATCATCCTGACGCTGGCCGGCCTGGCCGCCAGCACGATGAGCCTGAGTTCGGAAAAACTGGCCCGCAACACCCGCGACGAAATCGTTGCACTGCAGGCCGCCGAAGCCGCGCTGCGTGACGCGCGTCTCGATATCAGCACCAAACGGATGCTGAGCGGCATGACTGGCACATCGGCGACCTGTGACGTGGTGAACTACAAGGGCTATTGCCAGTTCGCCACGTCGGGCCAGCAGGTCTGGGAACTGTATATCGAGGACCCCAACCGCTCGGTCGAACTGGGTGAGATGACCGGCCTCACGGCCACGCAGAAGATGCCCACGACAGCCACCGCGAAGGCCAACGGCGTCTCGAAACAGCCGCGCTACCTGATCGAGCCTCTCAAGGACCAGGGCGATATCGAGTTTGGTTCCAATGCGTACGTTTACCGCGTTACGGCGATCGGATACGGCGCCAACCCCAGCACCAAGGTAATGGTGCAGGAAGTCGTCCGCTTCTGACGACTCCCCAGTCAATCCTGAACTGTCTTGCGCAATCCCTAACCGTCAGGCGCACCATGACCCAGTCCACTATTCATCGCATCGTGAGCCGTATCCAGATCGCCCTGCTGGCGGCATCCGGCCTGCTCGCCATTGCCACGGCCTCCGCCGCCGGTCCTCAACTCAACCTGACCACGCGTCCGCTGTACGCGGGCGGCAACGTGCCGCCCATGGTGATGATCGACCTGACCAAGGATCACACGCTGCACCAGAAGGCGTACAACGACTATACCGACCTGAACGGCGACGGTAGTCTCGATACAACCTACACCAACGGTATCGACTACGCCGGCTACTTCGACTCATACAAGTGCTACGGCTACGACAGCAGCACGATCAAGGGATTCGTGCCGAAGTCGATTACGACCACCAAGTACTGTGACGGCAAGACGTGGAGCGGCAACTTCCTGAACTGGGCCACGATGAGCCGCATCGATGAGGTGCGCAAGATCCTGTATGGGGGCACCCGTTCCACCGACACCGCCACCACCACGGTGCTGGAGCGTGCATTCCTGCCGATGGATGCGCACTCCTGGGCCAAGTTCTATAACGGCTCGGACGTGGCGCAACTGGTGCCATTGACGGTGGAAGTGGCCTCGGCCATCGGCACGCTGACATCGAGCACCTCGATGAAGCTGGCCGCTGCCGCCGCCAGCAATATCGCGCTCAACGACGTCAGCAAGGTACAGATCGGCGACCAGCTCAAGTTCGAGCCGACTTCAGGTGCCACGGCGGGCAGTTCAATGACCGGCTGGGTGATGAAGGTCAACACGAGCTCGGTAAACATGGCGTTCTACGCGGACGGCGTGTCGAACCCGGGCAGTTCGACCTCGAATTTCTCGGCGTGGAAGGTCACCAACCTGACGCGTGGCGGCCTGACGATGTGCAATGTCACGCCGAAAGACTCGAGCAACGTCAACTCGCAGACCAACCAGCAGGCGCCACAGATCCGTGTCGTGGCCGGCAACTACGCCACCTGGGGTGCGTCGGAAAAATGGCAGTGCAACTGGTACGCCGAAGCCAGCAATACGCAAGGTTCGTTCCTGCCGAAGATTGGCAGCTCGACCGTCAGCGGATCGTCGAACGGTAACCGCGCGGCCTTGTCCGGCATCAACTCGTCGGCGGAGAATCCGTCGCAGTCGGTGCGCGGCCTGGGTACCGGTCAGGACACCGGCGTATTCAATGCGCGCGTGCAGGTTTGCGTGGCCAGCCTGATCGGCACCGAGAACTGCAAGCAGTACGGCACCAACTACAAACCGTACGGGCTGCTGCAGAAATACGGAGAAACCGGCGAAATGCTGTTTGGCCTGATGACCGGCAGCTATGACAAAAACATCTCGGGCGGTGTCCTGCGCCGCAACGTAACGAACTTTGCGTCGGAAATCAATCCCGACACCGGCATCTTCACCTACTCGGCCACCAGCGGCGCGGTCAAGGGCATTGTCTGGAATATCGACAAGCTACGCCCCTACGGCTACAGCTACACCGACGGCAGCTACGTCAACGCCGACCAGTGCAATTACCAGCAAACCGGGCTCCAGGCCTCGGGCGGTAGCAACGCACAAAACAAGCCGGCGTCGGAAGGCAACTGCTCCACCTGGGGTAACCCCATCTCGGAAATCTATGTCGAGACGCTGCGCTACTTTGCCGGCAAGACTGCCAACAGCGCATTCGCGCCATCGAGCACCGGCAAGGACAACACGCTGGGGTTGACCCAGCCGGCCTGGGCCAACCCGATGGACCTGCCCAAGACCAACTCCGGCCGCGCGCCCTACTGCTCGCCACTCAATGCGCTGGTGTTCAATTCGAGCGTGTCTTCGTACGACAACGACCAGCTCAGCAACATGAGCACACTGAACAACTCGCCCGATATCAGCACGTACACGAACAAGGTAGGCACCGGCGAGGGAGTACCGGGCAACTCGTGGTTTGCAGGTGGTATCAACGGCGGCACGATCGACAACCTCTGCTCGTCCAAGTCGGTCTCCAATTTCAGCGATGTGCTTGGTATCTGCCCGGAAGGTCCCTCGCAGAAGGGTACGTTCCAGATTGCCGGCGCGGCGTTGTTTGCCAAGACCAACCGCCTGCGCTCGGCCACCGACGCCACCACGCTCGGGGTTCCCACCACAGATACGACGTCGCTGAAGATGAGCACCTACGCGGTGCAGTTGGCCACCAACACGCCGAAGATCAGCGTCAACGTCAACGGCAAGACCGTGACGATCATGCCGGCGTACCAGTTGCACCCGCAATCGCCCAACAGCGTGACGGCCGATGCCAGCACGGGCACACTGGTCGACTTCAAGGTGATCTCGCAGACGGCCACCAGCGGCAAGTTCTATGTGAACTGGGAAGACTCGATCGCCGGCGGCGACTATGACCAGGACGTCTGGGGCATCCTGAGCTACAGCGTCAGCGGCGACACCATCACGGTATCCACGCGCGTGGTGTCGGGCTCGTCAGCCAACGGCCAGGGCTTTGGCTACACGATTTCGGGCACATCGAAGGACGGCCCGCACTTCCACTCGGGCATCTACGATTTCCAGTACACCGATCCTGCCGCGATCAAGGTCACGCCATCGAGCGCCCCGATCAATACCTCGGGCGGCTGCAACAAATGTAACTTCGGCGATCCTGAAACCAGCGTTGCCTATACGGCAAATGGCAAGGCCGGCTCGCAGTTCCAGGATCCGTTGTGGTACGCGGCAAAGTGGGGCGGCTTCAAGGACAGCAACAATACGAGCACGCCCGACCTGACATCCGAATGGGACGTACGCCTGTCGAACGGCATGAGCGGTTCCGACGGCCTGCCCGACAATTACTTCTACGCCACCAATCCGGGCGCACTGGCCTCGGCACTCGAGCGTGCATTCCTGTCGATCCTGAAGACCTCGTCCGCGGCGGCCGTGGCCACCAATACGTCTTCGTCAACGAGAGTGGGCTCGCAGGTCTTCCAGGCTCGCTTCAATGGCACCGACTGGTCTGGCCAGTTGCTGGCCTTTGCGCTGAATGCTGATGGTGACGTGCTGACGCCCGAAGTCTGGGATGCCGGCGCCAAGCTTGAGGGCGTCAGCCAGGACACGCGCAAGATCCTGACCTATAACACCGCGGACACTACCAGTGCCGGCATCCCGTTCCGTTGGGACCGGCTACCCACCGCGTACCAGACAGCCCTGAATGGCAGTGATTCGCTCGGCAGCAAGCGCCTGCTGTGGCTGCGCGGCGACCAGAGCAATGAAGGCGACGGATCCGGCCAGTTCCGCACGCGCCCAACCACCGTACTGGGCGATATCGTGAACTCGGGTCCGCAGTATGTGGGCGCGCCCGGTGCCGGCTACGGCGATGCAACCTACGTGGACTTCGTCACCAGCAAGCGTACTCGCAAGCCGATGCTCTACGTAGGCGCCAACGACGGCATGCTTCACGCATTCTCGGCAGACAGTAGCACTGGCGGCGATGGCGGCAAGGAACTGTTTGCCTATGTGCCTTCGCCAACGTATGCAAAGCTGGCCAACCTGACCGCCAATGGCTATGTACACGGTTACTACGTGGACGCCACGCCGACGATCACCGATGCCAATGTCAACAATGCCTGGAAAACCGTGCTGGTGGGCGGCATGGGGGGCGGCGGCAAGGGCATCTTCGCGCTCGACGTGACCGACCCGACCTCGGTCACCGAAGCCGGCGCCGCAGCGACCGTGCTGTGGGAATTCACCAGTGCCAACGATGCGGACCTGGGCTATACCTACGGCAGACCCAAGATCGTCCGTCTGGGCAACGGCAAGTGGGCCGCCGTGTTCGGCAATGGCCTGAACAGCACGGCAGCGCGCGGTTCGATCTTCATTGTGTTCCTCGACCGCCCCGCCGGTAGCAAGAGCTGGGTGCTGGGTACGGACTACCTGAAGCTGACCGTCGATGACGCCACCGCGGCAACCACCAAGTCGAACGGCATCGTGCAAGTGTACGTAACCGACACGAACGGCGATTTCGTTGCGGAAGCGATCTATGCGGGCGACATGCTTGGCAATGTCTGGAAATTCGATGTCAGCGGCAAGACTCCTGCGAGTTATCAAGCCACACGCCAGTTGCTGTTCAGCGCCGCCGATGCCTCCGGCAACTCGCAGCCGATCACGACATCGTTCAGTGGTTTCCGCCACAAATCTGGTGGCGCGCTATTGATGTTCGGCACGGGACGCTACGTCGACACCAGCGATCCTTCGAGCATGAGCACGCAAACGATGTATGGCATCTGGGACAAGTTCAGTGCTACCCAGCCGAAGATCACGCGCTCGCAACTCGTGCGACAGACCATCGACCAGGAGGTTCAGTCTGGCAGCGACTGGTATCGCGTGCTGAGCAAGAACACCGTGAACTATGCCAATGCCAACGTGCTCGGCTGGTATCTGGACCTGCTCTCGCCGTCCGTGGGCCAGCAGGGCGAGCGCGTGGTCTACGATCCGCAGCTCAGTGGCAAGCAGGTGCTGTTCTCCACGTTGATCCCGTCGACCGATGTCTGCGAGAACGGCGGTACCAGCTGGACGATGCTGATCGACGCCATGACCGGTGGCCGGACCACGCTGTCCGCGTTCGATGTCAACGGAGACGGCAAGTTTGGCAGTTCGGATGTGGTAGGCAGCAATGGGGACCAGGTGAATGGCAAGAAGTCCAACACCGGCATCCAGACCAACCCGACAGTCAGTGGCGATATTTCCTATAACAGCAACACCAACGGCACCATCACAACCAACCGGATCAACACAGGCTATCCGACCGGTCGCCTGTCATGGCGCCAGATCCAGAAATGACGATGTGCCAGGAAACAAGGAGACCCGCCATGCCTGACTGCGTCAAGGTAATCGGCGGGCGCCACCCGGGCGCCCGCGGCTTTACGCTGATCGAACTGATCATCACGGTAATGATTTTGGGCATCGTGGCGGCCTTCGCGATTCCGCAGTATCAACAATACGTAACCAAGGCACGTCGCGCGGAGGCCAAGACTGGCCTGGCGCGCGTGCAGGGCGCGCTGGAGCGGTACTACACGGTCAACAACACGTACTCCGACGATCCCGATAAATTGAAGGTGCTCAAGTGTGACAATGCCAAGACACCATCGGGCGAGAACTGCCAGTCCACCAACTACATCATCCTGATAGAGGCGTTGAACGGCGCTACGCTGGCCACCGGCTACCAGTTGACCGCCACGCCAGTGCGCGCCGACAGTGTATGCAACGCGTTCACCGTGAATAGCCTCAACGTGAAAGATGCCACCGGGACCGGAGGTGCGGCGAATTGCTGGTAACAGCTACTGAAGCTCAAGCTTGACGTGTTCTGATGGGGACCTAGGCCAACGCCGAATCCCCATCGGACACACACCGACACAACTCCTCCACATCCGGACACGTTTTAAGGTCCGTTCCGCCGCTATCTTGGTCATCCGTTCTTACCGAACCGATGCACCATGTCACTCGCGGCACCTTCCTCCCCTGCTTCATCGCTTTCCCCTTCCGATGCATTGGCCACCGGGCCGTGTTGCCGCTCAGCCGGCCACGTACTGTTCGAAGCGCTGCTCTGCATTGCCATCGTCGGACTCGGGGCGATACCACTCGCGACGCTTGGCAGTACATGGCTGCGCTGGACGCATGAGCATCAGCAACTGAGCACGACGCTGCAACTGGCGGCGGAACGTGCCGAGGCTGGCGTTGATGAATGGCCGTTGGTGAGCGGCGATGCGCAACGTGCCATGCTCTGCGAAAGGGTATCGCCTCGCACCGGCTGCATACCGGGCACACGTCTCGCAATGGCCAGCCTGCCTGAGCAATTACAAGCAACGGGCGTTGATGCGCCA
This sequence comes from Cupriavidus sp., assembly GCF_057315035.1. Classification (NCBI taxonomy): domain Bacteria; kingdom Pseudomonadati; phylum Pseudomonadota; class Betaproteobacteria; order Burkholderiales; family Burkholderiaceae; genus Cupriavidus; species Cupriavidus sp. The sequence goes on along the minus strand of NZ_DBHKYV010000005.1, from coordinate 242,456 downwards.
CCGACCCGCATCGTGCTCTGGGTGTCGCCATGATGCGCATACAACAAGGCTTTACCCTGGTCGGCATGATGGTCGGTGTGTCATTGGGGATGATCGTCACGCTTGCCGCATTGGCAATGTTCCAGGTCGTTCGTGCCGGCTACGCGAGCGTGGTGGATGGTGTACTGATCGAAGAGCGCGGCCAGCGCGCACTCGCCATCATGTCCCACGCGATCCGTCAGGCCGGATGGATCCCGGTGCACGTCGCGCAAGCGGCGGCCCACCCTGCTCCCGCCGCGCCACTGGAAGGTCGCGACGATTGCGCAAACCCGTCTATCGGTGCGGAACTGCGATGCACGCGCGCCGGCGTGCTCGGCAGCGATGCATTGCTGGTGCGGGTCTCGGGCAGCGGGTTGGCGAACGACCCTACGCTACCAGACGGAACCATGAGCGATTGTGGTGGCTATGCACTGCCAGCCCGCGCCGTCCGGTCGGATAACGGCCCTGCTGATCATCATGCCGCAAGCAACCTGTTCTATATCGGCATCGCCAGCGACGGTGTTCCCCAACTGCTTTGCCGCTATCCGCGCCGTGAAGGCAATCGGGTGCGCACAGACGCCTACACTGCCGGCACGCTGGTGCGCGGCGTGGAGGTCATGCAACTGCGCTATGGCGTCGATACAGACGACGACGGCCGGATCGACCGCTTTGTACCAGCGCGGTCGCTGCAGGGGCAGCCGCATGCCGGCTGGCATCGTGTGCGTGCGGTACAGATCGCCGTAGTGATACGCGGTGAGCGTCCCACGGCTTCCCCATCGTCGTCCCAAACGCTCACGTTGCTTCCCGCACAAGCCAGCGATGGGCAGAACGATGCGTTGTCATTCGTCCCGACGATGCACCCTGAACTACGGCGCCGCGTCTTTGCCACCACGATCCGCTTGCGCAATCCGTCGCCGTGCCGGGAGGCCATATGCTGACCCCGCGCGTGCAGACGGGCGCCGCACTGCTGGCCTTTATCGCCATGCTGATGTTGCTGATGGGTAGCGCCGGTGCAGCGGCCGTGCATTTCCTGTTGACTGGCAGGCAACTGGCGAGCCTGCAACTGGACCGCGAGATCGCGTTCCGCGCCGCCGAGGCCGCGCTGGTTGACGCCGAGACGGAACTGATCGCAGCGACCGCCTCCCATAGCGAGAGATTCGCGATAACGGCCTCGCCAGGCGAGTGTGCGGACGGCGTCCATCGTGGGATCTGCATGGCAGGCGGCGAACACTCGCCGTGGCAAGCGTGGTTCGATGGCGATGCCAGCAGCGAGATCGGCATTGCGCTGGGCACGTTCACGGGCGCACAGCTTCCGGAGCTACCCAAGGACGTAATCGGCGCCACGAGGCTACCGCGCTATCTGATTGAGGTCCTCGATAACCCGTCCGATGCGGCGCAAGCCATGTGGCCACGCATGCGCATCGTCGCAGTTGGATTTGGACGGGATCCCGCTGTCCGCGTGTTGTTGCAAACGGAGTTCCAGCCTTGAATCTCGCGAACTGTTTCTTCATCCGACTGTGCGCACTGATGCTGTGGACGGTTGTAGTGTGCTTGATGTTCATGCACTCGGCCTTCGCGGCGCCTGGCCAACTCCCGTTGGGCTATCGGATTTCAGACGGTGGTTATTCCTGGACTGGCCGCCTGCATGCGCTGGCGTTCAAGACCGCGTCGCTGTCATCGTCGGCAGTCCTCACGCAGTGGGAGGCCAGCGAACTGCTGGATCAGCGCGACATGCACACGCGACGTCTTTACCTGGGTGGCCGCCGCATCGACCCGCTGCGTTGGGGCGCGTTGGACGACGCAGCAAAGGCTACGCTGGACAGCGTCGAACCGGTTGGCCACGGCAGTGAGCGATTGGCGTGGTTGCGCGGGGAGCGACGCAATGCGATGCTGCGCCCGCGCGACACACGGCTGGCCAGCGCCACCGGCGCACGCGTACATCTGGTGCTGCCACCCCGATGGCTGCCGATGCAAGCGGGACATACCGACTTCCGGCAACGACATACGACGCGTGCGACGACCGTCTGGCTCGGCACGCGCGATGGATTCCTGCACGGCTTTGACGCCATTACCGGTCACGAGATTGCCGCTTACCTGCCGCGGGCAATGCTGACGGCAGCCGCATGGCATACGGCGTCGGGCAGCGTCGTACCCCCGCCGCCCTGTCCGCGGCCCGAAAGTCTCGATGCCGACCCGTCACAGACATGGCGCACGCTGATGCTATGCGGAGTTCCGTCGTTTGAAGCTGCTTCAGGCGTGCAGCCGGCCGCCATCTTCGTGCTCGATATCTCGACGCCCGATGCCCCGACACCGATCGGACTGGTCTGGGAAGTCAGCGCAACCGACGCACTGCGGCTCACGGGTCGTGGACCGATTCGCGCCGCGATGTGGATCGAGCATGCGGCGCGCCGCTGGGCGGCAGTTGCGATCATCGCGCCTGACCCCGAAACGCGTACACGCGCCGCGCTCGCCTTGTTGCCGCTCGACCGATCTCCCGAGTCCTGGGCAACTACCGGTGATGTCGCGCGCATCGGCTTGCCCGAGTCGGGCTGCGGTACGCCGACTTCGTCCACTCGTCTGCTGGCCACCACCGTACACAGCGCCGCCAACGGCTCCGCACGCGCCGCGTATGCCACCGACAACCAAGGACGACTCTGGCGCTTCGGCCTCGATCACCTGTCGGATAACAGCCAAACATCGAGCCAGGCATCGGCAGCAACCTGCATGCATCGCCAGCAGGGTGTCGCGGGCCGCAAGGTGGAGGCGCCCATTGTCGTGCACACCGATGCAGCGCCACTCGTGGTCTATGGCAGTGACCAGCAACTGTCCGCAATTCCCGATTCCCGCGGTTCACACGGCGCGCCCGCTCGCATCGCCCCGCAGTACGAACGGGATGGCGTTGTGTTGCGGCGGCAGACCGGTGCTTCCGCCACCAGCGGCTGGACCCTATCGTTTCCGTTTGCGGGCGAACGGATCGACACGCTATACCGCGCAAGTCCGGTGCACCTGGGGTTCACCACTGTGTCACCTGACGGCCAGCAACGCAGCTATCTGATAGATGCGAAGAGCGGAGAGTCGGTCCTTACCACCGGCGCCGATGGCAATCCCACTCTAGCCATTACCGGGTCGCCATTCAAAGGTAGCGGCACAGATCCGATTGTGGTGACCTCGACGGTCGCCACCGACGCGCCCACGGCGCCCGCCACTTCGACACGCGATACGTTCGACGTGGGCCTGTGGCATGTAGACGGCGACACGGCTCAACTGATGCAACAGGCTCGCTGGTTCCGGCGCCGTGGCCGGCTCGGATGGCGCGAATTGATCAGGACCCCGGCATGAACACTCGAAGTCCGATCCAAAGGCTACCCGGTACCGGCTTCAGCCTCGTGGAATTGATGGTCGTGCTGGTGATTGCCGTGCTGTTGACAGTGCTTGCCCTGCCTGCATGGCAGCGGCACATCGAACGCGGCTGGCGCATGCAGGCACGCGTCGAATTAATGGCGGCGATGCTTGCACTGGAACGTCATATGCTTTCGGCCGCATCGTTCGAGAGTTCTCCCGGTAGCGCGACGCCCGCCGGCGAATGGCCCCACCCAGTGCCACCTCCACCGGCGCGCACCCGCTACTGGCTTTTGGCAGCCAGTTGCGCCGGCATCGACCTGTCGCGCTGCGTAGAGATTCGCGCCACGCCGGTCCATCGCGATGACGCCTGCGGCATCCTGGTCCTGCGCAGCAGCGGGGAGTGGCTTTCCATGCCCACCCGTGACGGCGATGCCATACCGATCCCTGCGGAGTGCTCATGACGTTGTTGGCAAGGCATCCGCATGTGCTGGGCGTGACGTTGGCCGAGCTGCTGATTTCCCTGGCGATGTCTGCGGCACTTGCAGTCGCCGCGTGGCCAACGCTAACGGCCATGCTTGCCCAGCAACGTGTTGCCCAGACAGCAGATCGGCTGGCCGCTTCGCTGGCACTGGCGCGAAGCACGGCTGCGGCGCAGCGTACGGAGGTGCGGCTAGGCCCGATCGGCGACGCTTACAACCTGGATCGTGGCTGGCAACTGACTGCCTTGACCAACGAACCTGACGGGCAGGCAACGCCGTTCTCTGTTGTGGCGTTGAACGACCGTTGCCTGCGCATCACGTTGCGCGGGACTGGCGTCGCCGCCAGCACGCAAAGCCTGCGCTTGACAGCTGTGGGATACTCACGGTCTGAGCGCGGTGGTTTTATCGCGGTTACATTCCAGGTGCAATGCGACCAGGCGCGACGCCAGGTCCGGCTTGGTGCCCAGGGGCGCATCCGGATTTGCCGGCCCGGTGTCGATGCCGACTGCGGCTGACCACGCTGGCAACCACACGCACCATCTCACGCAACAAGCACACGCACCAACCGCACGCACTTTTTCGGCCCGACTCGCCACACCATGTTCTCCGATTCCGACCACACCGCCATGGAACAGGCCCTCGCACTTGCGGCGCGCGGCATGTTCACCACCACGCCGAACCCTCGCGTCGGTTGCGTCCTGATGAAAGACGGGCAGGTGATCGGGCAAGGCTACACGCAGCCGGCTGGCCAGGATCACGCCGAAATCCAGGCAATGAAAGATGCCGTCGCGCACGGCCACGATCCTGCCGGGGCCACGGCCTATGTCACGCTGGAACCGTGCAGCCATTTTGGCCGTACTCCGCCTTGCGCCGATGCACTGGTGCGCGCCCGTATTGCGCGCGTGGTGGCCGCCATGGAAGATCCGAACCCCAGCGTGTCAGGCCGGGGTCTGCAGCGACTGCGCGATGCCGGCATCGACGTACGCTGCGGCCTGCTCGAAAAGGAAGCGCGCGATCTCAATATCGGCTTTGTCTCGCGCATGACGCGTGGTTTGCCATGGGTCCGGGTCAAGGTAGCCGCATCGCTCGATGGCGGCACTGCCCTGCACGATGGCACCAGCCAATGGATCACGGGCCAGGCCGCACGCGACGATGGCCACGTCTGGCGCGCACGGGCCTGCGCCATCCTGACCGGTATCGGTACCGTGCGCGATGACAACCCCGCCCTGACGGTACGTGCCATTGCCACGCCGCGCCAACCACAACGCGTACTTGTGGACTCACGACTCGAAGTGGCGCTGGACGCCCAGATCCTGAACCGCGATAGCGGTGATTTCGCCAAACCCGTGCTGGTATTCTGCGCGGTCGAGGACAAGGTTCGCCAGCGCGCGCTGGAAGCGCGTGGCGCCGAAGTCGTGGTGCTCCCGAATCGGCATGGCAAGGTGGAACTGCGCCGCATGCTCGAAGTACTGGGCCAGCGTGGCATCAACGAACTGCATGTGGAGGCCGGCTTCAAGCTCAATGGCTCACTGATCCGCGAAGGTTGTGCCGACGAACTGCTGGTCTACCTGGCACCCCGGCTGCTCGGCGACGCGCAGGGAATGTTCAACCTGCCGCCGCTGGCCAGGCTTGAAGATGCCGCAGCCTTCCGCTGGCACGAAGTGCGCCAGATCGGCGACGACCTGCGCCTGATCGCGCGCCGCGCCGACAGCAAGCACTGAGCCGCGGGCGCCGCATAACATCCCACACCACAACGTATTCAGATTCAGAAAGAGGCAAGCATGTTTACTGGCATTGTGGCGGCAGTTGGCCGCATCGAATCGGTTTCCCCACTCGGCGATAACAATGCCGGCGTGCGGCTGCGCGTGGCGGCCGGCGACCTGGACCTGTCCGATGTCGGCATCGGCGACAGCATCGCCATCCAGGGGGCGTGCATGACGGTGGTGACACTGGAAGCCGGGCATTTCGATGTCGACGTCTCGCGCGAATCGCTCGACAAGACCGTCGGGCTGGAACAGGCCGGCCGCGTCAACCTTGAGAAGGCACTGCGCCTGGCTGATCGCCTGGGCGGCCATCTGGTTTCCGGCCATGTCGATGGCCTGGGCGAAGTGGTTCGCTTTGCGCCGGTCGGTGAATCGCACGAACTGCGCATCCGCGCCCCGCGGGAGCTGGGCCGCTACCTGGCATACAAGGGCTCGGTGGTGGTCAATGGCGTTTCGCTGACCGTCAACAGCGTCAGCGACGAGGCCGACGGCTGCGTGTTCTCGATCAACCTGATCCCGCACACAGTGGAAGTGACCACGCTTAACGAACTGGCAGCCGGCAAGCGCGTGAACCTTGAGATCGACCTGATTGCGCGGTACGTGGAGCGGATGCTGTCGGCGGATGGCGACGCCAAGGCCGTGGTGCTGTAACGGGCAAGGCTTGATGGAACAGGCAGCCCCCGGCAATGCCGAAGGCCGCCTGCACCGGAGAGGCTTTCACCTTCCCGGCTTACACCTTGATATCGATGCTGTTACCGAGGTGCGGGGGGTTGCTGCCACCCGAGACAGCCGGGGCTGTCTGGAGCAACTGGGCTACGCCTTGCGCCTGCAGGTCCAGCGTCTTGCGCAGCATCAGCAGTGCTACCGGATCGCTACCGGCATCCGCCGCGCCCAGCGAACTGACGAGGGAAGTACTCATAAAGAATCGCCTGACAAGTTGAGGAATGCGGAATCATGGCGCGCCAACGTCGTGCGCCATGAATCCGCAGCCTTGTTGTCGGCCAGATTCCGGAGAGCTTGAGCCGTCACGCCTTGCTCAACCGTCCAATGGGGAAAACTTCGGCGCCCCCGAGGTATCCAGTGTTCCGTCGTCATGCGCGGCGAACATGCCGCGCGCGAGGTTGTGCGGATGGCGGGCCGCCTCGGCAATACTCAGTACCGGCGCATAGCACACGTCGGTCCCGCCAAGCAGTTGGTCCCAGTATGCGCGCGGCTGACTCCGGAACAGCGCCGTGAAACGTGCCTTCAATTCAGGCCAGCCCGCATGGTCGTACTGCCTGGCAGGATCCACATCGAACAGGCCAAGCTTGTCGAGCAGCAGTGCGTAGAACTGCGGCTCCAAGGCGCCGATCGTAATGAATCCGCCATCCGCGCAACGGTAGACGTCGTAGAACGGGGACTGATGGAACGGGCTGGGGTCCGGCCCGTCAAGCTGGCCGTTATTGCGCACCCAGAGTGCGATGCTGCCAAGCATGGCCACCATATCGACAATCGCGCCGTCGACGACGCGCCCGCGGCCCGAGGTGCGCGCGTCGAGCAGCGCGCAAACCATGCCGAAGGCCAGCCCCAGCGCGCCACCGGCGTCGCCCACCACGGTGGGCGGGATCATCGGCAGCTCTCCCGGTCGCGCCGACAGCGACAGTATGCCGGTCAATGCCACATAGTTGAGGTCGTGGCCCGCTGCCTGCGCCAACGGCCCATTCTGGCCCCACCCGGTCATGCGCCCGTAGACCAGCCGGGGATTACGGGCTGCGCAATCGGCGGGGCCCAGCCCGAGCCGCTCCATGACGCCGGGCCGGTTGCCTTCGATCAGCGCATCGGCGCCCGCAACCAGCCGCATCGCCTCGGCCATGCCATCTGGCTGCTTGAGATCCAGCGCGATGATCGTCTTGCCTCGCCGTAGCGGACTGTCCCGGTCGCCGCCGAGCTTTTCTGCCACGGCCCCGCGCTGGGGCCTGGCAATGACAATGACCTCGGCGCCCATGTCGGCCAGCATGCGGCCAGCCAGCGGCCCGGGGCCAAGGCCTTCGAATTCGACAATGCGGATGCCTTGCAGCGGTGGCGTCATGCGGTATCTCCTGAGCGTGCGGCGACACACCCCACTGATATGCCGCCTTCTTCACTTCAATACAACCCGGACCAACCCGCGCCTTGATCGCGGTCGCGCAAACCGGCTGCGCGAGCGGGGCACCCATGGACGGCATGGCGTACAATAGCGGCCTTGCTTTCGCCGGCATCGCCGCATGTGCGCCCGATGATGTGCCGGCCCTTCCCGCCTATTGCACCGCATCCATCGCACCCGCCCGTTATTCAAACGCCCCAGCCATGACTATCGCCCGTACTGAAGACATCATTGCCGACATTCGTGCCGGCCGCATGGTCATCCTCGTTGACGAGGAAGATCGCGAAAACGAGGGCGACCTGGTATTGGCTGCCGACTTCGTGACGCCGGAGGCGATCAACTTCATGGCCAAGTATGGCCGCGGGCTGATCTGCCTGACGTTGACGGCCGAACGCTGCCGCCAGCTCGAGCTGTATCCGATGGTGTCGCGTAACGGCACGGTGCATGGCACCAACTTCACGGTGTCGATCGAGGCGGCCGAGGGTGTGACCACGGGCATTTCCGCCGCCGACCGCTCGCGCACTGTTCAAGCAGCCGTGGCCAGGGATGCGCGCGCCGCGGATCTGGTCCAGCCAGGCCATATCTTCCCGCTGACGGCCCAGCCCGGCGGCGTGTTGATCCGCGCCGGCCATACCGAAGCCGGCTGCGACCTGGGTGCCCTGGCCGGCCTGACGCCCGCGTCCGTGATCTGCGAGATCATGAAGGACGACGGCACGATGGCTCGCCTGCCCGACCTGATCGAGTTTGCGCGCGAGCACGATCTCAAGATCGGCACGATCGCCGACCTGATCCACTATCGCAGCCGCACCGAAAGCATCATCGAACGAATGGGCGAGCGCGAAATGCAGACGCCGTGGGGCACGTTCCGCGGCATCCTGTATCGCGACAAGCCGTCGGGCCGTGCCCACCTTGCGCTGATCAAGGGCCAGCCGCATCCGGATCGCGATACCCTGGTGCGCGTGCATGAACCGCTGTCGTCGCTGGACCTGCTCGAAGCCGGCCGCACCACCCACTCGTGGGGTGTGCCCGCCGCGCTGGAAGTCCTGCATCGCGCCGAGCAGGGCGTGATGGTGCTGCTTAATTGTGGCGATTCGCCGGATCAGCTGTTCACGCAGTTTGCCGCACTGGACGAGCCGCACAACCGTCCGCGTCGCAAGCCCGACCTGCGTACCTATGGCGTGGGTGCCCAGATCCTGCGCGACGTGGGCGTGGGCAAGATGCGCGTGCTGGGCTCGCCGCAGAAAATGCCAAGCATGACTGGCTATGATCTGGAGATCGTCGGGTGCGAGCCGATGAGCGGCGAGAGCAACGAGTCGAACTGCGACTGAGCCAATCGCCCTGCCATACGGAAATCAAGCGGCGCCGGCCACAACGTGCCGGTGCCTGAACGAATCAATGGAGAACTGACAATGGATCACGGCTTCTACGAGAGCAACCTCGACGGTGAAGGCCTGCGTATCGGTATTGTGCAAGCCCGTTTCAACGAGCCCGTTTGCGACGAACTGCGCGAAGCCTGCCTGGCCGAACTGGAAAAACTCGGTGTCGAAGGCGAAGACACGCTGCTGGTCACCGTGCCAGGCGCGCTCGAGGTGCCGCTGGCACTGCAGAAGATGGCCGAAAGCGGCCAGTTCGACGCGCTGGTCGCGCTCGGTGCCGTGGTGCGCGGCGAGACCTATCACTTCGAGCTGGTCTCGAACGAATCCGGCGCCGGCATCACGCGCGTGGGCCTGGATTTCAACGTCCCGGTGGCCAACGGCATCCTGACCGTCGACACCGACGCGCAAGCCCACGCCCGCACGCGCGAGAAGGGCCGCGACTGCGCCCGCACCGCCGTGGAAATGGCCAACCTGGTGGTCGCCCTCGATTCGCTGCGCGAGAACGAGGCCGACGGAGAAGATGAGGAAGAATGATGAGTGATGCACCGGACACTGGCGACACTGGCGACAAGGGTGGCAACCTGACCGGCAAGCCGGCTGGCGCCAAGCCGCGCACCGAACCGAAGGCCCCGCCCAAGAGCGCACGCCGCCGGTCCCGTGAACTGGCACTGCAGGGCCTGTACCAGTGGCTGCTGAATCGCAACGATATTGGCGCGATCCAGGCCCATCTGAACGACGCCCAAGGCTTCAACAAGGCCGATCGCGAGCATTTCGACGCGCTGCTCAATGGCGCCGTGCGCGAAGAGGAGCGCCTGACCGCCTCGTTTGCGCCGTTCCTCGACCGCAAGGTCGAAGAACTGTCGCCCGTGGAACGCGCCGCGCTGCTGGTTGGCAGCTACGAGCTCGTGCACTGCCTGGACATCCCGTACAAGGTCGTGATCAACGAAGCTGTGGAACTGACCAAGACCTTTGGCGGCGTGGAAGGCTACAAGTATGTGAACGGCGTGCTCGACAAGCTGGCTGCACAGGTGCGGGCCCCCGAAGTGGCCGCACGCCGCTGATCCCGCCGATCCCGCCGATCCCGCCGATCCCGCTTAGCTGCCGCTGCTGATCGCTGGAGCCAGGCATCCGACTGTGCCCGGCCCCGGCAAAACACCCGCTCCGGCGGGTGTTTTTGTTTCTACTCTAATTGAAGGCTTGCTACCCACGACTGCCATGGACTTCCAGCGCATTGCCACCGCCTCACGACTTGCCAATATCGAAGCCTTCCACGTGATGGAGCTGGCCAAGCAGGCCGCCGAACTCGAACGGGCTGGCCGGCACATCATTCATATGGGCATTGGCGAGCCCGATTTCACGGCGGCCGCCCCCGTGGTGCATGCCGCCGAAGCCGCCATGCGCCGCGGCGTGACGCAATACACTGGCGCGCTTGGCATCCACGCATTGCGCGAGGCAATCGCCGGTTACTACAAGACCGCCTACGGACTGGACATTCCAGCACGGCGCGTGATCGTCACGGCTGGCGCTTCCGGCGCGCTGCTGCTGGCCTGCGCGGTGCTGGTCGATATCGGCGCCGAAGTGCTGATGCCCGACCCGAGCTACCCATGCAACCGCCATTTCGTGGCGGCCTTCGACGGCCACGCAAAGATGATCCCCAGCGGACCAGCGGAGCGTTTCCAGCTGACCGCTGCCCAGGTGGCCGCGCATTGGGGCGAGAAAACGCGCGGCGTACTGCTGGCGTCGCCGTCGAACCCCACCGGCACCTCGATCCTGCCCGACGAGCTGAAGGCAATTTTGGCCGAGGTACGCGAGCGCCGTGGCTTCGCCATCCTCGACGAGATCTACCAGGGCCTGTCCTATGACGATCCGCCGGTCTCGGCGCTGTCTCACGACGACAATGTGGTGACCGTCAACAGCTTCTCGAAATACTTCAACATGACGGGCTGGCGACTGGGCTGGCTGGTGGTACCCGATTCGCTGGTACCGGCGTTCGAGAAGGTCGCGCAGAACCTGTTTATCTGCGCCTCGGCCGTGGCCCAGCACGCGGCGGTGGCGTGCTTCTCGCCAGAGGCGATGGCGATCTACGACGAACGCAAGGCCGAGTTCCATCGTCGACGCGACGCCATCCTGCCCGCGCTGGAAGCATTGGGGTTGCGTGTACCGGTCAAGCCCGACGGTGCGTTCTATGTCTACGCCGACTGCCGCCATGTGAACCACCCCGCCGCCGGCAATGCCGACAAGCTGACCCAGGCCATCCTGCACGATGCCGGCGTGGTGATGGTGCCGGGCACGGACTTCGGCCCGCATACCGCCAACGACTACATCCGGATCTCGTACGCGACGTCGATGGCCAATATCGAAGAGGCAATGCAGCGGCTGCACCATTTCCTGCGCTGACCCTCCGCACGCCTGAAGCGCCCAAACGAAGAAAGGCACCCCGAGGGGTGCCTTTCTTCTTGCCATTGTCCGACCTTGCAACTGAAGGTGAAGGTCAGGCAGCCTGCGCGGTATTGCTTGCGGCTTCGAGCTTCTCACCATTCTGGTGATGCTCGGCCTGCGTCTTGCCGTCGCCAGCCGCCGCCGGCAGACCCAGCAACGTACGCAGACGCGCCCGTTCGGCCAGCACCTTGGCGCCGTAGCCACCATCGGTATTGGTCGTGGCGCCGACGTAGTACTTCAAGCCGCCTTCGATCGAGCCGGCGCGGGCGATGCAATCCTTCAGCACCAGCGCACCGATCTTGATGTTGGCGTACGGGTTCAACGCCGCAGCCACGCCGCCAACGGCTTCATACTTGTCCTGGTGGACCTTGGTCATCACCTGCATCAGGCCCTGCGCACCGACACCGCTTTCAGCGTACGGATTGAAGCTGGACTCGATCGCAATCACGCCCAGGATCAGCAGCGGATCGATGCCGACCTCGCGGCCCGTCATATAGGCAGCCTTGACCAGTTGCGCGGTGGCCTGCGTGGCCACGCGGTACTTGCGCGCGATGTATTCCGCCACGGCAGCCTGCTCGCGTGCGGAACCCAGTGCGCTCGTGTTGCGTGCGTCCAGCGCCACGCGCTGCACCGGAATCTGTGCGGCCAGATGTGCCACCGACGGGACCTTGCCCGCGGCCGTCTGGCTCCACTCATCCACGCCAGATACGGTCGGCAGGCCCTTGCCCTTGGTGGTGGCAAGCAGGCGCGCCGCGGCCGCATCGGCCGACATCGCCGGCACGGAGGTGCTGGCAATGGTGTTCGTCATGGTGTTTGCCGCGCTGGCATTGGCCATCGCCGCGTCCACCAGCACCGCAGGTGCTTCCTTGCCTGCCAGTGCCCCGGCAAGCGATGTCCGCCATTGCTGGCTGACCGTCAGCGTGACCGCTGCGGCCACGGACAACACCCCGAGACTGTTCAGGGTGTACTTCAAGGTTGTGCGGCCGCCGCGCAGCAATGCGCGACCTGCCACCGGATGCGCCAGTCGCACTTGCAGTGCGCGGCTCACACCGGGTACCGGCTGTCTGAAACGGACCTGCAATGCCCGTCCGACGCCTGGAAGATGAAGGGTTTTCCAACCACTCATACTTACCTCCATCCGTCGCCCGCTGCGCGCGCCTGACAACTGCGCGTGCCCGATCTCAACGTACTCAAGTAAGGATGCTGCGCCACCTAGCAGGGGTGTCCAGCATCTGTTGGCGGGCGCTCCCCATGCGCCCAACGAGAAACAGGGTACGAGCTTGGGGAGCCGCACCCTGCCACTAAAACTCATAACGACCCGGCATCCCGCCGGGGACTGCACATCGGGCACCTCCCGGGCGCCGCTTGATGGCAATCAGTGAGAAACATCGCCGCCGCTTTTTTCGCCACTTTTTCCGCATCAACTACTTGACACAGAAAGTCAGCTATGTTGCAACGCAATACTTCTCAGAGCAGACCGGATTGTAGGAACCCTTTTATAACCCGTCAAGCATAAGAAAAACGAAATCTCATACTTTTAGAAATATGTAACAACGCCCTTTACGACACTTCCGGTCGCTCTCCTCACCCAGAATCGCAGGCCACGCCTAGGCTCGCAGTAGCATGGGCCAGCCAATGAACTCAGAAATTACTTACAATTTCGATCCTTCGACTGGCACGATTTTTTTGCGCCTTTGAGATGGCGTGTGTATCGTCACACACATCCCAGTGCCCAGCCATGGATTGGCGCGACGCCGTATCCCGACCCGAATTCACTATGCAATACAAAGACTTGCGCGATTTCATCAGCCAGCTGGAACAGCGCGGCGACCTCAGGCGCGTGACCGCGCCGGTATCGCCAAACCTGGAGATGACCGAGATCTGCGATCGGCTGCTGCGGGCCGATGGCCCCGCCGTACTGTTCGAACGACCGAGTCGCGCCGATGGCGATATCTATAAAGTACCAGTCTTGGCAAATCTGTTCGGCACGACACAAAGAGTAGCGCTGGGCATGGGTGCATCTTCGCTGGAAGACCTGCGCGATATTGGCCGCGTACTGTCCGTACTGAAGGAACCTGAGCCGCCACGTGGCCTGCGCGAAGCAGGCAAACTGTTCACGCTGGCCAAGTCCGTGTGGGATATGGCGCCCAAGCGCGTCAGCAGCCCGGCGTGCCAGGAGATTGTCTGGGAAGGCAATGATGTCGATCTGGCGCGGCTGCCGATCCAGACCTGCTGGCCCGGCGATGCCGCACCCCTGATCACATGGGGCCTGGTCGTGACCAAGGGCCCGCACAAGAAGCGCCAGAACCTGGGCATCTACCGCCAGCAGGTGATCAGCCGCAATCAGGTGATCATGCGCTGGCTGGCCCATCGTGGCGGCGCACTCGATTTTAGGGAGCACGCGCTGGCCAACCCGGGCAAGCCATTCCCGATCGCCGTGGCGCTCGGCGCCGACCCCGCCACGATCCTCGGTGCCGTCACGCCGGTACCCGACACGCTCTCCGAATACCAGTTCGCCGGCCTGCTGCGCGGCAGCCGCACGGCGCTGGCCAGTTGCGTCACGCCGACATTGTCTGAACTGTCAGTGCCGGCATCCGCCGAGTTCGTGCTCGAAGGACATATCCAGCCTGATCCGAATCATCCGTCCGGCTACCAGCACGCGCTGGAAGGCCCGTACGGCGACCATACCGGCTACTACAACGAGCAGGACTGGTTTCCGGTCTTCACGATCGACCGCATTACCATGCGGCGCGACCCGATCTACCACTCCACCTACACCGGCAAGCCGCCCGATGAGCCGGCGGTGCTGGGCGTGGCGCTCAATGAAGTGTTCGTGCCGCTGCTGCAGAAGCAGTTTCCCGAGATCACCGACTTCTATCTGCCACCAGAAGGCTGCAGCTACCGCATGGCGGTAGTGCGCATGAAGAAGCAGTACGCGGGCCACGCCAAGCGCGTGATGTTTGGTGTCTGGAGCTTTCTGCGCCAGTTCATGTACACCAAGTTCATCATCGTGGTGGACGACGACATCGACGCACGCGACTGGAAGGAAGTGATCTGGGCCATCACCACGCGCGTGGATCCGAGCCGCGACACGGTCATGGTCGACAACACGCCCATCGACTATCTGGACTTCGCGTCGCCAGTCTCGGGCCTGGGCTCGAAGATGGGCATCGACGCCACCGACAAGTGGCCCGGCGAAACCACGCGCGAATGGGGGACCCCGATCGCCATGGACCCAGCGGTGAAGACGCGTGTCGACGAGATCTGGGGCACGCTGTTCGAGGCCGGCCGCTAGCCGCCGGCGAGGTGCCCGGTAGTCCGCTATCATCTGCGGACTATCCATCACTTGAAACTCTTCAAGCTCTAATGGCCTGCGTCAGACAGGCTGCGGAGGAGACCAGATGACCGTTGCAGGAAAGCTGTTGTGGACGCCCAGCGCGGCGTTCGCCGATGGCAGCCAGCTCGCCGCATTCATGCAGTGGCTGCGCGTTGAACGCGGGCTCGATTTCCACGACTACGCCAGTCTCTGGCAATGGTCGGTCACCGATATCGAAGCGTTCTGGCAGGCCATCGTCGACTACTTCGACGTGCGTTTCGACACGCAGCCGAAGGCTGTGCTGGCCCAACGCACCATGCCCGGCGCGCGCTGGTTCGAAGGCGCCTCGCTCAATTATGTGCAACAGGTCTTCCGCCATGCCGGCGCCGGAATGGCGCGCGAGCGCGCAGCCATCCGCCACGCCGGCGAGGCGCAGCCATTAGCCGATATCAGCTGGAACGAACTCGAAAAGCAGGTGGCATCGCTGGCCCATGCGCTGCGCCAGATGGGCATCGGTCGCGGCGATCGCGTGGCCGGCTACCTGCCTAACATTCCGGCCACTGTCGTGGCATTCCTGGCCACGGCCAGCGTCGGCGCCATCTGGTCCGGCTGCGCGCCCGACATGGGCCAGGTGGCCGTGATCGACCGCTT
This sequence comes from Cupriavidus sp., assembly GCF_057315035.1. Taxonomy (NCBI): domain Bacteria; kingdom Pseudomonadati; phylum Pseudomonadota; class Betaproteobacteria; order Burkholderiales; family Burkholderiaceae; genus Cupriavidus; species Cupriavidus sp. The sequence continues at coordinate 226,950 of NZ_DBHKYV010000005.1, read as the reverse complement.
CCGCCAGATCGAACCCAAGGTGCTGATTGCCGTCGACGGCTACCGCTATGGCGGCAAGGCCTATGACCGTGCACCGGTGATTGCAGACCTGGTGGCCGCCCTGCCCTCGCTGACCGATCTCGTCATCGTGCCGTCGCTTGGCAGCCATGTTGCAGTGGATGCGCGCGTGCGCCGCCACGCCTGGGCCGAGGTGCTGGCCCATGACGTGGCGTTGCAGATCGACCCGGTACCGTTCGATCACCCGCTGTGGATCGTGTACTCGTCGGGCACCACGGGCATGCCAAAGCCGATCGTGCACGGCCACGGCGGTATCGTGATCGAACAGCTCAAGCTGATGGCATTCCACAACAACCTCGGCAGCGACGATGTCTTCCACTGGTACAGCAGCAGCGGCTGGATCATGTGGAATGCGCAGGTGGCAGGCCTGCTGCTCGGAACGACCATCGCGCTCTACGATGGCAACCCCGCCTGGCCCGATGCCGGCGTGCTGTGGCGCTTCGTGGACGATGCGCGCGTGACGATGTTTGGCGCTGGTGCGGCGTTCTTCACCAACTGCATGAAGGCTGGCGTGGAACCGACACAGATCGCCGATGTTGCGCGCCTGCGCGGCATCGGCTCGACCGGCTCGCCACTATCGGAAGATGCCTACGCATGGATCTACGAACATGTGCGCGATGACGTCTGGCTGGCGCCGATGTCCGGCGGCACTGACTTTGCTGGCTCATTCGTCGCGGGATGTCCGCTGTTGCCGGTACACGCCGGCGAGATGCAATGTCGCTGCCTGGGTGCGAAGGTCGAAGCATTCGACGATGATGGCCGCGCATTGATCGACGCGGTGGGCGAACTGGTCTGTACCGAGCCAATGCCGTCGATGCCGCTGTTCCTGTGGGGCGACGCCGACGGCAAGCGCTATCGCGACAGCTATTTCGATACATATCCGAACGCATGGCGTCATGGCGACTGGATCCGCATCACGCCACGCGGCGGCGCCATCATCTATGGGCGCTCGGATGCCACGATCAACCGCCACGGCATTCGCATGGGTACCAGCGAGCTCTATCGCGTGGTCGAGGAGTTGCCCGAGGTACTCGACAGCATGGTCGTCGATCTCGAGTATCTGGGCCGTGAATCGTATATGCCGCTGTTTGTAGTGTTGCGCGAAGGCGTGCAGCTTGACGAGGCGTTGCGGGATACGATGCGTGCCCGCATCCGCACCGCCCTGTCCTCCAGGCATGTGCCGAACGAGATCGTGCAGGTACCTGGCGTGCCGCGCACGCTTTCCGGCAAGAAGATGGAAGTGCCCATCAAGAAGCTGCTGCTCGGCCATGCGCGCGAGCAGATCGCCAACCCTGACGCAATGGCCAACCCCGATTGTTTGAGCTGGTACTTCGCCTACGCGGCCGACTATCTCGCACGCCAGCCGCGCGTGGCTTGAAGCTGTTGCTGGAGCTCAGAACTCGACGTCGAGCTCGCTGATCTCGTCGGGTTCCTCGCGCGCTGCGTGGATCCATTCCTGCATCTCGGGCATGGCCAGGATGGTCTTGCAGAACTCCACCAGCGGCGCGTCGAGCTTGACACCGTAGGTAACAAATCGCGTGACCACCGGCGCGTACATCGCATCGGCCATGGTGCGATGCTTGCCGAACAGGAACGGTCCGCCATAGCGCGTCAGGCATTCGTCCCAGATGGCGGTAATGCGATCGATATCGGCCTGCGCGCGCGACCACACCTTGAGCCCGGGAAAGTGCCCTTTGAGATTCATCGGCAATGCGGCGCGCATCGCGGCAAAACCGGAATGCATCTCGCCACAGATCGCACGGCAATGCGCGCGCGCCGCCAGTTCATCGGGCAAGAGCTTGGCCTTGGGGCGAATCTCGTTGAGGTACTCGGCAATCGCGAGCGTATCCCATACGGTCACGCCCTGATGGCGCAGGCATGGCACCAGGATCGACGGCGACAGCAGCAGGATTTCCGCACGCGCCGCGGGATCATCGGGCGGCACCAGCACCTCCTCGAACTCGAGTCCGGCAAAGCGCGCCAGCAGCCAGCCGCGCAGTGACCACGATGAATAGGTCTTGCTGCTGATGGTCAGCGTTGTCTTGGCCATCTTGCCTCCTCCGCCCCCCGGGGCGTGATGTTCGCTTGCAGTATCGGCGTAGCCGAAGCGTTTCGCCAGTACGCACCTGCGCGGTGCGCAAGGTTGAGATGCCCGGCACCAGTGCGAGGCTGCCGGCCCGCGCGAACCGCTCGCCGCGCGGTCCATGCGCCACCTCGCGCACCTTGCGTGTTCGCGCGCACGTAACTCAGATGCAATTTGCAAACGGCATGCCAACATTGGTGCCGATGGCATATATATTGCGGCTATCGGGCTCGCCACAGAGAGGAACCGAGCCATGCTCTATCAGGCCTACCAGACCTACGCAGACATGATGCAGCCAGCGTGCTCGCTGGCCGACATCACGGCCACGCTGCTCGCCGCGCTCCGTCGCGCCGACCATTGCGAGCCGCTGCGCGCGCTGCGCGGCGGATGCGAAGTGTTGGCGCTGGCGCGGCTCACACACTATCGCCCGCCATTCGGTATCGACAGCGTGCGCGTCAATGGCGCAACGGTACCCGTGGTAGAGGAAGTGGTCACGCGTACGCCTTTCTGTTCATTGCTGCGCTTTCGGCGCGAAGGCGTGCCGCAGCAGCCACGTGTGCTGCTGGTGGCACCGATGTCCGGACACTTTGCCACGCTGTTGCGTGGCACCGTGGAAACCATGCTCCGCGACCATGACGTCTACATTACAGACTGGCACAACCCGCGCGACGTGCCGGTGGCATTCGGCCGCTTTGGCTTCGACGAATTCGTGCAGCACCTGATCACGTTCCTGCATGCGCTGGGTGGCAATACCCATGTGGTGGCGGTGTGCCAACCCACGGTGGCAGCACTGGCCGCGGTGGCATTGATGGCGGAAGATGGCGACCCCATGCAGCCGCCAAGCCTGACCCTGATGGCCGGGCCGATCGACGCACGCGTGAATCCGACCAAGGTCAACGAACTGGCCATGAGCCGCCCGATCGAGTGGTTCGAGAGCACACTGATCGGCTATGTGCCATGGCGCTTCTCCGGGGCGATGCGGCGCGTGTATCCCGGCTTCGTGCAACTGATTGCGTTCATGAGCATGAACCGTGAACGTCACGAGCAGGCGCTACGCGACCTGTACGAACTGCGTGCGCATGGCGAGCACGACAAGGCCGATGCGATCCAGACCTTCTACACCGAGTATTTCGCCACCATGGACCTGACGGCGGAGTTCTACCTGGAAACGGTCAGCCTGGTGTTCCAGCGCTTCCTGCTGGCGCAGGGATTGCTCGACGTGGGCGGACGCCGTGTATCGACGCGCGCCATCCAGCGCACCGCGCTGCTTACCGTCGAAGGCGAGCGCGACGACATCTGCGCAATCGGGCAGACCATGGCAGCACAGGATCTGTGTTCGAGCCTGCGCCCATACATGCGCATGCACCATATCCAGACCGGCGTCGGCCACTATGGCGTATTCAACGGCAAGCGCTGGGAAGCCCAGGTCTATCCGCTGGTACGCGAAACCATCCACATGAGCGACGAAATACGCCGCTAGGCGATATGCCGGCCGCGCCGTGCAGCTACACCGCTACACGGCCACGTCGCGCCAGGCCTGCTGCGCGGTCTGCGTCCAGGGCGTAACCGGTGGTACCTCGCACGGCGCCGCGGCATCGATTGTCTTGAAATCGGCCGGCCCGACAATCTCCAGGTACTCCATGTCCGGCGAGTAATCGAACAGGTAATGCACGATGCCCGGGCGCTGATGCACGCAGTCACCGGTAGCCACCAGCGTTTCCTGATCCTCGTACATGAAGCGCGCCCAGCCCTTGAGCATCAGCACGACATGAAAGTCAGCCACATGGCGATGCCAACCGGTACCCTGCTCGGGCGGTAAGTTGGCCTTGACCAGTTGCACCAGCAGCTTGCCGTGCGTGGCATCGGCAATGCCGAGATCGCGATACAGGAAGAAATCGCGCAAGCCCTGGTCGACGAACCCGGTGTCGCCCGGCCGGACATGGGAAAAGCGCGTGTCGGATGCCAGCGAGACGGGCTGGAGCGGGGGTAGCTGGGACATGGAGCACTCCTTGTTCAGCGTGGGGATGGCCATGGGTTATGCAAGAAGCCATGGCCCGATTCGCGCAGCAACATTCGCGCCGGGCGATTTTGGGGAGAAAGTGCCGCAGGCATTGCGCCACGGTGCCATGCGCGCGCCGGGTGCACGTCGAGCGTACGTCAGGCAGCGCCGAAATGAGGCAGCGCGCCCCATGACGGTGGCCCGACTTGCGCTACGCTTCGGACTTCAGACGCTTCGATGAAAGACACGATGACGGGCACGATGACCACTCAGCAGTTCCAGGGCCAGGACCTGGTACGGATCGGCAGCGATGACAACTATATTCTGCTGGCGCCTGCGCATGGCGGACGGCTGGTGCGATGGGTCTGTCGCGGGCAAGACATCCTGTACTGGCCCGCGGATGCCAACGCCGACTGGACGCGCGTTGCCAAGATACGTGGCGGCAACCCTCTGCTGTTCCCGTTTATCGGCCGGCATTTTGTCGATGGCGAACCCGGCAAGTGGCGCGATAGCGCAGGCGCGATCCATGACCTGCCTCAACACGGTTTTGCACGTGACCTGCCGTTTGTGGTCTCCGAAGTCTCCGAGACTGCCGTGAGCCTGACGCTGGCATCGTCGGCCGCGACACTTACAGGCTATCCGTTTGCGTTCGTCTTTACGGTCACCTATCGGCTGCTGCCGGACGGGCTCGAAGTCACCTTGCGCACACGCAATGACGGCGCAAGCGGTATGCCACCGCTGCCCTACTACGCCGGACATCATTTCTATTTCGCCCTGCCGCATGACCAGCGCGCGCAAAGCCGCGTGTCCATGCCTGCGGCATTGCGCATGCGCCAACAGGCCGATGGCAGCGTGGCCCCATCAGGGCACGGCGATCCTGAATATCCGCTCGACGATCCGCGCTTGCAAGACACCTTCCACGTTGTGCAGGGCACAGGCGCGGTGCAACTTGAACTGCCCGCGCGCAGGATCGACATCGCACTCGACTCTGCGGGCTCAGTGCCGTGGTATGCGGTCACAACCTGGACCGAACGCGACGATTCAGATTTCTATTGCGTGGAGCCATGGCTTGGCCTGCCCAATGCCATTGAACATGGGCACGGGTTGCGCTGGATCGAGGCCGGCGCGGAAGAATACGCGGTCTGCAGGCTCACGGTCAGCTAGCCGCTCGCGACTTCGCTAACGTCTACCTCAACTTCCACACTTTCGCCACAATTCGGACACCTGATTTAACAACTCTCGTTGCGGAACCGCGCGACAATTACGGCACGCGCATTGCAGCGGCTAGCGTATCAGGTGTTCGAAGTCGAGCCCGCCAATCAGCACGGCCCGATCGGCCTGCGTGCGCGAATTGAGATCGATCTGTCGAGGCTCCTGCCAGGCATTGAGCTTGGCCGGCAATGCATCGAGATATTCCGCAAACCTCGTTTCGCCGCCCGAGGCAAACAGCCGGTCGACTTCGATGCCGTCCCACGACAGCGTGATGTCGAGCGGATAGCCATATCGGCCACCCTCGGGATGGACCGATGCCCTCACGCGCAGGCGCGCAGGCTGGCCCGGCGTGAGCGGCGGCACTATTTCGGCATGCAGTGTGCCGCGACTGAATCGGGCGATGCGCTCGGCGATGCGCGGCAACAGTTCGGCGGTAAAGCGTTCGGCAGGAACGGGGTGCACGGGCGGGGGCGTCTCGTGATTGGGGTAGCGGCTATTGTGCGCCGGGTTGGCGTCGATGGAGAAGCGTTTGATGGGGCAGGAGCATGTAGGGGGCCAAGGCTCCGTCGGCAAGGTCGATATGTCGAAAGATGAACCCCTGACCGCGGCAGCGCTACATCGGGCGTTTGCGGCTCAGACGAAGCGACTGGTCATTTTCCTGGCGGCATTGGAGGCTGCGCTCGTTAGCGCGGCGTTTCTTGTTGCGTGTAACGAATACTAGTTGCGCTGGATTGATTAGCGGCACAGGCGAACAACGGCGCCAGCGTGCCACCGTACTGGAAACTGGAGGAAAGCGATGAGAGTGGCAACGGAATGGGGCGAAGACGGAACTGTCGGCAACCGGCTTCCGCTTGTCTCCCAGGCTTTCGTGGAAACGGTTAGCCGCCGGTTCGAAAGCCTGGAAGGGAAAATTGGCGACATGCGCGACCAGTTCATCGAGGTAGGGAGCCGGCTTGATAATGTCGAGAGTCGACTGGACAAGGTTGAAATCCGGCTCGATAAGGTCGACACCCGGCTCGATAAGGTCGAAAAACAACTCGACAGGGTCGAGGTGCGCCTTGACGCTACCGCAACCCGGGCAGATCTTGAGAGCATCAGGACAGAACTGTATCAAGCCATATCCGCGCAAACCTGGCGCATGATCACAGCGGCCGCGGCCCTTGTGGCGGCAACGTACTATATCGCCCGCTACGTCCATTAAAGACGTGGCCAAGCCATGCTACAATCCGCCCCCAGTAAGCCTTAGCGGGCGTCGTATAATGGCCATTACCTTAGCTTCCCAAGCTAAAGACGTGGGTTCGATTCCCATCGCCCGCTCCACTTCTCACCTGACAAGCCGCCTCTGGCACCCGGTCGATGTACGATCGGCGATCCGCCCGGCGGTTTTTTGTTGCCATGCTTCCCCAAGACACCAATACCGATACGCTGCCGGACGATAACGTCGACGGCGAAAACGGACAAGCCTCAGATACTGCCAACGCCAAGCCGGGCGATGAAGTCGCGCATCCGCGCCGCATCCGCTCGTTCGTGAGGCGGGCCGGCCGCACCTCTACCGGTCAACAGCGCGCCATCGACGATCTGGGCCCGAAGTTCATCGTGCCCTACAAGCCTGAGCCGCTGGACTTGCTGGCGACATTTGGGCGCGAGGCGCCGGCGATCCTGGAAATCGGTTGCGGCATGGGCGAGACGACCGCGCATATTGCCGGAATTCGTCCTCAGGACAATTTCCTGGGCTGCGAGGTACATGAGCCGGGCGTGGGCGCACTGCTCAAGCTGATTGGTGAACGTGACCTGCAGAACGTGCGGATCATGAACCACGACGCGGTCGAAGTCATCGCCCACATGCTGACGGAAGGTTCACTCGATGGCGTGCATATCTTCTTTCCCGATCCGTGGCACAAGAAGCGCCATAACAAGCGCCGACTGGTGCAACCGCCGTTGGTCAAGTTGCTGGCCAGCCGCCTGAAGACGGGCGGCTATCTCCACTGCGCGACCGACTGGGAAGAGTATGCACACCAGATGGTGGAAGTACTCAGTGGCGAACCAGCGCTGGAAAATACCTCGCAGGCCGAGGGCGGTTTTGCCGAGCGGCCGGACTACCGGCCGGTGACCAAGTTCGAGAAGCGCGGCTTGCGCCTGGGGCACGGTGTGTGGGACGTGGTGTTCCGCAAGAAGTAAGCCGAACGGTCAGCAGAAAATCAGGCAGGAAACAAAAAAGAGGGGCGGTTGCCCCTCTTTGCATTCTTGGCCGACTGATGTTTATGCGTGCCAGGAAACGATACCCGTCCAAGCGGTCAGCAGCACGATGATCCCGAAGACGATCCGGTACCAGGCGAACGGCTTGAAGTCGTGCGTGGCCACGAAGCGCAGCAGCCAGCGAACGCACAGGAACGCCGACAGGAACGCAAATACAAAGCCGATGCCAAAGATGCCGAGGTCGTCGGCGGATAGCAGCGCGCGCGCCTTGTATAGTTCATAGACCGTGGCGCCAAAAATCACGGGAATGGCCAGGAAGAACGAAAATTCCGTGGCCACCTGGCGCGACAGGCCGAACAGCATGCCGCCGATAATCGTGGCTCCCGAGCGCGAAGTACCCGGCACTAGCGCGGCGCACTGCGCAAGCCCGACCTTGAGCGCATCGCGCCAGTTCAGGTCATCGATCGATTCGATACGCGGCGCACCGGCCTTGGCGGCTTCCAGCAGCGCATTGCCTTGCGGGTGCGATACCGTGCCACGACGCGCCTCGCGCCATTCGGCCCACAGGATCACCACGCCGCCAACGATAAATGCCAGCGCCACCGTGATCGGGTTGAACAGATGGGCCTTGATCCATTTGCCGAACACCAGCGCCAGCACGATGGCCGGCACGGTGGCCACGATCACATTGATGGCGAACCGTTGTGCCTTGGGCTCCGACACGAGGCCACCGAGCACCGCGCCAATGCGACGGCGGAACTCCCAGCAGACCGCCAGGATCGCGCCAAACTGGATCACGATCTCGAAGATCTTGCCCTTCTCGTCGTTAAAATCCAGCAACTGACCGGCCAGGATCAGGTGGCCGGTACTGGAGATGGGCAGAAACTCCGTCAATCCTTCGACGATGCCGAGAATGACGGCCTTGAGGGCCAGTGCAATATCCATATGGACTCAAAAAAGTAGGCGCGAAAAAGGTAGGCCAAGGCCCGCCCGCGATGCGCAAGGCATCGCATTATTGTTGATCTGGATTTACGGCCGATTAATCTTGACGTTGATACCGTCGGGAAGCACGGTGATTGTACCGGGCTCCACGCTGGTGCCGGCAAGCCTCAACTGCTCAGGCTTGAACGTATAGAGCGGATAGTTCTGCAACAGTTGCTCGGACAGTATCCCACCCAATGCGGTCAACTGGCGTGAAAACTGGCTTGGCAGGCCTTGCACATCGAATTGCCTGACCTCGGGGTCCTGCAACACCAGCGCATGCGTGGGCGAGTCGTAGCGCAGCGCACTGTCCAGCGCGAAACGGCCGGTCAGCGGCTGCCTGAAGAACAGGCGGTTATCGACGGTGGCATCGAAGCTCACCGTCACACGATTGCGGGTGGAATCAAGCGCCAGTTGCGGATTGGCAAGCTGGATGTCGAACAACTCCATGTAGCGCTTGTTGAACGGAAACTTTTTCTGCAATGCCTCCTGCAACTGGCTTTGCGAAAACGTGTACTCACTGCGGAATGCGCTGCAGCCCGTCAGCCAGCCCGTGGCCGCCAGCGTGGCCACTCCGGCGGCGGCCAGCCAGCGCCGGCGCGTCATTGCGATCATGCATCGATCTCCTTCAAACAGTACGGTCAGGCCGGCGCGACAGCCGGAGCCGTCTCCCGCTCCAGCCGGGCCAGCCAGACCATGGCCGCGTCACGCGAGTCGCCACACATCTCGGCCGAAGGCCGCAGGCCGCCGCAGAAGCCCGGGCGCTCCGGCAGGCCGAATACGGCACAGCGCATATCGGGCAACAATTGCGCGCAACGCTGCCCGGCCGCCTTGCCATCGGGCATCCCGGGCAACGGCGACGTGATGGACGGCGCAATGCAACAAGCACCGCAACCCGCGCGGCAGGTCGGTTCAGACTGGCAAGACATGGTGAAGGTTCAGCGGCAAATGCCGACAATACTGTGTGCGCAGCGCCAACGCGCCGCAATGCTGCATTGTGCCTGACACGAGTCGCCGGACCTGAAACAAAGGGCAACATGGGTACTATTCAGCACTCATGGTAGTTTCCAAGCATATGCTGACCATGTTTCGAACACGGCTTGACCGTGCAACATCGGTCCACTACATTACTGACCGAAGAGTTATTAACGTTCGGCGCATCGCGCACGACTTGCCTGGCCTGTGAACCCCGCCCTGCCCAAGAAAGATTCCGATACACCGCGCTGGAACCGGCGCAAGGCCGCGCGCCCACAGGAGCTGGTGGCCGCCGCGCTGGAGCTGTTTGTCGAGCGCGGCTATGCCGCCACGCGGCTCGACGATGTTGCGGCGGCAGCCGGCGTGTCCAAAGGCACGGTCTACCTCTACTTCGCCAACAAGGAAGAGCTGTTCAAGACCGTGGTGCGCGAGAACATGGTCCCGGCCCTGACCAAGGGTACCGACCTGGTCGATACGTTCGAAGGGTCCACGCCAGAGCTTCTGCGCGAGCTGCTGCTGGGATGGTGGGGCCTGATCGGCTCCACACGCGTGGCCGGACTCACCAAGCTGATCATCGCCGAATCGGGCAATTTCCCGGACATCGCGCAGTTTTACCAGGACGAAGTCATGGGTCCCGGCGATGAACTGTTCGCCCGCGTGCTGGCGCGAGGCGTGGCACGCGGAGAATTCCGCAATGCGCCCAGCAACCCGACGACGACGCTGTTTTGCGCGCCGCTGGTCTTCCTGATGCTGTGGCGCAGCGCGTTCAGCCAGGTGAATATTCCGGCTATCGACCCCGATGCGTTCGTCGACCAGTTGTTGCAAGTATTGCTGTTCGGCCTGACCACGGGCCCCGCCCGCGATACCCCGCTGCCCGCGCCGCAAGGCCCTTTTGTCTGGGAGCGCATCCGTGACGAATTCATGGCCGAACGCGCCGCGGCACAGGCCGGCCAGGACGAAGCATAGGCAGCAAGCATGACCATGCCGCACTTTACATACCCATCCCTGTGCCACAGCGCAACAAAGCTGTGCGACAACCGCGCGCTAATCGTTTGTAAACATGCCAGCGCGGTTCGCGGAGGTAAAATGGCGGGCTTTTGCGTAACTTCCCGGCGGGTGGCGGCTTCGGCCCCGGCCGGGTCGTGGCGCCCGCGGCATCAACCGAAACGATAGCGCTGACGGCGAGGCAACTCCCCGACCGGCGGCGCACCCCCGCAAGTATCTGCAAGGAAAGGCAAGATGGATCTCGAAAAAGCCCGATTCAACATGATCGAACAGCAAATCCGCCCATGGGACGTGCTGGACCAGGAAATCCTGGACCTGCTGGCCGTGGTCAAGCGTGAGCAGTTCGTGCCGCAAGCCTATGCCGCACTGGCTTTCGTCGACATGGAGATTCCGCTGCCGGCCGGCGAGAACATGCTGCCCCCGCGCGTGGAAGCCCGCCTGCTGCAGGACCTGAACGTGCGCAAGCATGAGAACGTGCTCGAAATCGGCGCCGGCTCTGGCTATATGGCCGCCCTGCTGGCCAACCGCGCGCGCCACGTGCTGACCGTCGATATCCGCCCCGAACTGGTTTCGCTGGCTCGCCAGAACCTGTCCGCGGCCGGGGTGCACAACGCCGAGGTTGCCGAGGGCAATGCTGCCGAAGGCTGGGCCGTGGCCGCTCCGTACGACGTGATCTGCATTTCGGCTTCGGTGCCGGAAATCCCGCAATCGATCCTGTCGCAAGTCAAGGTGGGTGGCCGCATCGCCGCCATCGTCGGCACGGCGCCCGTGATGGAAGCGCGCATCGTGACGCGCGTTTCGGAAACCGAATACCAGGTGGTGAACCTGTTCGAGACGCTGGTCAAGCCGCTGCAAGGCGCCGCCCAGCCGTCGCGTTTCAAGTTCTGATCCGGAGTTGGCCATGCAGGTAATTACCGCCCCCGAACTGGCGCAATGGCTGGCCGACGCCGGCCGCGCCAAACCAGTGCTGCTGGACGTGCGCGAGGATCTTGAGATCCGCACGGCCGCAATGCCCGGCATCACGCATATCCCGATGGGCCAGATTCCGGCCCGCCTGAACGAGATCGACGAAGACGCCGAGATCGTCTGCATCTGCCACCACGGTGCACGCAGCATGCAGGTAGCGAGCTTCCTGGAGCGCCAGGGATACGCCAAGGTCTACAACCTGACCGGCGGCATCCATGCCTGGTCAACCCAGGTGGACCCGTCAGTTCCGCAATACTGACCAGCGCCCGCAGTACCCGCAGTACCCGCAGTACCCGTCGTATCTCGTCCTTGCCGTACTACCCGTCGCAGTAACCGAACGTTGGCCGCGCGTGTCGTGCGGCAAGTTGGAGATGAAATGAGTTTTGCGCTTTCCGCCGTGCCCGTTACGGCCAGGAAATCCCTGGCGTTCGCGGCTGCCCTGCTGACCTGGCTGCACATGCCGTCCGCATTGGCGGCAGACCTGCTGCAGGTGTATCGCGATGCGCAAGCCAATGACGCCCAGTTTGCTAGCGCCCGCGCCCAGTTGCTGGCCACGCGCGAGAAGCTGCCGCAGGGTCGCGCGGGCCTTCTGCCGCAGGTGGCCGGCACGGCCGGCGTCCAGCGCACCATGGCCGACTACAGTTCGCCGGTCGACGTTAGACGCTACTTCAATGCCAACACCTGGGCCTTGCAGCTGACGCAGCCTTTGTTCCGTTGGGATCGCTGGGAAACCTACAAACAGGGCGAGCTCGCATCGCTGGCCGGTGAAGTCACGTTCCAGCAGGCACAACTGGACCTGATCACGCGCTCGTCGCAAGCCTATTTCGACGTACTGGCCGCGCAGGACAATCTCTACCTGGCCGGCGCGCAGAAGAAAGCCATTGGCGAGCAGCTGGAACAGGCCAAGCGCAATTTCGAGGTGGGCACGGCCACCATCACCGATGCCAATGATGCCCAGGCACGCTTTGACCTGGCCACGTCCACCGAAATTGCAGCCCAGAGCGCGCTCGAAGTGACGCGTGCCACGCTGCAGCAGATCACCGGCAAGCCGACCGACGAACTGATGGGTCTGCGCCCCGAATCAGCAATCCCCGGTCCCATGCCGGCCGATGTGAACGCGTGGGCCGCGCAAGCGGAGCAGAGCAATCCGCAGGTCGGCATTGCCGGCTACAACCTCGAAACCGCGCAGCGCGAAACCAACAAGGCCAAGGCCGGCCATCTGCCTTCGGTCGATCTGGTCGCGTCGTACGGCTATACCAATGCCCAAGGCACCGCCACGCAGCTCAGCAACGTCGGCAGCCGCTATAACTCGGGCGTGGTGGGCGTGCAACTGAGCATCCCGATCTATTCGGGCGGCCTGATCCAGTCACGCGTGCGCGAGACGCTGGCGCTGGCGGACAAGGCGGCAAGCGATCTGGAATTCGCGCGCCGCACCGCCGCGCAATCGGCACGTCAAACCTACTCGGGTGTGTTCAACGGCCTGGCACAGGTCAAGGCACTGGAAGCGGCCGAACGCTCGGCGCAAAGCGCGGTGGAATCGAACCAGCTCGGCTATGAGGTGGGCGTGCGGATCAATATCGACGTGCTGAACGCCGAGGCACAGTTGTTCTCCACGCGCCGCGACCTGGCCAAGGCCCGCTACGACACGATCATGAACGGCATGCGACTCAAGGCATCGACAGGCGTGTTGTCGGAAGCCGATGTGGTGCAGATCAATACGCTGCTGACATCGGCGCCGGGGGCGTTGTACAAGCTGCCGGGGAAGACGAGTGTGGGGGCGGCGTCGGGGACGAAGCCGGTGCGAAGCAACGGCCGCCGAGAAAACACTTTGCCGGGTGCCGCACCTCGGTCATAACTGCGAATCAAACCCCGCGCGTTGCACAAGCCGTGTGCTTGCGCTTCCGCGCCGAGACAGTCGCCACACTCGCTGAAGCTCGCATTTCTCGGACTGCCAGTCCCAATAGCAGTCCGATCACCCCCGCGTAGAACACCATGTTGGCTTGGTGCGCCATCGTGACCTGGGTCAAACCAGACAAAAGCGACGCCATTACTACCGCCAAGCCCGCACCGCCGAGGCTCTCACCACGGGCGTTGCCAGCTGCACGGCATGCCCTCAGAGCGCGCCAGAACATTGCAGCAGGCACCAGGAACAGTCCCAACATGGTCAACAACCCCGGCACACCTGTGGTAGAGGCAGCCTCGACAATATCGTTATGGGCATGCTCAAGTACGCAAGCCACAGATTCCGTGCGATTCTCACAATACGGCGCATCGTGCAAGATTCGAGCGAATTGCCCGACGCCGACACCCATCCATGGATGGTCTGCGAAATAGTGCATGCCAATTTCCCAGATCTGCAGCCGCGCGCCAACAGATGATTCCGCATTGCCCTGCTGAAACTGATGCACTTCAAGCACGGCCTTATCTACGCGCGGGGCTACCGGGCTTCCGGGTAGCAAGTACAAGCCGACAACCAGCGCAACAAGTCCTGCAGATGCCGCCAGGAACATGCGTACGCTGAACCCTCGATAACGAATCAAGAGCAATGGGAACAACGTCACGAGCATGGCCACCATGCCGCCGCGCGTACCGTTCATGATAAGGATCGGTACGGCGCAAAGAATGTTGAACCAGGCTGCAGCGTGTGTGCGAAAGCTATCCCCAGACCGAGCAAAACCAACCAGCGCGAGTGCTGCAACCATGTTCGCGAACGCAATTGGCTGTACCCATGCCGCAGGACGACCGTCGGCGAGTACGGTGAACTGGTAGGTGACGATCAGCAATGCGAGAAACAATCCCACTGTGATCCCGCTCCAGAGTCGCTCCGGATTCGGCGCTGTGCGCACGATCATCCAGCAGGTCACCACTGCCAATAACGCTCGTGATGGGTTGTCGATCACGTTCCATGGTGTGTGGTGGTAAAACTTCGACGCCACGTAGACGGCCAGAAATGCCACCACGCTGATGGCCAGCGGCACCAGAACGTCGGAGTGCTTTCTCCACTCGCGCCCAAGACCTCGGCCCCCAATAAGAAGCAGAACACCAACGCCCGCCAGAAACACCCCTGCCCCGCGCGGCACGCAGAGGATCAGGATGGGGAAGGCAAAGACAAGGGCATCGGCCATCGTGGATAGCCGGTTGTTGCTGACGGTCATGGTCGGGCTGGATAGTCACGAATCCGCCAGATGACAACACATCACCTGGCGGATATCAAATCAGGCCCGCATTCTAAACGATCGACGATTTACCCCCCGCGCTTGCGCTCCACCACGTCCAGCAATTGCCAACGAATGGCCGACGCGTCGGCCGGCGGGTTCGGTACCTGATATTCGCGCACACGCAGCTTGTAGCTGACGCCTGACTCGAAATCGAGACCTTCGATCGGGCCGTACCACAGCTGCCACGGTGCGTCGGCGGACTCGCGCCAGCGGTAGCACTGCATCTTGCCGACGCCAGTACACGCCACGCGCTGCGAGTCGATATAGACGATTTTCTCCTTGCCGCCGGTACTGCCAGTAGCCGGGTCTACCTTGTCGCCGCGGCGGCCCACCCCTTCCCGCTCAACGAACTGCAGCAGTTCGCCGTCGGCGGTTTTCCAGATCACCTGGCGGCCAGTGGAGCCTGCAGACGGCTGCGTGCCCACGGTTGTGAACGGCGTCTGCATTGCCTTGAGCAGCGCAGATTCCAGCTCCATGCGCGGACCCGGGCAAGCCATGCGCGTACCGGCGACGCGGTCGAATTTAATGCCGGTGCCGGTCTTGCCATAGCTCCCGGTAAAGCGGTTGCAGCCGCTGGTGCCACTGACCGTGCCTTGCGATGAATCGATGCCGTCGCTGAAATTGAAGACAATGGGTTCACCGTTGTCGCCGTGCGGAATGTCCCGCAACGAACCGTCGGCGCGTTGCCAGCGCACCAGTTCCCAGCGGCTCGGCCCGCTGGAACGTGTTTCATTGAGGCTGGCGCTGGCCGAAGGATTGTCCGGCGGCTGGCCGGTGGCGCAGGCGGAAATCATGACGGTTGCTCCCAATGCCATGGCGGCGGCAAGAAGACGGAATGATTGGTGTCGGGGCATATGGATTGGCTCCTTCCATTTTTTGTCAGGTGTCGTCGCGGATTCACCGCTTGCCCTCTCCCCCGGCCCCTCTCCCGCGCGCGGGAGAGGGGAGAAAACAAATCTGGAGGAGAGGGCAAGCGGCGCAAAGACCACTAATGCCATTCAGTCTAGCCGGGGAAGTAGCCTTTGTATGTCAGCGCAACACTGGTGCGAGCGCAGCAAGTGTCCGAGCCGTCGCCCCGCGATGCAAACCGGCAAAGGTCAATGCATGGGCGCGCATATCGGCCAGCCGCGCCGGATCATCGAGCACCGCTGCTGCCGCCGCCATCAGGCCATCGGCATCAGCTACGCGTTCACATGCGCCCGCGGCAATCGCATCCTCGGTGGCCTGCGCAAAATTGAACGTATGCAGTCCCATCAGCACCGGCGTGCCCACCGCGCAGGCTTCGATCAGGTTCTGTCCGCCGAGCGGAATCAGGCTGCCGCCGATATAGGCAATATCAGACGCCGCGTAGTACATCGCCATCTCGCCCATCGAATCGCCCAGCACGATGTCAGCGGTAATCGGCGCGCCGATCTGGTCGATATCGAGTGCACTGCGGCGCTGGACTGTGAAACCTGCACGCGTTGCCATGGCCGCCACTTCATCGAAGCGTTGCGGATGACGCGGCACCAGCAGCAGCGCCGGACGCGCGGCACCGGGCCAACGCGAGAACGCTTCAAGAATCAGCGGCTCTTCGCCCTCTCGCGTGCTGGCAGCAGCCAGCACATGTCGATCGCCAAACGCGCGCCGCAGGGTCTGCCCACGCGCCACGCCAGCCTCGGGGGGCTGCATGTCGAACTTGAGGTTGCCGGTGATCTGCACCGACTTTACTCCCAGCGCGCGGTAGCGTTCTGCGTCTCCTGCCGTCTGCGCCAGTACCATCGTGAAATCGTTGTACAAGGCAGCAGCCGCATGACCAAAGCGCGCCGTCCGCCGATAGCTGCGAGGCGACAGGCGCGCGTTGACCAGGAACAGTGGTACGCCCACGCGGCGCGTCACATGCACCAGGTTTGGCCACACCTCGGTTTCCATGATCAGTCCCGCGTCGGGGCGGAAGTACGACAGGAAACGGCGCACCAGCCAGGGCATGTCGTACGGCAAATAGCACTGCTGCACGCGCGGATTGGCGCCGTACAGTTGCGCACCGGTCTGACGCCCGGTCGGTGTCATATGCGTCAGCAACAGGCGATGCTGCGGATAGGCGCCCAGCAGCGCATCGATCAACGGCTGCGCCGCGCGCGTTTCACCGACCGATACCGCATGTACCCAGAGCCACGGACCGGCAGATGGCAGATCGCCATACTGCCCGAGCCGCTCGCCAACATGCTGGATATAGCCGGGTTCCTTGCGCGAGCGCCAGACCAGGCGCAACAGTGCCAGTGGCAGGATCACCAGCCACAACAAGGTATAAACGAAACGAAGCATCAGACCGGCACCCCGCGCACGCGCCGCGCGGCGGCATAAACCTCATCGACGCTCGGCACGATGCCGTCGTCGCCCACATTGGCGATGCGGTCCGACCAGTAGCCTTCGGTCTTCCAGCGCCATGTGGCGGTATAGATTTCCACGGTGGGTCGGCATAGCGCCGCGGCAATATGCACCAACCCGGTATCGACGCCGATCACCACCTCGGCCCGGTTGATCAGCCCAAAGCCCTGCATCACCGAGAAACGCGGCAACACCTGCGCGCCGGGCATACCGGCAGCCAGCTCTTCGGCATCGCGACGCTCCGCTTCATTGCCCCACGGCAACAACACGGTCAGCCCTTCCGCATGCAGCTTGTGGCCCAACGCATGCCAGTTCGCAACCGGCCAGCGCTTCTTGGCACCCGCCGTGGCATGAAAGCAGACCGCATAACGTGCCGGCAATCCATTCCAGAGCGGATCATCGACATGGAGCGTACTAGCTGCCGGACCGAAGAATCGCGGCGGCTCGGGTGGCGTGACACCGGTCAACGCCGCCCCAAGCAAGCGCGAACGCCGAACCGAGTGGGTCTGGCGCGGCACCTTGACCGGTGCCGTGTAGAACAGCCGCGCGGCGGGCTCGTAGCCCGAGCCCTGGGTGGCATTGCCCAGTCCGATCACTGGCGCACCGGCAGCACGCGTGGCTGTGCGCGCCACGATGGCGGTCTTGAGCAACCCCTGCGTTTCGAGCACCGCGTCGTACGCGTGCTCGCGAATCGCCGCGCGCAAGGCGCCCACTTCGGACCAGGTCTGGCCCTGCCAGAACCGCTTGCGCCAGCGTCGCAACGCAAATGGAATCACGCGGCGTACTTCGGGCAACAGCTTTACCAGCTCGACATAGCCTTCTTCCACCACCCAGTCGATCTCGGCCTCGGGCCAGCGTGCGCGCAGGTCGTGCACCAGCGGCATGTTGTGCACGACATCGCCCAGCGATGACACCTTGACGATCAGGATGCGCGGGCGAGCCGGCATGGCAAACGACGACACCGCCGCCAACGGCGCCGGTGTCGTCACAGCGGACGGCTGCACGGACTCAGAACGGGAGCTTTGCATCCGGCTTTTCTGCGAGGATCACGCGCTTGAACTCGGCCTGGATGCGGGCCAGCGCGGCGTCGTTGTCAGCCTCGAAGCGCATCACCACCACCGGCGTGGTATTCGAGGGACGCGCCAGGCCAAAGCCGTCGGGATACTCCACGCGTACGCCATCGATCGTGATCACTTCCCGCGCGCCGTCGAATTTCGCATTGGCGCGGATCTTGTCGAGCAGCGTGAATGCCTCGCCTTCCGCGACCTTCAGCTGCAATTCGGGCGTGCAGTTCGAATTCGGCAGCGCGTTGAGCACGGCGCTCGGGTCGGCGTGGCGCGACAGGATTTCCAGCAGGCGCGCACCGGTGTACAGGCCATCGTCGAAGCCGTACCAGCGGTCCTTGAAGAACACATGTCCACTCATCTCGCCGGCGATCGGCGCGCCGGTTTCCTTGAGCTTGGCCTTGACCAGCGAATGGCCGGTCTTCCACATCAGCGGCTCGCCGCCATGTTCACGGATCCACGGTGCCAGCTTGCCCGTGCACTTCACGTCGTAGATGATCTGCTGGCCCGGATTGCGCGACAGGATCTCCTCGGCAAACAACATCAGTTGCCGGTCCGGGAAGATGACCTCGCCGTCCTTGGTCACCACGCCAAGCCGGTCGCCATCGCCGTCGAAGGCCAGGCCCAGCTCGCAGTCCGTGTCGCGCAGGCACTTCATCAGGTCCTGCAGGTTCTCAACGTGTGCGGGGTCCGGATGGTGGTTCGGGAAATGGCCGTCCACATCGCAGAACAGCTCGACCACCTCGCAGCCGAGGCCACGGAACAGGTCGCCCACGAACGCACCAGCCACGCCGTTGCCGGCGTCGAGCGCGATCTTCATCGGGCGGGCCAGCTTCACGTCGCCAAGGATCCGATCAAGATATTGCTGACGGATATCAACCAGCTTGTAGCTGCCGCTGCCCTGCGTGAACTTGCCGGCCACGATGCGCTGGTGCAGCCCCTGGATCTGCTCGCCATAGATGGCCTTGCCACCCAGCACCATCTTGAAGCCGTTGTAGTCGGGCGGATTGTGGCTGCCGGTCACCATGATGCCCGACGTGGCGCGCTGTCCGTCCAGTTCGATATTGGTGCCGAAATAGACCATCGGCGTGGCAACCATGCCGACGTCGATCACGTCCAGGCCCGCGGCGCGCAGGCCTTCGACCAGTCCGCCAAGGAGGTCGGGACCGGACAGACGGCCATCACGGCCCACCACGACGGCTTTCTCGCCAAGCTCGACGGCGGCCGAACCGAAGGACAGGCCGATGAAACGGGCCACTTCCGGGGTCAGCGTCTTGCCGACGATGCCGCGGATGTCATAGGCCTTGAAGATCGAGGGATCAATTTGCATGTGGCTTCCTGGAGACAATGTTCATCATGCGAATCCGCCCCGGGCAACATGCCACAGGACGGGGCGCGGGCAGGGCGCCAAAAACACGTATTGTGCCGGATTGCGCGTGGCGCAGGCGCTATAATCCCCACCTGCCGCCCACCCAGGGGATTTTTGCAGCCCTTTTGGCCTGGTTTCGGTCTGCCCTCGCACGTTTTGTTACACATCTGGTCCAATCAGGCAGGCGGTTGACGGAGGCCCGTCGCTTCGATCCGGGTTTCCTTATCGATTGTTCCGCCATTGCCCTTGCCTACGTTGCCAAACCGGCCGCGCATCGCCTATCTCATCACCAATTCGGAGACCGGCGGCGCCCAGACCCATGTTGCCGACCTGCTGCGCGCCATGCGCGGGCAGGCCGATGTCACGCTGCTTGCCGGCGGGGACGGGCCACTGTTCGACCTGGCAAATGAACTCGGCATTCCATCCGTCCGGTTGGCGACCATGGACAATGCCCTGTCGCCGTTCAAGGCGGTCATGGCGTTGCGAGAGCTGATGGCTGCGCTGCGCCAGGCCGCGCCAGACATTCTCCATACCCATAGTGCCAAGGCCAGCGCGCTGGGTCGCATTGCTGGGCGGCTTCTGGGCATACCTGTCGTCTACACGGTGCATGGCTTTGCATTCAA
The DNA here is from genome assembly GCF_057315035.1 of Cupriavidus sp. Classification (NCBI taxonomy): domain Bacteria; kingdom Pseudomonadati; phylum Pseudomonadota; class Betaproteobacteria; order Burkholderiales; family Burkholderiaceae; genus Cupriavidus; species Cupriavidus sp. The sequence continues at coordinate 206,835 of NZ_DBHKYV010000005.1, read as the reverse complement.
ACCGGCCGCCCCGTGGAAGCAGCGGTTCGTGGGCCGGATCGCCGAGTGGCTGCTGGCACCGTTCACGAGTCATGTCATCTGCGTGTCGGAGGCCGAAGGGGCCATGGCGCGCAGCCTGCCGATTGGCGTTGACCGCGTCACCGTGATTCCGAATGGCATTGCCGACAGCTCCGCACGCGCCGACGCAGCTCGCCCGGTGCAACGCGTCATGACGGTCATGCGCCTGGCAGCGCCAAAGCGCGCGGATACCCTGATCCACGCTTTCGCAGCGGCACGATTGCCCGATTGCGAACTCGTCATCGCTGGAGACGGCCCACAACGTAACGAGCTGGAGCAACTGGCGCATCAGTTGGCACCCGGACGCGTGCGTTTTGCCGGCAGTGTTGGCAACGTTCCTGATCTGCTGGCCGGTGCACATATTTTTGTACTGGCCTCTGACCATGAAGGTTTCCCGATCTCGATCCTGGAAGCCATGCGCGCCGGCCTACCTGTGATTGCAACTGACCTTCCCGGGATTCGCGAGCAACTGGGCGGCGGGCAGTGCGGCGTACTGGTGAACGGCAACGACCCGCTGCCATTCACCAAGGCGCTCGATACTCTGGCGTCAGATGCCAGCCAACGCGTTACGCTGGCCAAGGCCGCCCGCGCGCGTTGGGAGACACTCTTCGGCCTGGATCCAATGGTGCGCGCAACATGGGCCGTCTATCAGAAGGCCCTGGTCAATCGTCGCATCGTCGATACCCGAGTCACCTCACCATGAGTTCCATTCAAACGCAACCCCTTCGTCGGCACGGCCCCGGCTCTCACTCCGCGCGGTCAGAAACGATCCGCCGCGCCAGCCGCATGATCGGTTGGGCGGCAATCGGACTCATCCTGTTCGGCATCAATGCCGCCCTGTCCGAAGTCGCCCATCAAGCCGGTTTTGTCACGCACGTGTTTCCCCGCACGCTGCTCTGGTGCGCGTTGCCATACCTGGCAGCGTTCGTGCTGCTCCACCGTTCGCTCCATCTACCTGCAATGGAAGGCAGCAGCATCGTTGGCCTGGCGACCACCCTGCCCTTTGCGTTTTTGCTGATTGTCTACGCAGGCTTCCATATCGAATACTCGCGTGGCGCCGTGCTGGTCAGCTATAGCACCACGCTGGCCTGGATCTGGTTCGGTTACCGCCGCTATGTGCAGAAGTACGTCCCGGTATTCGGGTACATGGATCCGGAAACCATGCGCCAACTCGACCGCATCATTGCAATGCCGGGCGCAAACCCGCCGAGTGTGACGCGCTTTGAACTGATTCGCTCGATGCAGGACGCCATGCATTGCGATGGCATCATGGTGGAACGCGGCTTGACGGCCGACTCCGCGCGCACGCGTCTACTTACCCAATACAAACTGGGCCACGTACGCATGTATTCGGTGGAACGAATCGGCGAGATGCTCACGGGCCGCGTCGGGCTGGACCACATCGACGAGAATTTCTTCGACGACTATGCAGACCACTACCTCTATGGCTACGTCAAGCGGCTGATCGATATCGTCGGCGTGATCGCGCTGGCGCCGATTGCATTGCCAGCAGGCGTTACCGTGGCACTGGCGGTGAGCATGGAAACCGACGGTGGCGCATTGTTTCGGCAGCGCCGCGTGGGTCTGTTCGGCAAACAGTTCACCATGCTGAAGTTCCGCAGCATGGGCGTAGACAAGCATTCGCCTGCGCAGTTCGCAGCACGCCGCGATCCGCGCGTGACCCGTGTCGGCCGCATTATTCGGAAGTACAGGCTTGATGAAATTCCGCAGCTGTGGAATGTATTGGTGGGCGACATGAGCTTTATTGGCCCGCGCCCCGAACAGGTGCCGATGGTGGAATCCTTTACGGAATCGATCCCCTACTACCCTTACCGTCATCTGGTGCGGCCGGGGCTGTCTGGATGGGCGCAAGTGCGGCAAGGGTATGTGGGTTCGCACGAGGAAACCGTGACTAAGCTCAGCTACGACCTGTATTACGTCAAGCATTGTTCGTTTGCGCTGGATTTGCTGATTGGCGTGAAGACCTTGCGAACGCTTGTGACGGGGTATGGGGCACGGTGACTGAGCAATTCTTCCCCGGGAATGCCTACGGGCCTTCGCCGATGCGCATCATCTTGCTGAGTACTGGCCTCGGTATGGGCGGCGCGGAACAGCAGATTGTGGGGTTGGCGAAGCAATTCCTGATCGAGGGCCATGCTGTGGCCATTGTGAGTCTGACCGCTGATCAGGAAGTGGAACTACCCTCGGAAGCAACGATAGTCAATCTTGGCATGCGCAAAACCGCGCTGTCTTTTGCGGCCGCGTTCTGTCGACTTCGCCGATTTGTTCGCGACTGGCAACCGGACGTGATCCATGCACATATGGTGCACGCCAATCTTTTCGCCAGATTGCTGGCAGCGGTTGGCGGCGTGCCTCCAGTCATCTGTTCAGCCCACAGCGCGCGCGAGGGTGGTTCACTGCGAATGCTGGCCTATCGACTGACTGACAGGTGGTCTGACATGACAACGCAAGTCAGCCAGGCCGGCAAACAGGCCATGGTCACGGCGGGTGCCGTGCCTCCATCCAGGATCCGGGTTATGCCAAACGGCATCGATACCCAAAAATTCTGGCTCGATCGGGACTGCCGCGACAAAGTGCGGAGAACCTTGGAGATCGGGCCGGACACTCGACTACTGATCACCGTAGGCCGGCTGGTCGAGGAAAAGGCACAGGACGTCCTTATCGACGCGTTTGCAAACACGCTGCAAAGCGTGCGGCCTCTCGATGCCAAGCTGTTGATCGTTGGCGAGGGACCCGCGCGCCCGCGCTTGCAAGCGCAAATTGACAAGCTTGGGCTTGGCGCATCGGTGACATTGCTTGGCCTGCGCCACGATGTGCCTGCGCTGCTCAATGCAGCGGACGCCTTCGCGCTGTCTTCAAATGTGGAAGGCATGCCGCTCGTGATCGGCGAGGCCCTGGCTACCGGATGCCCGATTGTTGCCACCGATGCGGCAGGTGTACAGGAGTTGCTTGGCACCTTCGGCACCATCGTCAAACGCGGCGACACGGTTGCGTTGGCTGCGGCACTGGCCCGAACACTGGCAAATGCCCGGGGCTCGCGCGAAGATGAGTCGGCACGCCGCCAGTGGATAGTGGAACGTTTCAGCCTCACAGCCATAACAGGGCAGTGGATCGCCTGTTATCGGCAATTGATTACTTCGCACCACCACAACTCAATCGTGGAGACAGCCTGATGAAGAGCAAGGTTGCAAGCAACCTCGTCTGGATGCTGGCAGAACGCGGCTTGCAGGTGGCCGGTGGCATTGCCATAGTTGCCATGCTTGCGCGCGGGCTAGGGACCGAAGGTTTCGCCCATTTTCAGTATGCTCAGGCTGTTGCATATATCGCGGCATCCATCACGCTTATCTGCGGCGGAGAGGTGGTCATCCCGCGACTGGTGTCCAATACGAATCCGGCCGAGCAACATCGGCTGGTGATGCACGTCTTTGTCCTGCGCCTGGGTGCGGGCCTGCTGGCATACTTGCTGATGTGCGTATTCCTGCTGATCACGGGACAGGACCGAGCCATCTGGACCATTACCCTCGTGATTTGCGCCCCGGTCATGCTTCGCGAACCATTCGGCGTGGTAACGGCCTGGATGCAGGCGCGTACCCATGCGCGTCCAAACGCCGTGTTCAACGTGTCGTCCCTGACCGTCAAGGCAGCGGGCGTAGGCATCCTGTTCTGGATGGGCAGCAGTAACGTGTTGGCGTACGCCGCGCTATTTGCCTTCGAACCGATCGTTGCGGCGGTACTTCTGTCTCAGTATTACCTTGCACGAGCGCCGCGCGTACATATCGTCATCGAGCCAAGCCTGATCCGGCAACTGTTCACCGATGGTGCGCTGTTCTGGGCCAGCTTCATGCTGATGATGGCTTCACGCCGCATTGACCAACTCATTCTCAAACCGTTCGTGAGTCTGCCGGAGTTCGGCGCGTATGCCGCCTCGATGCAGATTCTCGACAACTTCACCATGCTCGCTGGCATTCTTGCAGCAGGCATCGCGCCGATGTACGTGTACGCTCAGCCCACCATTGAACAGGCGCGGCGGAACATCGCCAGGATTGCGGTATTCATGTTCGGCATCGGCTTGACTGGCGGCGTGATCATCGCCGCATGCTCGCACTGGATCATTCACCTGCTGTACGGCTCGGCGTATGCGTCGGCCGCGGACCTGCTTCGTCTTTCAGCCTTGGCATCGACCTTGTTGTTTGCGGACGTAGGGCTCACCCTGCTGGCTATCTATTTGCGTCGCCCCAAACTAGTGGCAATCAAATGGGGATTCGTGTTTGCAAGTACCGTCGCCATCGACATCATCGCCATCCCAAAGCTCGGTGCCCGTGGCGCAATCCTGGGCTACTGCGTAGCCAACCTCCTCACCGTAGCTTTTGGCATCGGCATGCTGCTCCGCGCGCGCGCACTCAGGGGAAACCGTGAGACGGTTGCCGCATGACAGCAGCAGTCAGCGTCTGTTTCCTCACGGGCACATTGAATGCCTTCGCTGGGGCCGAGCGCATGACCGCTGTCATTGCAAATCGACTCACGGCACTAGGGTTCCGCGTACACGTCTTGAGCCTTTGGGATCGACGTAGTTGCTTCCCACTGGACGAGCGTGTTGCGCACCACTCGCTTTTTGAGAGCCGCCCGTCATTCGAACACAAGTACCTGGCTACAACGCTTGGCATTCGCAAGTACTTGCGAGAGCATCGCATCGACGTATTGGTCGAGGTCGACACAATGCTCTCGCTTTTTACTGTTCCTGCTGCGCTAGGCTTGCCAACACGCCGCATCGCTTGGGAGCATTGTCATTTTGACGAGGATCTTGGAAAGAAGGCGCGCAGAGTGGCTCGCAGGCTGGCGGCCCTGACAAACAGCGCCATCGTGGTATTGACCGAACGGGACAGGCAGCGATGGCAACAGGCCCTGTCTCCCCGAATTCCAATCCACGTCATACCCAACCCCTTGCCGTTCCCCTACCCTGCACAAGCGGTTTCCGGAGACGCGAAGTCAGTTCTAGCGGTTGGCAGACTTACCGCGGTAAAGGGCTTCGATGTCCTTCTCGATGCCTGGGCAATCGTCCAAGCGCATGCGCCCGAATGGACCTTGAAGATCGTGGGCGAGGGTGAGGAACGCGAACGACTTGAGGCCCAGGCCGAAAGACTCGGAATTGCCAGTTCGGTTTCCATGCCCGGAACGTCTGCCAATATCGAGTCTAGCTATCAATCGGCGTCGATACTGTGCATGACTTCCCGATACGAGGGATTCGGCATGGTTCTGATAGAAGCCATGGCTCATGGTCTCGCTGTTGTGTCTACCAACTGCGAAGCAGGTCCGCGAGAACTCCTTGCCGACCAGAACGCGATACCGACGGTGCCGGTAGATGACGTTCAGTCAACGGCCGCAGCATTGCAGAAGATAATGGAAGACGAAACGTCCCGGATGGCCAATGCATTGGGTGGGCGGCAGCTGGCAGGGAAGTATACGGGCGCAGCGGTTGATGAGTTGTGGCAAGGGCTGTTGAAGGTTGAGAGCGGCTGGACCACGTAGATAAGATGTCGCGGGACAATATACGAAGCTGCAACCTCACCGTACAATCGAAAACCGGTAGAGCATACCAGCGCACTGGACATCCCGTAGTGGTTCTTGCGCTGATCAACTAGCAAATCTAGTCGGCATTGATCCAATCTTACTTAGATTCAACGCCGAGCGAAACTTGCGCAATTATTGTGTATAGACGGATTGCTCGCAATGGGTGCCGATTCTGTCAGCGCGCGGATTCACCGCCGGCGCAATACCTTCCGGCCAAATCGAATGAATCGCCATGCATTGCGCATCACCAAAAGATGCACTGTCGCCAATGCAAGAAACAAAGCGAACAGCCACTGCTCCGGTACCCCGAGCTTCCACCCCGCTACGCCAATTAGCCCCATGAGCGCGTTGCTTAATAGGATGATCCAAACGATGGCATCCGGCCCCAACCTTAGACGCAATAAAATGTGATGCAAGTGCGTCCGGTCAGCGGCAAGCGGATTGCGCCCCTTCAAAACGCGTCGCGTTACCACAGCCAAGAGATCAATCAGGACAAAACCGACAATCCACAGCATGACGACTGGCGGCACCCGATTGCCAAGGTTATAGGGGCGCTGCGAGAGTTCCACCGCAAACCATGCGATGCCGAACCCGAGCATCAGGCTCCCTGCATCGCCAAGGAAGACGCGCAATTTGCCGCGCAACGGATTGCGCATATTGAAAATAAGAAAGCCGAACAAGGCCCCGCAGAACACTACACAAATGCGTTGCGCCGCGTTGTTCCCGACTTCGCCTGCCACATAGGCATACCACGCAAAAATCACGAAAGCGAGACCGCCGCAAAGCCCATCAAGCCCGTCACTCATGTTCATGGCATTGACCACCGCGACCACCGCAAAGAGCGTCAGGGGAATTCCCCAATTGATGAGATCGATCTCACGCCTGCCAAGCAGATCACCTAAAGACATCAGGTAGACCCCGCCCCACGACGTCATCAGAATGCCCGCAAAAATCTGGAACAATAGCTTCGAGACGGGCGTCATGTTACGCATGTCGTCGAGGACGCCGACGACCGCCAAAAGAGACAACCCACCAAGCAATGCCACGTAGTAACCCTGCTGGCGCATAAAGAGCAGCGCCCCAATCCACACCGAAAACGTAATGGCAATACCGCCAACCAAAGGAACTTCGCCGACGTGACGCTTGCGCGCGTCAGGCCGGTCGACCAGCCCTGCGGCGGCGGCAAGGGGGCGCAGCGCCAGCACGGCAAGCATGGAGATGACAGCAATAGCGCCAGGTACCCAGAAGAAATCGAACATCAGACGGAAGCACGGTTTTGCGATTTGCAGCGCAATTGGGATGACTCAAAACGAAATCGCCAATATGTGACGGATGTCATCAAGCGCACTAGACTGCCTATATGCCAGCGCAAGTAAGTCCAGTTCCGATGGCTGGCGCGGCGAGCCTCGTGAATCACTATGGCGTGCTGCACCCAAGTGACTGAGCAGCCGAGCAAGTGTATGCGTAGACAAATGTCTGTGTCTTCACAATACAGTCTAAACTTAGTATCAAACCCGCCAAGCAGCCGATACGTGTCGTAGTCGAACAACAAGCACATTCCCGCAAGCCAGTCCACCTGCTGTTCCGGAAAAGTACAGGAGTAATCGGGTTCGCGACGACGCCGGAGACGTCGGAAGAGCAGACGAATCGGCGAGGGCGCCAAGCGAGCGCTATCTTCGAGCCATCCGTTAGGGGCTAGCACACGGGGCCCGGCGACACCGGGCCTGCGTTGAACACTATCGATGAGCGGCGCCAGGCTGGATTCATCCACTCTCACGTCAGGGTTCATCACACAAAAATACAAGGCTGAACAACATTCGAATGCCGCATTGTGATTTTCGGCGAAACCCTTCGGATGGTAGTTCTCTATCCAAATTATCGAGAAGTTCGGACCCGCTTCAATCTGTGGGCGCGCCTCCGGCAGGTTTAGCGTCACAATAACCTGCATCGGCAAACGAGTTGAAAGTTCACGCAATTGCTTGAGAAGCGGCGTCATCAGTTCGCCCTGGCCATGGCTGACAACTGACACAGACACAATCGGTGCACACGAAAAGGAAGCAACCATCAAGATTAGAGATGAATTAAGTCTCGCACCATCCCAGCAAAGCCATCGGCAAATCGCCGGTATCCTTGCGATCGGGATTCGTGAACGACACAAGCAATACGTTGAAAAATCGAGCGTCCAAAGTTCAAACGACGCGCAAAGTGTCCCCTAGCTTCTTCCAGAAGCGCGACCTTCTCATGTTCGACACGGCCCAACCCACGCAATCTTCCAAGCAAGGCATCTAGTCGGCGGATCTTATATTCAAGATGCTCGTCCCGCGGAGACTTCGCCACCTTCATTGCGTACTTGGCAATGCGAGACAACTGAGTCAACGGAACTCCTATGACATTGGTATTGTGCTGCCGGTAGTCCGTCAGCTTTGTGTCCAGCATGACGACTTCCCCCGCGATGGCAGCACACATAGCCAACCACTCATCATGGATCCAGTCCGCAGGGAAAGGTGACGCGAGGTTCAGCAGCGAACTCCGAAAAGCTGCCGTGGTACCAGTCACGAGATTGCGCCTGCAGTAGATCTCAAAAAAGCGTTTCTGGCGTGCCAATTCCCATTCGTGATGCGACAGGCGCAGGGCCTCGAATAGCGATTTACGTAGGTCGGCGTCGTGCTCATCAATCAGCCGCGCATCGGAGTGGACCAACAATGCCCGCTCATTTGCGGTAAAAATGCCCACCATGCTCGCAACCTTGGTATTTACCCAGATATCGTCTTGGTCTGCCAGGAAGATTAGGTCGGTTGTCAAAGCACCTATGGCTTGCTCAAAATTCTTGGTAACGCCAAGCCGATTGTCGTTGCGCATCAAAGACACGCGGAATAGCTGCTGCGCGTGTACGCGCTCCGCCCACGCCACCAATTGCTCCCATGTCCCGTCATCCGAGCGATCATCGCTTACGACCACCTGCGTTGGTAGGACGGTTTGATTGGCGATAGACTCCAGCTGTGCCTGCAGAAAGACACCGGCATTGCATGTGCACATTGCCACCCCGCTGGACAGGGGCATCTGACTATCTTGTTCCGGCATTCCGCCGTGTTGTTCTGTAACCATTTTCAGATCGATAGTCTGTTGAACACAAACTCGGGTAAGTGCCTGATAATCAGCATGATGAGACGCCATTTACCCGGAGCATATACCACGCTTCTCTTTCGCCTAATACCGTGAACGATATCCATGGCAACTTTTTCCGCGGAAGCAAGACGGCTTTCAGGAACACCTAGATCGGCTGTCATCGGTGTCTTAGTCGGACCGGGCTTAACGAGCATCGCGTGGACGCCACTACCATACAAACGGTGCCGAAGGCCTTCGACATGGCGGTCCACCAATCCTTTCGCGGCCCCGTAAAGGTAGTTAGAACGGCGCCCGCGATCGCCGGCCACCGATCCAATGACGACTAGCGTACCACTACCCCTGCTTACCATTTGATCGACAATCCGTTCCGCCAATAGAACCGGCGACAACCCATTTACCACAAGCGTCTCAGAGGCCAGTCGTTCATCCTTTTCCGCCTGTGCCTGATCTGGCAGGGATCCGTGCGCAATCAATGCAAGATCAATTGTGCCCAGCCGAACTTGGCACTGCGCCACTTGACGGCCAGCGCTGGAGGTATCTGCAAGATCGGCGATAAAGGTGTCCGCAACTACACGCCCGGCACCCGAAGCCGTCAAATCCGCAGCAATTGCGTCCAGTTGGGTGGCATTTCGCCCTACGAGCAGAAATCTCAATGATTCGTTCCGAAATGTGCCGATCAGGCTTCGAGCCGTGTGTTCTGCAATGCGGGACCCCGCGCCGAGTATCAAAATATTCATGGTGTCAGACCGGCGCGGTGACGCGCCGCCAGAAAGTGGAATTCAACCGGGGGTCGCGTAGCGCCTCGAGTTGGCGCCATGCGGGATAGGCGGACTGGAATAATGCCGCCGGCATAAGTGCGTCTTTTGCTGGGTACAGTGCGCCACCGCTGTCGGCGACAATACGATTGAGCGCACTGCAAAGCCGGTGTGTCGTCTGACCGAGGTTGGGAAAATCCAAGGCCAACGTGATGCCCGCCCGCGGAAAACTAAGCAGCCCGGGGGTCGGACGCATGCCAAATTTCTTGAGTACTGCAAGGAACGATCCCTGACCGGATCGCGCGATGATATCGAGGATCGCGGAGATGCCGTCAGCTCCAGCCGACGATGGCAGCACACATTGAAACTGATAGAACCCCGACCTGCCATAAATTCGATTCCACGACAGCACGCTGTCCAGAGGGAAGAAATATGGGTGTATCGATTGCTCGCTTGTGCCCTCCTTGCCACGCCACCAATACAGCTGATTGAAGACGGCTAGAGAGGCGCGATTCACGAGTGGCACAGGCGGAGTGATAGGCACGGATTTCGGCGCGGGTACTTCAGGCCAGCGAATTTTGCCTGGTGATATTTCCTGCAAATGATCACCTGCATAGAAGATACCCCTACCGATCTTGCCGCCGTGACTCAAGCAATCCAGCCACGCCACTGTGTATTCGTGCTTTGCCTCCGCATCCGTATCCAACGCCTGGAACTCGTCGATGGTTGCAAATCGCGTGGTTACCACGCGCATGTAGCCGGTATTCACGGGCCTCAGACGCAAGCATGCGCGCACGATGATTCCGGTCAGACCCAATCCACCGATCGTGGCACGAAATAGATCAGAATGCGCATCTTCCGAGCATCGGATCATGCCGCGATCCGTACGCCAGAGATCAATCCATTCCACATGGTCCCCAAACGATCCGCAGCGATGGTGGTTCTTGCCATGAACATCGTTGGCTATGGCACCACCGATGGTTACAAAGCGCGTCCCAGGAACTACGGCTGGAAACCATCCATATGGCATATAGGTCGTGATCAGCCGGTCTAACGTCACACCGCTATCGCACGTCACAAGTCCGCGCTCGGCGTCGAACTCGATTAGACGATCCCATTCCCGCGCCAGAACGGCGCCTTCGCCGCAATTCAAGCCGACATCGCCATAGCTGCGGCCGTTCCCAATGGCAAGCAGTGATTGCGGCGTATCCAATAGCTGAGGTTCCAATCGCCCATTGGTATAGCGGTCAAGCTGGACGACTTCATGCTCGTACGGCCCAGGCAATCCCCAGGAGCGCAGAAAGACCTTGCTCACTCCTTGCTCCCTGCGAGAAAAACACAAATCCCGCGTCGATAGACGCGGAGGACCGTACATAGCTCCATCGCTTCACGCTCAACCGCCCTGGGCGCATCTACAACAATCGCGCCGCGCGCCACACGCCAGACAGACAGATCTTCACGGGCATTGCCAGCATAATCAAAGTTGGCGGCGCCGAATTGCGTTACAAGCGCATCTGCCTTGATGCGCCCGGACAGATTGGTCCCGCGTGTGGCAATGACTCGATCAAAGCAGCCCAGGTGCTCAGCTACCGCTTCCGCTATGCGATAGTCAGCTGCCGTAGCTAGCACAATCGGACGCCTACCCACCTGCCCCTTAATCCAAGCGAGAAACTCGACGTCATACGGCAAACGCTCAGGCGACGGAATCTGACGCGCGGCGATCTGTGCTTTCAGATTGGCCTTCCCCTTGAGCAACCACACCGGCAGCAGCGGCAGCCACCAAGGCGAACGGAGTGCGAGCCTGTACACGGAGTAAATTAGGGTATCGCCTTTGATAAGCGTGCCATCAAGATCCACACAAAGCGTCACCGTGGTGCAGCCGTCCGCAGCATAACGGGTGTTCGCATGCACCTTAGTCAATTCGTACTTTTCCATTATCTTTCCACCCCGCCGCTTGTATGGGCGAGACGATTGCGCTCCCCTGCACGCAAAAGCCGAAATAAGGCGAACATACCCAAGGAAACCACATACCACAGCGTAGTAAAGCGATTCACCAGCGTCGTCGCCACGGCATCGCCCATTGGAACACCCGCCTGCACTAACATCGCCACCATGACAAATTCCGTACTGCCAATCCCACCTGGCATGAAGCTCAACACGCCAACCAAGCGGCTCAGAGCATAGATCATGAATACGCTCGACAGCGCCATTTCGTGCCCTTGCCAAGACAGCACGCAATGCAAGGCCCAGGCTTCGGCAGTCCATGCGAGCGCAGCCAGCAGTAAGCCGCCGGCAAGTGGGCCAACTTGCAAGCAGCAACGCGCATCGATAGCAATCTGGCAGATATGCCCCCAAAACCTTCCAAGCCGGCTCTCGGCCTTTTCGCACTTGCGCCCCGCAATCCTCCACGGGACAATGCACAGACCAAAATATGCAATTGCCATCAGGGCTGCACCGATTGTTGCCACTCGACTCCCTCCTTGAATGCGAGCCACGCCGGGCAGCGCCAGCAACAGCACAGCAGTCAGATCAGAGAGCCGCTCGGCAACAAACAATGCCGCATTGCGCGCAAATGGCACGGCATAGCGAAGGAGAAAGACGCCACGCACCATTTCGCCCGCCTTCCCAGGGGTAGCCGACAACGCAAATCCCGCAGCATAAATCCATGCGGATGGCCCCACTGGCACTCGCAATTGCAGCGCATGCATGTACAAACGCCAACGCACAAAGCGGAGTAAATAATTCGCACTGGACATCATCAGCGCGAATCCAACGCCGGCAACCCCAACCTTCTCAAGTGCAGCAAAAAACTCCGTGCGCCCCGCGTATAGGGCCGCCGTCACATAGAGCACTGCGGCGAACAGTACACACCACAGCGCATTGCGCAGTTGCCTTCCCAGCCCCTGAAATTCTTCAACCATCAGGACAGTATCCAAGCCGTGGAAAAAGCCCAAAGCAATACCGTTACTAGCAAATGGCGGTCGACCAGAAGATCCCGAGCCGTATCGCTGCCCTGGCCCGCGCCATATAGCAAATATAGATAGCGAAACAAGCCATACAGAAGGAAAGGTACGGTGTAAATCAGGTTCGGCGTGCCATGTAACTGAATGGTCTCCGGACTTACGGTATACAACCCATAGGACAAGGCCGTCCCCGTAGCGCAAATTCCGATGTACTGATCCAACTGCGCTGCCACGTAGTTTTTCAATACTCGCCTCGTTGTTCCCGCTAACTCATTGCTTTCCTCATGCATCAGCAATTCCGCGCGGCGCTTGGTAAAACCAAGAAATAGCGTAACCATCATGCTACACATTAGCAGCCAGTTCGACACATTGAGACCAATGCCTAGCGTTCCGGCCAATATCCGCAACATAAAGCCAGCAGCAATGCAAAATACGTCGAGAATGGCGATATGTTTAAGCCACACTGAGTAAAAGCCATTTAACGTCAGATAAGCCGCCACCATGGCCATGGCGGTCCATCCGACGTATCCCGATAACCCTAGACCTGCACCCGCAAGGCACGTAAAGATCAGGAACGCCTCAGACCGTCCAATCACTCCGCTAGCGATGGGCCGAGAGCGTTTTTTCGGATGCAACCGGTCGGACTCGACATCTAGCAAATCGTTAAGCGTGTATACAGCGCTTGCCGTTGCACAGAATGCCACCAGCAAAATCAATGCAGAGATCAGCTTAGGGCCGTGCAGCTGGTGTCCGAAAAGAACGCCAATCAAGACGAAGCCATTCTTGATCCACTGGTGTGGGCGCAACAGCTTGGCGTATCCACGTAACTTGTTGGCGGTACCATACGTACCGGAAACCCCATTCATTTCTGCCCCGCCCATGGCCGAAAGGAAAAATGCTTGTGTCCAAAATAGCTCGTGAACACCGGCACCATGACTCCAATAATATGTCCGGCTGTTTCTGCCACAGCGGCATCAGCGACAAAACGTGGCAGTAGCCAGACTCCGAATAGCCAACTGAAGCCGAGTGTTTGTGCGATCGCTGCAACATTGACGAGCGCGAAAGCAAGAAACTGATGTGTCGCCTTGCCATGCCGGCCATTGAAGACGAGATAGCGGCTCAGGACGAACGCCGTTACCATGCCCGTCAAGTACGCCGCCGACACCGAATGAAGGTATGGCATGAAACATCCGTAGATGATGCGCGAGCCGACATTCACAGCCGCAGCAATGCCACCTGCGATCAGGAACCGAATAAATGTGGCACTTGGCCCACGCTCAGGCTGCACAGACCGACTCCGCCAGCTGTTTCCCACAACGGACGCTTTCGCAGATTGACCGGTCTTCCGGATAGTAGTAGGACGTGTCCGCCATCCAGAAACCTGCGACCGGTGTCCTCATCCCAGGCAGCATGTCGAAAAAGCCGGGCGGGCAAACCGTCTGCGCATATTCATAGCGCGAAACCTTACTACTAAGGACCCAATCCTCACGAAACTTCGGGTTGATGCGTGCTAAATACGATTTGACTTCCGCTAGCAATTTGACATCATCTTCACGATACTTTGGATGCGACGCGGGCATATAAAATGGTGCATATACAATGTGTTCGCCACCCATCGGATTCAGGTTTGAATACTCGATTATCCCGGGAATCTGGATAGCAGGGTCATTGATATTCACCCAAAAGTTTGGAGTAATCTGGTTCTTTAGTTTTAGAATGACGCATGCCACCGCAATGTTGTCTATGGCATCGATTTTGTTCCGGAATGCTGCCGGCATGTTCGGCACCAAACGGGGAACATACTGAATCGGCACTGTTGAGATCACAGTGCTATAGTCGTGGTCTCCTTCGGCGGTCCGCACACCGGTCACCCGCTCCTCCTCCACTAATACCTGGCGGACTGGCGTGCGCAAGTGAATGCGGCCACCAAGCGCAAGGATCTTTTCCTCCATACGTCGCAGCAACACTTCCGATCCGCCTTCAAGATAGCCTAGAGACTCTTGAAATAGGCTACGCCGAGACAAGCCAACGCGCTTGATGCGCGTCCCAAGCCACGCTGCCGAAATTGAGTTGGTGAACTCGTGGAACTTGAGCTCAAACAGACTTTTCCAAAGAATGTTATAGCCGCGTTCGCCAAGCCAACCCTTTAGCCAATCAATGACGTTGACCTTATCCAATTCCTTCCAGTCACTAATGCCCTTTGTCTTCATGACCATCGCAGCATAGCGCAGCTTGGTAAGCATATCGAGCTTTGGAAAGCGCAATAGGCTTTGCGGGGTGCCCCAAGGATAAAGCTTACCATCGAAGAAATAGCCCATCTTCGTATCGACCCATTTAAGGTTCTCGATCAAGCCCATCTCGCGTAGCAGCGCAAACATCGGTTCATCCGGCCCACAAATGAAGTGGTAATAGCGCTCAATTAGTAGCCCGTCAAAGTCAAACGACGCAGACATGCCACCGATACGATCGTCATGCTCATAAATATCCACTTGGCGGCCTTGCTTCAAGAGCTCAAGCGCCACGATCAGACCCATCGGGCCTGCGCCGATTACCGCCGTTTTCTTGTTTACCATACTATGTTCTGTCAGAATTCAAGTTCCACTGCCCCATACACGGGATCAGTGAAGGTTTCATTTACCGCCTGCTCGAAGCGCGTTGGCTGAACGCCAAAGATACCCGGCCAATCGATAACTTCGAATTCATCACCTGCCGTCAAGGCCTTTAACTGATCTGCGGTAAACGGCGGATTTTTGTCAAATACAGCCCAAATACGCAGCAGGACCGCGAACAATCCGTAGGGAATTCGCATTATGCGCGTGTTGGCACCGGTAACTTTTCGGATCGTGCGAATAATATCAATGTAATTCACCCGCTCCAATCCCGAAATATTGTATACGCCGCCGGTTTGTCGCCTCTTCAGGCAACTCACAATAATATTACTGAAATCACCAACATACAGCGGCTGCCGCATATAGCGCCCGTGCCCTGGGATCGGGAACACTGGTACCGACTTCATGAAACGAGCCAACCAGCCGAGATGTTTGCGATCGAACCATCCAAACATCAACGTCGGACGCAACACGATGCCCGGAATTGCGCTGGCGATGACGATTTCTTCTTGCTCGCGCTTCGTATCCGTGTAGTAATCCTTGGCAACCGAATTTACGACAGACGAACTAATATGGACCGTATAGGGAGTCTGGTTAGACTTGATGACGCGAAGGATCTGTTTCGTCGAGTCAATGTTGTTACGGGTGAATGGTTCAAGCTCCTTCGCCCCAATCTGAGCCTGCAACATAACTACTGCATCGGCACTTTTGAAATGGCTTTCCCAATCACCTGGTTCTGCGAGGTCCGCATACTCGATCACCAGATCCGGGTGCAAACGCCGCATGACTTCTAAATTCTTGCGATGCTTGTCCAACACCACCAGATTGGTAATACCCTGTTGCTTAAGGCGAACCACGAGATTCTGGCCAACCAGTCCCGCACCGCCAGGAAGCACAATTTTCATCAAGAATCCTAATCAAAGCAGGTCCATGCCACTTCTGGCGCGCGGACCACAGCGTCGTTGTTGTTGATATCTAATCGGACAGCACCTACATCGTGCCCCTTGGGTACATCGAAATAGCGATGCTCCCCCGCACCGATGTCGAACTGTTGAGAGAGGAGCTCACTGAAGTCGCCCGATGAAGATTTCGGCAAATATAATTGTGCATGAATAGCCGTTAGCGCCCCCATACGCAGGAACCGATATTTCATCCCACGGCAGGGCTGAGGCATGTCCAAGAACAGCTGAGGATCCGCGCTGCCAGGCACCGCCTCCAACACTCCCGACACCCGACGAAATGAGAGATTCTGGCTTAATGCCGCGTCAATCTCAACATCTTGCCGAAACACACTGGAATCAAGTTTCCGATCGCCTGAGCGTCGGTATAAGCTAAGCGACCAGTTTGGCAGAATCGGTGCTACCGCATCGTCAACGATGCGAGAGAGTGCAAAATAGTCCTGCCAATGCAAATCTGGTTGGCGTGGAATTTTAAGCCGACTACCCCATGTCATAATTAGTGCCACGACCAGAACCACTCCAATCCAGTTCCATTTTGGCGCGTCCACACGCACCGCGCACGCCAACGCCATCAACAAGAACGCAATTGGCTGCAGGAAATAGCGCTCGCCCGGGCCCAGGGCGCCCAGCAAATCAGGTTGATGCTTGTGCGTCGTCAGACCGACTAGCAATGTCAATCCGGCCACCATCACAAATGCCAAAGGCAGCAAACGATCCCTCGTCAGCCACAGCTTGTGCCGATTACAGATCACAGTAGCAAACGGGAGCCCGAGTACCGGCAGCATGGCAAGCATTGCCCAGGCGCCCTTACTGTG
The DNA here is from genome assembly GCF_057315035.1 of Cupriavidus sp. Classification (NCBI taxonomy): domain Bacteria; kingdom Pseudomonadati; phylum Pseudomonadota; class Betaproteobacteria; order Burkholderiales; family Burkholderiaceae; genus Cupriavidus; species Cupriavidus sp. Next base: position 189,962 of record NZ_DBHKYV010000005.1, on the reverse strand, counting down.
CGTGAAGGTCTCGGCGAACTTTTGCAACGCTTGGAGCCACACCAACGGTGGTGCAATGCCGCTACCGTACTTATTGGCGCCGACACTTATCAACACGCCCGTTTGGATCAGTGCACACCCGCCGACAATCACAAGAAGCCGACGATTTGTGCGCAATTCGCCCAGCAACAGCGCCCAGCAACACAGTACTGGAAACAGGAAAACCGAGAAAGGTCCTGTAAGCGAGAGAAAGGCAGCCAGTGCCATCCAACGCCACGATGAAAACCTGCCTTGACGGAAACAAAGAATGAGTGCGCCAAGCAACGCTCCAAAAAACCACTGTGAGTTTGTTGCATTGCCGTAGATCTCACCGCCTGGCAATGCCAACAGCGGCGCTAGCGCAAACAGCACGCGGTTTGGTAGTGGTAAAAAATCGGCTAAAGCATACTGCACGCATGCGCAAATCACCGCACTTGCGCAAGCCGCCCAAAGCATCGCAGTCGGCGCCACGTTGCCAGGGAAAAACGCGCTGATCAACGCAAGCGTACGTGGACCAATGTGGAAATATCCAGCGTATGGCTTCACGATATTCAGTACTGCTTGCCACGGCGAATCGGCGAAAAATATCGTGGCATCCTCCGCCCAGAATTGCGGATTCGCAAACTGATACTGCGCGCGTAACAAATAAATGATCAGCGCCGCTGCGGCAATGCCGAACATCCAAATGCTCTGCTCGCCGAACCCAAGACGGTTTAGTTGCGGGCTAGGCAATTGCCCGCGAGTCAAACCGCCAACAACTGCCATAGTCCGCGACGCGGGCGATTTGCTGCTGCCAGTCACGCAGCCTCTCCCAGTGCAAGCGGTTGCACCCTAAACGGCGCGCCGCCGCTCTCGCTTTGCAAAGTGTGCGCAGACAGCAAGTCCTGCCGCGCGCACGCTGCTAGTGCTTCTCTATATGTGTGATCGGTTACCAACCGCTCAAGCGCATCAATCCAAGCTTGGGTGCGATTGGCCACCAGCAACCCGTTTTCCCCATGACGCACTACGCTACGGTACGCCTCGACGTCTGAACACACACAAGCGAGGCCCAAAGCAGCGTAGTCATAAAATTTGATGCCACTCTTACCTCGGTTGAAGCTCGAATCGACTAGTGGTGCAATACCTACGTCAAACGCGCACTCCGTCGCAATCCACTTTGCGAATGCCGGATACGATCCCCCTGCTTGAGGAGGCACATCCACAAAGTCGCACCATGCGAGCTCATCTCGATCAGCGGTCACACCTACGATATTGACACTGACACGCTCCCCAAACTTAGCCTTGATCGCTTTTAACGCTTCCTTGACCAAATCGAAATCTGCGCCATGCGTCAACGTGCCCATATAGAGAATTGATATTTTCGCATCCTGGATGCGCGGCTGTTCCGGCTTATTGAGCATCCACGTTTCCGCGTCAAGAGCGTTCTGCACCAGCCTGACATTTCCATTGAGAGCGGACAACCGTTCCTTGAGCGCATTTGTCGACACGCGTACCTCATCAGCCTCTTGCGTTAGCAATCGGATGCTTGGAGCGTAAGCAGCGTAGTATTCTCGCTCCGGGTGTTCGCTTTCTGCGATAGCTAGCAGATCGTCATCGAGATCATAGATGAGCTGCATGCCATGCCGGCGGCAGTGTTCCACAGCCGCTTGAATCTCTGAGCCATGCATGGCAATGCGATGGGTATAAACGACATCCGCAATATAGTGAGTGACATCGACAGCATTCACGATGCGCACATTGATGTTCTTATTCGCTGCGGTCAGTGGCAGCAGCACACGAATATACGCACACGGGCTCGGGAGAACGGTTAAGAACTCGACGACGGCTAACACTGTGGTCAGGCCCGGTCGCCGCAAATCGATAGCACTGCTTGCAGTCGCCGCGGCGCTGGGAATGAAATACCCATCGTCATAAAAGCCCTCTGCAGGTGGCTCGCCTCGGGAGGGAAGAGCTGGGGGGATATTGTCTTCGAAGTTGGCTCGCATGCTCGTGAACATATCCAAGAATGCGCCCGCACCTTGGTTCCAGGGCGCCACCCAACTCCACGGACGGCCAGAAACGCGTTCCGGAAATGCGCCTATATCCGGAACCACAACCGCGCGGCCGGCGCTTAATACGGCACTGAGCGTGTAGCTATATGTTTCGGGCCACGTCGACGCCAACCACACTACATGCGGGTTGGCCTCATCAATCAGTTGGGAGAGTTGACTGTCGTCATACTCGCCACTCTCTCGATAGACCTGGCTCTGCTCTATTTCGTCGATGGAGCGGCCGATCAAATAAAAATGCACGGCGTTGTTGCCTCGTTGCTGCGCAAGCTTGACGCATTCAGCCACCAGCGGCGCGCCCTTATGCTTAGCGAGCCAGCCTAGCAACACAACGCGTAGCGGCTCCCCCTGCCGCAACGCGGGAACGGCCATGGTAGATGAAGCGATCACTTCGTGGCTGGCAACCACGATTGAAGCCGCCGGGCGATAGCGGAGCACCCGATTTGCGACGTCGTGGCTCGGACAGATCACGCGGTCCGCGTCGTCAAGCAACCATGCATGTTGCTGGCGCCACCAAACGATGTCCTTGGCCCCATGCACTGGACGATCTGCGATGCAACGATTGCAGCCCCCTGCATCCGGCTCGCCGCAATAAACTCCATCGATTGCTAAATTAATCTGCGGGCACACGGCAAAATAATCGTGTACCGTAAAGTCGAATGGTGTTCCTAGACGCGTGACAATTTCCTGAAGGACATGAGGCATTCCCAATACGTGGTGGACGTGAATGCGAGATAGACCGAACGATTTGAGAATCTCGACGAGGAAATGAGCATGCGTAGGCAACATCAGATCGAGTGACAGACCGTCGGCGGGATCGCCCGACACCAGCGAAACCAGCCCATTGCCATTCTTTTTCGGTGAAAGAATGAGGCAATGGGCACGCCCGCCGAGACGTTCGACCAACTCGAACATGTGCTTCTCGGTCCCGCCCCCAAGATGGTGTCCGATCATCAAGAACACCGGCAAACCACTCAACCGAAAGCGCGCGGCGGTCGCTGCAATTCTGAATGGCTCCGCCTCGCCAAGCTGCACGTGATCGGCCACGCTGCGTTCGTATTCGGGATAGCGCATTCGGAGGATCTCCATAGCCCGCGCCTTGCCGGGTGAACTGGAATCCTGGAAACTAACTTCCCCCGCGTGGAATACAAAGGTATCGGCCGCAAGAAGGTGATGCCATCCCTTTGCGATCGCACGCAGGCAGAAATCGTTCTCTTCGCCGTACCCCTTACCGAACGCCTCTTCGTCGAAAAGGCCGATTTCATCGAGACAGGCCCGACGGATAAACATACAGAAGCCGATGGCCGTTGGCAACACGGCTGAACGCCCTGCGTTGGCAACCCAGAATGCCTTGTTTAGGGAAGCCAGAGATTCCCCGGAGGGCAGCCTTCGCGTACCTTCAAGGCAAGGATAGCTGCAAATGGTGGCGTTATTTGAAAACGGCGTTACCGACGCTACTCTGTCCGACCGATAACCATGCCTGACCAACCGGTCCAACCAGCCATCACTTACCTCGGTGTCACTGTTGAGCAGCACAACGTCGCTGGATGGCTCGAGACGCATGCCACGATTAACGGTGCGAACAAAACCGAGATTCTCATCATTGCGCAAAACGACAAAATCGGCAGATTGCGGGAGCGAGCACAAATATGCAGAAACTTCCGGCTCAGGGCTGCAATCGTCGATGATGACCACACGTGCCCGTATGGTGCAAGTGGCTCGTAGCACCGATTCGATGCAATTGCGCGTTTCCTGGAGTCCGCGGTACACAGGAATTATGACGTCGACGCCAACCTGCGGCACTGATTCCAGCGTGGTTGAGCTCACAGGCAAGTAGTCAGCCATCGGTCGCAACGTCACCGTCTGGTTCTGCGCGGCGACTGCGGCGTGGTATCCCCGGAGCGACATCGCCACCCGTTCGCGCAATCCGGCAACACCGTATCGGCGATACATACCCCACGTCTTGCCGATTAACGCAGTTAAACCATCACGCTTGATCAAGCCATGCACGCCAACCAGCCGATAACGCATTCTCGGAACAAGCGCGCTAACCGCGCGCAGCGGCGCAGTTAGACGCCAACTACGTGAGCGTTGCATCGCGGAGACAATCGCATCGCGTTCCATAACGGCATGGTGGTAGGCGCCAATTTGCTCCTGATGCTCTTGGGCCTTGTGCAATAGGCGCGACATCTCCATTTCCCGGTGGTGCAGCGCAGCTGCAATTTCTTCGTCCTTCCGGCGGAGAACCTCCCCCTGCTGATTTATCATCGCGTCACGCTCCGCCAGCAGCGCATCGCGCTCCGCCATTTCGAAATCGTGCGCCTCGTCGGGCGCCACGTCGAATAGCGCCCAGCGGTTGAACCGCTCGTCCGACGGCGTCATCGTTCGGCCGTGAAGACGGTGATGGTCGGACACCACCAGCTCGTCCTGCCCCGCAATGAACCGTGTGCCCAGTACATTATTTGAAGCGCTGGCTTTGCGTACTACACAGATCGAATTAATGAATTCAATCGAATGGACGCTTGCAAGCAGTTCGGCGAGCACAGCGCGATCGGGCGCACATTCAAAATGTCTCAGGATCCCGTCAATGACGATGGAAGGCTGTCGCGCCACTCCCCAATGCTCATGATTGATAACATCCGCCAGCCGTTTGAAGAACGCAATCGACGAATAGGGGTCGTAAAGGCCGCCTTCAAAGGCATCCCAATAGCTGCAATGCAAATCTTCTGCGACAAAGATCCCCCCATTCTCGATCTGTGGGAAATAAAGCAGAAAAGACTTGATGATGTCGCTCGATTTGTGGGATCCATCGTCGATGATTACATCGAACGCCGGCGAGCATGACATGACCTGCGCCGCGATTTGCGGGGCATTGGCATCACCAACGATAACTTGGATACGCGCGTCATCGTAAGTCAGACGAGCACAATCAGGATTGATGTCACAACCGACAAGCCGCTGGGCCTGAGGGAAAAACTTCGACCAGATCTCAAGTGACCCACCGTTCTGAATTCCAATCTCAAGAAGCCTCAGTGGCCGCTCGCGATATGGCGCAAACAAGCGGTCATACTCATCGAGATACAATGTCCATTTATCAGAAACCTTGCCGTGGTGTTCGGCATAGAGTTGTCGCAGTGATTTCATCATTTGCGGGTCATCATTGCATTTTCAAAATGCACACCTACGAGCCCCCAGCGCACATCGCTCGAGGAAACGTTAATAATCAGCGCATCGTGCAAATAATGGTGCTGGATATTATTGGTCAGTGTGCCTTCCGCCACAGAGGCCATTACGGCATATTGGCCGTTCGGCAACATAGGCATGCGAAATACAAACTCCGCCTCGAACTCTTCATTTTCGTCGACAGGTGTAGGCATCAGATGCGTAAAGGCCAATGTGTTCTCACCAAATAAATCTTGACCAAGCCTGTCGCGAACCATAAAGCCAAGAATAGGTTCCCGCATCGCCTTATTGGCACGCGCACGAATACACATTCGGACGGTTTCTCCTCCCCGCAACACACCATCCACCGCAGCGTCGGGGGACGACAATGTCTCGATATGTACCGCTTGCACTTCCCCTCCGCCCGACTTCCACCCATTGGCTGCATTGAGATTGTCGATGACGGTAGCGGTGGAGCCGTAGTCAAGAACAGATGGATCGGATTCTGGCACGCATTCCGTTGTGTCCGGGACGCACGCAACGGAATCTGAATGAGTTGAACGTAACAACGCCTCGTCGCCGTACACCTCTTGCAATGTTTCCTTCAAGTAGGCTTCGGCAACGATCTTCGACGGGCCCACCTGTTTCACATGACCTGCACCCAACCAGATGGCGCTACGGCAAAGGTTAATGACGGACGGCATGTCGTGACTGACGAACAGCAGCGTTCCGTGCTCCTGAAACGAGCGGATGAAACGCATACACTTTTGTGTGAAGACTGCATCGCCCACCGAAAGCGCTTCGTCGACAATCAGAATATCGGCGTCCACGTGTGCAATCACGGCAAAAGCCAGTCGCACAAACATCCCACTAGAATACGTTTTGACGGGTTGCTCGATATGGTCGCCGATATCGGCAAATGCTGCGATGGCCTCAAAGCGGCGGGCCGTCTCTTCACGGGACAGACCATAGAACGACGCGCTCAGGAATACGTTCTCGCGACCCGTGAATTCGGGGTTAAATCCGGCACCCAACTCAAGTAGCGCCGCCACCTTTCCATTGACTTCAATCTCACCCGATGTGGGCGTCAACGTGCCGCATAACATTTGAAGCAGTGTGGACTTACCCGAGCCGTTGCGGCCGATCACACCAAACGTTTCGCCCCGCTGGATTTCAAGATTGACATCCTTCAGTGCCCAGAAGTCGCGATGGTACGCACGTGACGCCTTGCCAAATACTCGACGCGCGCGCGGCAGCAGCGCCTGCTTGAGCCGATCGCGCGGTTTGTCGTAGATATGAAAGCACTTGGACAGATTCTTGACCCGAATCGCAAAGTCAGAGGACATCGGCAAAACCTTTGCGTAGACGCTGGAAAATCCAGAAACCAAACCACGCCAGACCACTTGCAACTACCAGACTTTGCAATAGAGTGCCCCATGCCGGGGCCGTACCAAAAATCATGACATTGCGAGCCTGTTCCACCACCCAAGTCAGGGGATTAAGATATACAAGCACCTGGAAGCTTTCTGGCAATGCCGTCACTGGATAGAAGATAGGCGTCAGGAACATCAGGATCGTCATAAGCATCCCCATAATCTGACCGACATCGCGGATATACACGCCCAGCGCAGCCAGCGCCCAGCTAACTCCGAGCACACCCAACGCGAAAGGTATCAAGATCAGCGGCATCAAAAGCACTGTCCATGGAACTGTGTGATTGACCGCCAACGTGGCTAACATCAGCACCGTCAAACTGATCGCCGTATGAAACAAAGCGGAGCCCAGATTGACCCAGCAAAGCACCTCGAGAGGGAACACCACTTTCTTTACATAGTTGGCATTTGACAATACCAGCATGGGTGCGCGCATCGCACATTCACTCAGCATAGAATGCATGATCAAGCCGGAGAACAGGATCAAAGCAAATTCAGCATGCGATTGGCCTTGATCATTGCCCCACCGCGCCTTGAACACCACCGAGAAGACAAACGTGTAAATTGTCAGCATCAAGAGCGGGTTAAAGAAGGACCATGCAAGACCAAGAATCGACCCACGATAGCGCCCAAGTACTTCACGTCCAATCAGTTGCATGACAAGCTGGCGGTGTGTCAACAAGCTGCGAACAACGGCCATGGGATGGGTGGGTTGTGGCGCATGAGGATTCACTGAAACACCTCGGCTTGGGCCAGCGGCGTTCCATTCGCATCCTTTTTTGACAGCATGGCATCTGCAGTCACTGGCCACTGTATTCCGAGTGCCGTATCATTCCAAAGCAGGGAGCGTTCGTGCTCCGGATACCAATAGTCGGTAGTCTTGTATAAAAACTCTGCAGACGCCGATGTCACGACAAATCCGTGGGCAAAACCTTCAGGCACCCAAAGCTGACGCTTATTTTCGGCAGAAAGCACTACCCCAACCCACTTACCAAAACTGGGCGAACTGCGACGTAGGTCTACGGCCACGTCGAACACTTCGCCCGCCACTACGCGCACGAGTTTTCCTTGAGGATGTTGGATTTGGTAGTGCAAACCGCGCAACACGTTTTGCGCCGAACGCGAATGATTGTCTTGCACAAACATACGCTGCACGCCTGTAGCCTCTTCGAAGTGCTTTGCATTGAAACTCTCGAAGAAGAATCCACGATCATCACCAAATACCTTCGGCTCAATGATCATCACCTCCGGAATTTCCGTACGAATGACATTCAAATTCATTTGATCGCTTCCGAAATAATCTGCTGCAGGTACTTACCATAAGCATTCTTGGCAAGGGGGGATGCCAATTTCGATACCTGCTCAGCATCAATCCACTTGCTGCGATACGCAATTTCCTCAGGGCATGCCACCATCAAGCCCTGGCGGTTTTGCAGCGTAGCAATGAAAGTCGCAGCCTCAAGCAGCGAGTCGTGCGTACCGGTATCCAACCACGCATAGCCGCGCCCCATGATCTCGACATCAAGTTGCGCCATTTCGAGATAGCGCTTGTTCACGTCGGTGATTTCGAGCTCCCCGCGCGGGGACGGCTTGATGTCCGCGGCAATGTCGCATACTTGGCTGTCATAGAAGTACAGGCCCGTAACGGCATAGTTTGAGCGTGGCTTCGCCGGCTTCTCTTCCAGCGACAACGCACGAAAACTATCGTCAAACTCCACCACGCCATATCGCTCAGGATCGTGCACGTGATATGCGAAAACGGTGGCGCCTTCCGATTGCTTCGCGGCACGGTTCAGCTGTGCCACAAGGTCATGGCCGTGGAAGATGTTATCGCCAAGGATCAACGTAGACGGGTCATTGCCGACAAAATCGCGGCCGATGATGAATGCCTGCGCCAGACCGTCCGGCGAAGGCTGCACCGCATACTGGAGATTGATACCCCACTTGCTGCCATCGCCGAGCATCTCGGAAAAGCGCGGCGTATCTTCCGGCGTCGAAATAATCAGGATGTCACGAATCCCTGCCAGCATCAGCGTGGACAGCGGATAGTAGATCATCGGCTTGTCGTAAACCGGCAGAAGCTGTTTCGACACCGAACGGGTAATCGGGTAAAGCCGTGTGCCGGAACCCCCGGCCAGGATAATGCCTTTGCGCATGATGTCGGTATCAGGACAGGATCTGGTCAAGCAGGTAGTGCACACCCTGCTGCCATTCCGGAAGATGGATGTCGAACGTATCGCGCAGCTTGCGCGTGTCCAACCGCGAATTGGCCGGCCGCGGGGCAGGCAGCGGGTAAGCCGTGGCGGGAATTGCCTCGATGGCATCGGGGTTGACTTTCAGGTCGACACCCTTGCTGCTCGCATAGCGTAGAACTTCAGTCGCATAGCCGTGCCAGGAGGTCTCTCCAGCGGCGGCCAGGTGATAGACGCCCGCCGGGAAGTCCTCTTGCTTGCCATGCAACCAGGCACGGTCGACGATATGCGCCGTCACATCGGCGATCAGGGCGGCCGTGGTCGGCGCGCCGAACTGGTCGGCGATTACGCGCAGGCTGTCGCGTTCCCGACCGAGCTTGAGCATCGTCTTGGCGAAATTTCCGCCATGAGCGCCAGCCACCCAACACGTGCGCAACACGATTGAAGAGCCGCCCGCTTCCGCAATGGCCTGCTCCCCGGCCAACTTGCTCTTACCGTACACGGATAGTGGGGCTACCGGATCCGATTCCTGGTAAGGCGTGTCGCCGGTGCCGGCAAACACGTAATCGGTCGAGTAATGAACCAACAGGCTGCCCAGTGCGCGCGCTTCTTGTGCCAGCACGCCTGGCGCAACGCCGTTGACTGCGAAGGCCAGGTCCACTTCGGTCTCAGCCTTGTCAACAGCCGTATAAGCCGCCGGATTAACGATCACGTCGGGTCGCACACGACGCACGATTTCGCGCAGTGCATCCGGATTCGCCAAATCGCACGCGGCGCGGTCGAGTGCCACTACCTGCCCGAGCGGAGCCAAGCTGCGGCGCAGTTCGAATCCGACCTGACCGTTGCTTCCTGTTACAAGAATGGTGGGGATGGCAGGCGACTTAAGATTCATATTGCTTCGCCACCCAGTTTCGGTACTCACCCGAGACTACGTCTTGCACCCATGCCTGGTTGTCCAGATACCACTGCACAGTCTTGCGCATGCCGGTTTCGAATGTCTCAGACGGCTTCCAGCCCAGTTCCCGCTCCAGTTTGCGGGCATCGATGGCATAGCGGCGGTCGTGGCCGGGGCGATCCTTTACGAACGTGATCTGGTCACGATAGGACCCTGTGGCTTTCGGCTTCAGCTCATCGAGCAGATCGCACAGCGTATGCACCACGTCCAGGTTGGTCTTCTCGTTCCAGCCACCTACGTTGTAAGTCTCTGCCAGGCGGCCGCGCGCCAGGACTTCACGAATGGCGCTGCAATGGTCGCCCACGTAGAGCCAGTCGCGCACGTTCTGACCGTCGCCGTATACGGGCAGCGCCTTGCCTGACAGCGCATTGGTGATGATCAGCGGGATCAGCTTCTCGGGGAAGTGATACGGGCCGTAGTTGTTGGAGCAGTTGGTCGTGACGACCGGCAATCCGTACGTATGGTGGTACGCACGCACCAGATGGTCAGAGGCGGCCTTGGACGCCGAGTACGGGCTATTTGGCGCGTATGGCGTGGTTTCGGAGAACTGAGGATCGGTCGCACTCAGGGAACCGAATACCTCGTCGGTGGAGACATGAAGCAGGCGGAAGGTGCCCTTCGCCTCGCCTTCCAGCGCATTCCAGTAGGCGCGCACTGCCTCAAGCAGCGTGAACGTGCCTACGATGTTGGTCTGGATGAACTCTGCCGGCCCGTGGATCGAGCGGTCCACGTGACTTTCCGCAGCAAAGTGCACCACGGCGCGCGGCTTGTATTCGTTCAGCAGACGGTCCAGGGCAGCGCGGTCGCAAATATCGGTTTGCGAGAAGACATGCCGGCTATCACCTTCCAGCGAAGCCAGTGTCTTGAGGTTGCCGGCATACGTCAGCTTATCGACGTTAACAACGCTGTCCGCGCCCGGCTGTGCGAGCCAGTTGAGGACAAAATTGGCGCCGATAAAACCTGCACCGCCTGTGACTAGAATGTGCGACAAAACTTGTGCTCCCTTACCTATTCGATATGTCTCGAGTGCCCGACAAAAGTCGGGTGGCCGCCTGATCCAGTGGGGGGATGGCGGTTTTTCTAAGTCCTTATGGAAGTGGCGGTATTCTATCTGACCACAGACCCCATCCTTGGTACGCCTCCCAACTTTTTGTAGCGTCTTGTAACGATTCGCCAAATCGATTAAGGGGAAGCGCCAGAATGCCCGTTCTGGCACTTTCCGCTCGATCCACATATATCTGGCTTTTTTCGATGCCTGTTAATCAGCCTCAGTCTGAAACCCCGTTCGCCATTGGCGATCTCCAGGGCTGCGCCCCGTCCCTGCGCGATCTCCTGGCCCAACTTCCACCCGCTGCCCCGCTGCGCTTTGTCGGCGACCTCGTCAACCGCGGCCCGGACTCGCTCGGTACCCTGCGCACCATCAAATCGATGGGTCCGCAAGCCCGCACCGTGCTTGGCAACCACGACATCCACCTGCTCGCGGTGGCTGCCGGCGTGCGCAAGAAAGGCAAGTCGGACACGCTCGACGACATCCTTGATGCGCCTGATTGTGCTGAATTACTCACATGGCTACGCCATCAACCGCTTGCCATCCGCGAGGATGACTTCCTGATCGTGCATGCCGGCGTCCTGCCGCAATGGACCGCCAGCGAGGTCATTGACCTGGCGCAGGAGGTTGAAGCGGAACTTCAGGGGTCAAACTGGCAAGGGTTCCTGGCGGACGTGTTCGGCAACGCGGCGGACCGCTGGCGCGATGATCTGCGTGGCATCGAGCGGCACCGGGTGGTCGTGAACGCGCTGACCCGGCTACGGTTTTGCTCCGCAGACGGCGTGATGGACCTCAAGACCAAGGACGGGATCGGCAAGGTGCCGGCCGGCGTCATGCCGTGGTTTGATGTTCCGGGCCGACGCACCGCCGACATCACCATGGTGTGCGGACACTGGTCGACGCTGGGCCTGGTCGTGCGCTCTGATCTGCTGGCGCTCGATACCGGCTGTGTCTGGGGAGGCAAGCTGACCGCTGCCAGGTTGGCGCGTGATCCGGATGCGCGAACGGTCATCCAGGTCGATTGCCCGCAGTATTCTGACCCGCTTGCCTAGGGCAGGCATCCCCGCGCGAGCGGGGACGACGAATCCGTCAGGAAGTGGCAGCGACGGGCTGCGGATCGGCCAGAGGCGGCTGTTGCAGCCGGTTCGCCACGGTTGCGGCGGCATCCTGAGCGCCCGCACATAGATGCATGACCACCTCCCGCGCCGACTCCGCCAGCTCCCGGCGTCCGGCCGACCCGGCCAGCAGTTGCGGCCCCAGCGTCAGCCGGGCCGTGATCGGTGGCGACTTCAGGATGGCGTCCAGGCACTGCAACAACGAGAGATCGTCGATATAGGCCGGCGCCAGCGTTGGCTTGCCGGTGGCTGCGTCCAGATAGCTCAGGCCCATCGGTTGCACCGGCAGCTTGCCGGCCACTGGCGCCTGCATCAGGTTGGCGTGGAATGGCAGGACCTTGCTGCCATCGGTAGTGGTGCCTTCGGGGAACACACAGACCAGGTCGCCCTGTTGCATGACCTCGGTGATGTGATGTAGCACGCGGTGCGCGTCGCGCTTGCGGGCCCGCTCGATAAAGATCGTGCCGGTCTTGTCGCACAGCCAGCCGACCACCGGCCAGCTGCGGATCTCGGACTTGGCGACGAAGCGTACCGGCTGCCAGGCGTGGATGACGTAGATGTCGAGCCACGAGATATGGTTCGACACCAGCATCGCGCCACGCGGGGCCGCCTGGCCCGGCGCCAGGCCCTGCACTTCAACCTCGATGCCGCAGATGGCCAGCAGCTTGCGCGACCAGCCGCGGATCAGGCGTTCGCGCAGGTGGGCGCTGGCCCATGGGAAAACCGTGGCGCAGAAAAGCATCCCGCGCAACATATGCACCACGAGCCGCGCCTTGCGTAACCAGATCATCGTGAAATCCCGGTAGCGTTGCCGCCAATCCGCAGCCAGACGGCCGCTCAGCGCTGCTCGTACACGACCTGGCCGGCGACCAGTGTCGTGCGTACGCGCCCTTCCATCTCGTAGCCGAGCCATGGCGTGTTCTTGCCCTGGCTCTTGAGCGCGCTACGCTCCACCTTCCAGACCTGCTTCGGATCGTACACGCAGACGTCGGCAGCGCTTCCGGTGGTCAGCGCACCGGCATGCAGGCCAATCACGCGCGCGGGTTCGCTGGTGATGCGTGCCAGCGCCTTGACCAGCGGCACCTTGTGTTCGTTGGCCCAGCGCAGCGTCAGCGGCAGCAGCAGCTCCAGGCCGGTGGCGCCCGGCGTGGCTTCGGCAAACGGCAGCAGCTTCTCGTCGTCGTCCACCGGGGTGTGGTCGGAGCACAACGCGTCGATCGTGCCATCGGCCAGCGCAGCCACGATGGCGTCGCGGTCGCGCGCACCGCGCAGCGGCGGCGTGAAGCGCATCTGGCTGTTGAAGAAGCCGATATCCATATCGGTCAGCGACACGTGATGGATGTTCACGTCGCACGTCACCGGCAGGCCTTCCTTGCGCGCCTGGCGCACCAGTTCGAGCCCGGCCGCCGACGACAGGCGGCACAGGTGCACGCGAGCGCCGGTGGTCCGCATCAGTTCGAAAATCGTATGCAGGCGCACCGTCTCGGCAATCACCGATACGCCGGACAGGCCCAGGCGCGAGGCCACGGCGCCGCTGGCGGCCACGCCGCCGCCCAGGAACGGGTCCTCGGGACGCAGCCACAGCGTGAAGCCAAAGGTCTGCGCGTATTGCATCGCGCGTTGCAGTACCTTGGTGTCCCTGATCGCGTACTCGGCCTGGCTGAAGCCGACGCAGCCGGCCTCGGTCAACTGGCCCATCTCGGTCAGCGCCTCGCCCTTCAGGCCTACCGTCAGCGCGCCCAGCGGGTATACATGGGTCTGGTTCAGCGTGCGCGCACGGAACTTGAGCATTTCAACCAGGCCCGGTTCGTCGAGTACCGGGTCGGTATCGGGCGGGCAGACCAGGCTCGTCACGCCACCGGCCGTGGCGGCAGCCACTTCGGATTCGAGCGTGGCCTTGTATTCGTAGCCGGGTTCGCGCAGGCGCGCGGACAGGTCGACCAGGCCCGGGCACACGATCATGCCGCGTGCGTCGATGGTCTTGTTGGCGTTGAAATCGGCGGGTGCGTGGCCCACGCCCACCACCTTGCCGGCGGCGATATACAGGTCCTGCTCGGCGTCGACGTTTGCGGCCGGATCGATCAGGCGGCCACCCTGGATGTGAATCTTCATATTCTGTCGCTGTGTGCTGTTCGTAGTATCCGGATGCGGCTCAATCATTGTTGCCTGCAACAATGCCCATCACGGCCATGCGTACGGCGATGCCGAAGGTCACCTGGTTCAGGATCACCGATTGCGGGCCATCGGCCACCGCGGAATCGATTTCCACGCCGCGGTTCATCGGGCCAGGGTGCATCACGATGGCGTCGGGCTTTGCCAGTGCCATGCGCTCCGGCGTCAGGCCATAGGCCTTGAAGTATTCCTGTGCCGAGGGCAGCAGCGCGCCGCTCATGCGCTCGTTCTGCAGGCGCAGCATGATCACCACGTCCACGCCCTTCAGGCCTTCTTCCATATTGTGGAAGACGCGCACACCCATCTGCTCCAGCCCGGACGGCAACAGCGTGCGCGGACCAATCGCGCGCACTTCGGGCACGCCCAGTGTGGTCAGGGCGTGGATATCCGAACGGGCCACGCGCGAGTGCAGGATGTCGCCGACAATCGCCACCGTCAGGTTGGTGAAATCCTTCTTGAAATGCCGGATCGTGTACATGTCCAGCAGGCCCTGCGTCGGGTGCGCATGACGACCATCGCCGGCATTGATCACGTGCACGTGCGGTGCCACGTGTTCCGCAATCAGGTACGGCGCGCCCGAGCTGGCGTGGCGCACCACGAACATGTCGGCCGACATCGCCGACAGGTTGTTGATCGTATCCAGCAGCGATTCGCCCTTGCTGGTCGACGATGCATTGATGTTCAGGTTCAGCACGTCCGCCGACAGGCGCTTGGCGGCAATCTCGAACGTGGTGCGCGTGCGCGTGGAGTTCTCGAAGAACAGGTTGAACACGCTCTTGCCGCGCAGCAAGGGCACCTTCTTGACGTCGCGGTCGGAGTCGGACAGCGATACGAACTGGCTGGCGGTGTCCAGAATGTGCGTGACCATGTCACGCGACAGGCCCTCGATGGACAGCAGGTGTTTCAGTTCGCCGTTCTTGGTGAGCTGCGGGTTACGGAACGTCTTGGTCATGGCAGGTGGTTCGGGCGCGGGTTCGGTCTTGGTATGTCTGGGGGGCTTGACGCTCAGGGGGCGATGCGGGTTGACACTCAGGCGCGGGCTTCAGTGGCGAAGGTGAATCGCGTGGCGGCGCCCTCACCCTGGCGCGATAGCACCAGCGTCTTGTCCAGCGGCAAATCGAGCGTGGCGGCGGCGTAGTCGGCTGCAAACGGCAACTCGCGGCCTCCGCGGTCGGCCAGCACGGCCAGCGCCACGCGCGCCGGGCGGCCATAGTCGAACAGTTCGTTGACTGCAGCCCGGATCGTGCGGCCCGTGGCCAGCACATCGTCGATCAGCAGGATGTTGCGGTCCTGCACATCGAACGGCAGCGTGGTCGACTGGGCCTGGCTGTGCAGGCCCTTCTTGGCATAGTCGTCACGATGGAAGGCCACGTTGATCACGCCGTGCTCGCCCAGTTTCAGGTCCGCCGCCAGGCGCTCGGCAATCCAGGCACCACCCGAGTGGATACCCGCCACCGACCAGCGCGCGCGGTCGCTCGATGGCATCAGGGCCTGGGCCTGGTCGCGCAGCGCGTGGTACAGCGCTTCAGCGTCGGGAGTAGAGGTCTGGGTCATAGCGGGATTTCGTCGAAATACTGTTGCAGGATGATCCGGGCAGCTTCGGCGTCGAGCGCTCCGCGCTTTGCACCGGCCATGGAGGCGGCGCGCGAGGAGTAGCGTTCGTCCACCCATTCCACTGGCAGGTTGAAACGCCCGTTCAACTGGTTGCCGAAGCGGCGCGCAAGCCGCATCGAAGCCTGATCCTCGTCATCGGGACCGGCGTCCGGGTTGACCGGCATGCCGACCACCAGTTGCACCGGTGACCAGGCCTGGATCAGCGCGCCAACGGCCTCGAAGCGGGCTTCGACCGTGATATTGGGAAGAATGGTGAGGGCGCGGGCTTGCCGGGTGATGAAATTACCGAGTGCCACGCCAATTTTTTTCTCGCCATAGTCGAAGGCGAGCACCGTGCCGTCGCGGGGCGTCTCGCGCCCCGGCAGCTCAGGCATGCCCGGCCTCGCCCGACAGCATCGCCACATCGATGCCCAGCAGGCGCACGGCCGCGGCGAAGCGCTCTTCGGGGGGCACGCTGAAGATGATTTCCGGGTCGGCCTGGACGGTCAACCAGCCATTGCGGCTCAGCTCTTCCTCGAGCTGACCGGCACCCCAGCCCGCGTAGCCGAGCGTGAGCAGGAAGCGGTGCGGGCCGCTGCCATTGGCCACGGCTTCGAGCACATCCTTGGAGGTCGTCATTTCCAGCCCACCGGGCACCGCCAGCGACGACACATAGATGCCGACCGGGTCATGCAGCACAAAGCCGCGCTCGGTCTGCACCGGGCCGCCGAAGTAGACCGGCTGGTGGGCAACTGGCTGGATTTCGAGCTTGAGATCGATCTTGTCGAAGAGCGTGGCCATGTCGATGTCGATCGGCCGGTTGATCACCAGGCCAAGCGCACCACGCTCGTTATGCTCGCAGAGGTAGACAACGGAACCCGAAAAGGTCGGATCAGCCATGCCTGGCATGGCAATCAGGAACTGATTGGTGAGATTGATAGATGCTTCGGGCGTCGCCATGGCTTGCATTCTACCAAATCGCACCCCGGGTGCTGCGTAAAAGTTCTGTGTCCTTCCTTGCCCGATAGCATGCTTGCGGCACCCGGCCCGGCCGCCGGGTCAGGGGCGGTTCAGGGGTGGTTCAGGCGCGACTCAGGCGCCGCCGGGCTTGAGTGCGGCCAGGTCCTCGGGAGTCAGCCAGCGCCATTCGCCCGGGGCCAGCGCCGGATCCAGTACCAGGCCGCCAATGGCGCTGCGATGCAGCGCCGTCACATGGTTGCCCACAGCCGCCACCATGCGCTTGACCTGGTGATATTTACCCTGGAGTAGCGTCAGGCGCAGGCTGCGCTCGCCGGTGGCCTCGCAGCCATCGGCGGCAATCGGGGCCGGCTCGTCGTCGAGCTTCACGCCGGTGCGCAGCGCTTCCACCTGTTCCGGCGTGACCGGATCGAACGTGGTGACCTCATAGATCTTGGGTACCTGCTTCTTGGGCGAAGTCTGGGCGTGGATGAACTGGCCGTCGTCGGTCAGCAGCAACAACCCGGTGGTGTCGTGATCGAGCCGCCCCACGGCCTGTACTTCGCGCTGGCGCAGCGGCACGGGCAGCAGGTTGTAGACGCTTGGATGATGGCGCGGACGCTGCGAACACTCGTAGCCGGTGGGCTTGTTCAGCATCAGGTAGGCCTTGGTGCAGGCCAGCCATTCCTCGCCATCGACGGTCAGGCGCAGGCCGTCCACGTCGAAGCGTGCACCCGGGTCTTCGCAGAGTTCGCCATTGACCTCGACGAGCCCGGCCTCGACCAGGTCGCCACAATAGCGGCGCGTGCCGAAGCCTTGGGATTGCAGGATGCGGTCGAGAGTGGTGGCCATGTACGTGCTTGTCTGATAGGGAATTGCTGGTGGCTATGTTAGGTTACGGCGATGCCAAGATCATCCTCCCCGGCGCCCGAGCCAGCCGCCACCGGACGCCTGCCCTACCGGATCGACCGGGAATTCGCGCGCGGCCTGGTATGGTTCCGGCGCGACCTGCGCACGGCCGACCACGCGGCGCTGCATTATGCCCTCAAGCACTGCCAACAGGTATGGTGCGTGTTCGTTTTCGACCGCGACATCCTTGATCCGCTGCTGGAGCGCGGGCTCAAGGCCGACCGGCGCATCGAATTCATCCTGAAGTCGCTGGAGCCGTTGCGGCGTACGCTAGGTGACGCCGGCGGCGGACTGATCGTGCTCGACGGCGCGGCGCGCAAGGTCATTCCCGAGCTCGCGGCCGAGCTCGATGCCGAGGCGGTATTCACGAACCACGACTATGAACCGGCCGCCAACGCGCGCGATACCCACGTGCGCCAGGCGCTGGCCGCCGACTCGCGCGTGCTGTTCACCTTCAAGGACCAGGTCATCTTCGAGGCCGACGAGATCCTGACCGGCCAGGGCCAGCCATTCAGTGTCTTCACGCCGTACAAAAATGCCTGGCTGCGCGAGGTACGCCCTTTCGACCTGCGCCCCTATCCGGTCGACCAGTATCTTGCGGCGCTGGCACCGGTGCCAGCCCGCTACCACAAGGCGTTGCCCTCGCTCGAATCGCTGGGATTCACGCCCAGCAACTTGCCGGAAATCGCCATGCCCACGGGCAGCGACGGCGCGCAGGCCCTGTTCGACGAGTTCGTCGAGCGCATGGGCGACTATGGCAACCGGCGCGACTTCCCGGCCGTGCGCGGGCCAAGCTACCTGTCCGTGCACCTGCGCTTCGGCACGATCTCGATCCGCACGCTCGCGCGCACCGCGCACGAGGCCGTGACAAGAGGGGGCGCCGCAAGCACCGGCGCGGCGGTATGGTTGTCCGAGCTGATCTGGCGCGATTTCTATTTCATGATCCTGCACCATCATCCGCGCGTGGCCGAAGGCAAGTCGTTCCACCCGGAATACGATGCGATCCGCTGGGTTGACCGGACTACCGGCAACCAGTACTTCAAGGCATGGTGCGACGCGCAGACCGGTTATCCACTGGTCGACGCCGCGATGCTGCAGATCAACCAGAGCGGCTATATGCACAACCGCCTGCGCATGGTCACCGCGAGCTTCCTCGTGAAAGACCTCGGGGTGGACTGGCGCCATGGCGAGCAGTACTTTGCCGACCAGCTCAACGATTTCGACTTCTCGGCCAACAATGGCGGCTGGCAATGGGCAGCGTCCACGGGCTGCGACGCGCAGCCGTACTTCCGCATCTTCAATCCGGTGCCGCAGTCAGAGAGGTTTGATCCGCAGGGACGCTTTATCCGCAAGTACCTGCCCATGCTGGCGGCGCTGCCTGATAAATACATCCATGCACCATGGACTGCGCCGGACGACGTGCTGGCTTCGGCGGGAGTCAGGCTTGGAGACAACTATCCACGGCCAATCGTGCAACACAAGGTGGCACGGATGGAAGCGCTGGAAAGATATGCGGCAGTAAAGGGGTCGAAAGCGAAGGTGGACTGATTGGTTCTTTTGGCTCCCCTCTCCCGCTGTGCGGGAGAGGGGAGCAAACCGTCAGGATTTCAAGCGTTTAAGCCGCCAGCATTGCGCTTTCACGATAATGCCTTTGCGCATCATCGGGACGCTCGGTTTCCTCGAACAGGCGCGCCAGCGCCAGGTGCGCGCGTACGCAGATGCGGCGTTGCGCATCGCGATCGGCGTACTTCAAGGCGCGTTCGAAGTTCGACTGCGCCTTGCCCCAGAGTTGTTCGCCAAGGCACAGCACACCCAGCGTGTAATAGAGGTCGGCATCGTTCGGATGTTCGGCCAGCCATTTCTCGGCCTGCTGGATTTGCGGCAGGGCCTTGCCCGGTTCCGCGCAATCGGCATAGCGCTGTACCAGCCGGCTGTCCCAGTTGACCTTGAGCGCTTCCTCGATGATGCGGCGGGCCTCGTTCTGGCGGTTCAGCGCCGAGAAATAACGCGCGGCCTGCTCGGCGATGCGTACCGCATGGCGTTCATCGGCCGACAGCGAGCGCCAGAAATGGTAGAGCGATTCGGCGTCGTGGCGGCGCTCCTCGAGCATGGCCTCCACGGCCATCTGCTTGAGCCGCAACGCCAGCACCGGATGCAATGCATTGCGCTTTTCCAGTGACCGCGCCAGGCGCAACACCTCGTTCCAGTTCTTCAGATGCTGGTGCGCACGCAATGCAATCCGTTGCACATGAATCTGGCGACCGCCTTTTTCCTGCAACTGGGCGATGGTTTCGAGCGCCCCTTCCGGATCGCGCGCATCGACCAGCAGTTCGGCCATCGACACCAGCCGGGCCTGTTCGCGTTCCGGGTCCGTGACCTGCGCCATCCATGCATCGCGGCGTTCCGACTCCTGCATCCGGTGCGCGGCACGCGCACCCACCAGCGCTGCGGTCTGCGCCTGCTCGGGCCAGGCCTGGGCCTCCTTGGCGGCGCGTTCCGCGCGAGCGAAGCGACCGGCAAACAGGTTCTCGATCGATTCGCGCAGCGCGGCCTGCGCCTTGCTCATGCGGCTGCGCTCGCGATACGCCGCGGCGCGGCGCGGCATCTCGCCCAGATGGCGCACCGTGGACATGATGGTCCAGACCACGAAGAAGATCAGCAACAGCAGCGCCAGCGCCAGGTTCAGCGACATCTCCACCCGATAAGGCGGATAGAACAGCACCACATTGCTATGGTTGAACTGCGTGAACAGCGCCAGCCCGACCGCGCCGCCGAACAGTACGGCTACCCAGAAAAGCAGTCGCATTCGGCTACTCCTTCTTCAGGGCACGCAGCGCGCCAAGACTTTCCGCCATGGTCGGCAGCGATACGCTGACCGCGCTGGCCTGGGCCTGCTTGAGCAGGGTCAGCACGCCCTGCACGCGGCGCGAGCGGGTATCGAAATAGCGCCCGATCATGGCCTGTGCCGCCGCCAGATCGTTACGGAACACCGGCTCGTTGCGCGACAGCAGCGCCAGACGCGCGTTGAGCAGCCGCAGCTTGACGTTCTCGCGCAGGAACCAGCCCTGGTCGCCGGACAACAGCAGCGCATTGGTGTCTTCCACCTTGCGCACGCGGATCACCTGGCCGAGTTCGCCAAGCACGTAGTCCCACACGCGGGTCACCACGTTGCCGGTGGGCGCGGCAGCGGCGGACGCCGCGGCACCCTTGGCACCCGGTTGGGCCGGCTTGTCTGCCTCGCCCGGCGCGCGGTCCAGCATGCGCTCGCCCGACAGCAACGGCAACGAGTCGATCTGGTTGATCGATTCGTCGAGCTTGATCGCCGCGCCGGTCAGGTCGGTGTCCGGCACGGCCTTCATGCGGGCAATGTCGCGTGCCAGCGCACGGCGCAACTGGTTGTACTGCGGCTTGTCGGCGCGCGCCAGGCGGGCATCGGCGCTTTGCAGCGCGGCCAGCGCCACCTGCACGTTGCCGGTCAGCTGCAACTGCTGGCCGGCGTTGGTCAGCAGTTGCTGGATCTCGGCAATTTCCCAGTCATCGCGGTTGCGCATCAGGTCCTGGTAGACCTGTTCCAGCGCGGCCTGCTTGTCGCGGGCTTCCACCACCTGCCCGTCGAGCGCACCGACCTTGCCCTGCAATTCCTTGACCGTGTCCTGGGCGTTCTTCGACAACACGCGCGTTTCCTGCACCAGGGCGTCATTGCTCTGCTGGCGACGGGCCAGTTCCTGGGTCAGGTGTTCCACGCGCATCTGCAGCCAGAAGAAACCACCGGCGATGGCCAGCAACACGATGACTGCAACCAGCCACCAGACCGCCATGTTGCGACGGTTGTCCGGCTGCATCGCGGGGGCGTGCATGGTGAAGTTGGTGCCGCCAGCACCGGATGATGCGGCACTGCTCGACGAGGGGGACGTGCTGTCTGGCGTCACGCGTTCGACCTTCGTTGTCGTGGATCCGGAGGATCCTGTTGATTCCATGGCAGCCGGCGTTGGCGCCGGCTCCGCATTGGCAGGTATCGGTGCCACGGGCACTGGCGCGGGGGCAGGCGCCGCTACGGGCACCGCAATTGGCGCCGCGGGCCCGGCATGGGCATTACCCCACTGTGTGCACGCAGCCAGCAGGCCGGTATCGCCGGGCGCGGCGGGCAGTACGTGCGCAAAGCCCAGTGCCTGAGCCTGCGCGGCAATTCTCGCATGCGGCGCAATGCACTGCATCTGCTTCAGGCGCTCGTGTTCCTGGGGCGACAGGTGCAACCGCGCCAGCGCGTCCAGGTTGCGCACCGCTTCGGAACTGGTCAGCAGCCATGCATAAGGCGGCGCCCCGGGCTTGAGGCTATCGCGCACGGCCTGCCATTGCATGGTGGTCGGCTCAGGCAGTGTCCGGCTGTATGCCTCGACGGCGTCCACGGTTGCACCGGCCTCGCGCAGGCGGTCGCCCAGCCAGTCACGCCCGCCATTGCCGCGGATGATCAGCACGCTGCGGCCAGCGAACGCGCCAGGCGCAGTATCGAGTTCGGACCAGAGCGCCTCGGAATCGAAGCGCGGGGTTTCGCCGTTTGTTTCAGTGTCCGCCTGCGCCCCGGCGGGTGCGATGACCCGGTGTGTCGGCGCCGCGATGCCGCGCTCGGCCAGTGCCAACACGCTCGACGGGCCGACCACGGCCACCGGCACGCCAGCCGGCCATTGCGCGGTACCTGCCGTGTTCTGGATCTGCGCCAGCGCATCGAGCGCGAATGACACGGCATTCGGGCTTACGAACACTACTAGCGCATAGTCGGCCAGCCGGCCCAGCGCGGTGCGTAGCGGCGTATCGTCGGCGGCAGGACCGATGGCCAGCAGCGGGAAGCCCAGCACATCGAGACCGGCCGCTTGCAACGCCTCGGTCAGTTGCCGGGACTGCCCGGCGGGTCGCGTCACTACGACGGTCGGGCGGGGCATCGGGTTTCCTCAGGCAGGTCCGGCCGTGGACAGCGCGGCCAGCACGGCATCGGCCCCCTGGCCCAGCAGGTCGCCAGCCACGGCGGCGCCAAGCTGCTCGGCCGCATGCACCGAATCCACCTGGGCGGCGGTGGCATGGGCGCGCACATTGCGCGTGCCATCCGGCATGCCGACGAATGCGTCGAGCTGAAGCGTACCGCCATGCCAGCGCGCGTGGGCGGCCAGCGGCACCTGGCATGAGCCACCCAGGCGGCGCGACACCGCGCGTTCGGCCGAAACCGCCAGCAGCGTCGGCAGGTGATTGAGCGGGGCCAGCCATTCGGCCAGTTCGGGACGATCCGAGCGGATCTCGATCCCCAGTGCGCCCTGCCCCGCGGCAGGCAACGAGCTTTCCGGTTCGATCAGTGCGCGGATACGGTCACCCAGGCCCAGCCGCTTGAGACCGGCGGCTGCGAGGATGATCGCGCCATATTCACCGCGGTCGAGCTTGCCCAGGCGGGTGTCCAGGTTGCCGCGCAGCGGCTTGATCACCAGATGCGGATAACGGCTGCGCAGCGCAGCTTCGCGACGCAGGCTCGAGGTGCCCACCACAGTACCGGGCGGCATGTCATCGAGCGACGCGAATTGCGCCGATACCAGCGCATCGCGCGGATCCTCGCGCTCCATTACCGCCGTCAGCGCAAACCCTTCGGGCAGCTCCATCGGCACATCCTTGAGCGAATGCACGGCCAGGTCGGCACGGCCTTCGGCCATGGCAACCTCGAGCTCCTTCACGAACAGACCCTTGCCACCTACCTTGGACAATGTCTTGTCGAGAATTTGATCACCCCTTGTCGTCATGCCGAGAATGGACACATCGCACAGGGGATAGTATTGTTGCAACGCAGCACGAACATGTTCAGCCTGCCACAGCGCCAGCCGACTTTCGCGAGACGCGATGACGAGCTTGCCTGGTAGGCTGCGCGATACTGCAGCGGATGAAGACAATGGTTGGGCGGGTGCTTGCATGCGCGCATGTTAGCACGCACCCTTTTGGATTCAGGCGTCAAACTGGCCGATTCACCAGAACCAGAAGCGCGTTTCCGGCAAGCGGTTGATGTCGGTCGAACCCAGGGCTGCCGGCTTTACCTGTCTGGTGTTCGATACATAGATAGATAACGAAATACGAGGAGATAGTTGATGACGCAGCCTGCTGCGCGCCCCACCGGCCGTCCACGTTCCACCGGCCGCAAGTCAGTTACGCCAGCCTCAGGCCAGCATGACGCCAACGGCGCCACCCCGAAGTCCACCAAAACCCCCGCACGCAACGCCAAGGTCACCGGCAAGCCAAAGCTGGCCGTGGTCACGCCCGACGGCAATACCACTGCCCCTGCCGCGCCTGCGCGCCGCGCGGCGGACAAGGACCTGCCGCTGCGTGACGACATCCGCTTCCTGGGCCGCCTGCTGGGCGACTGCGTGCGCGAGCAGGAAGGCGACGCCGCGTTCGAACTGGTGGAAACCATCCGCCAGACCGCCGTGCGCTTCCGCCGCGAAAACGACCGCGCCGCCGGCACCGAACTCGACCGCCTGCTGAAACGGCTGTCGCGCGACCAGACCAATTCCGTGGTGCGGGCCTTCAGCTACTTCTCGCACCTGGCCAATATTGCCGAGGACCAGCACCATAACCGGCGCCGCCGCGTGCATGCGCTGGCCGGCTCGCCGCCGCAGCCGGGCAGCATGGCGCGCGCGCTGCAGGCCATCGACGCCGCCGGCGTAACCGGCAAGCAACTGCGCGACTTCCTGGACAACGCGCTGATCATGCCGGTGCTGACCGCGCACCCGACCGAAGTCCAGCGCAAGTCGATCCTGGACGCCGAGCGCGAAATCGCCCGCCTGCTGGCCGAACGCGACCTGCCGATGACCGCGCGCGAACGCGATCACAACACCGCGCAACTGCGCGCCCGCGTGACCACGCTGTGGCAGACCCGGATGCTGCGCAATACGCGCCTGATGGTGGTCGACGAGATCGAGAACGCGCTCTCCTATTACCGCACCACGTTCCTGCACGGCATTCCGCGGCTGATGGCCGATATGGAAGAGGACATCGCCGAAGTCTTCCCGCGCAAGAGCAAGGCCGGCACCACCCCGGCGCCGCTGGCGCCGTTCCTGCAGATGGGTTCGTGGATCGGCGGCGACCGTGACGGCAATCCGAACGTGACCGCCGAAACGCTGGAGCACGCCGCGCAGCAACAGTCGACGCTGATCATGCAGTGGTACCTCGACGAGGTCCACGCATTGGGCGCCGAACTGCCGCTGTCGTCGCTGATGGTCGACGCCAGCCCCGAACTGCTGGCACTTGCCGAAGCCTCGCCCGACCATTCCGAGCACCGTGCCGACGAGCCCTATCGCCGCGCGCTGATTGGTATCTACGCGCGCCTGGCCGCCACCACGGAACGCCTGACCGGCCATGTGGCCCAGCGCCATCCGGTGGCCGATGTTGCCCCGTACGACAATGCCGAGGCCTTCGCGGCCGACGTGCAGATCGTGCTCGATTCGCTGCGCTCGCACCATGGCGAGGCGTTGGCGCGCGGGCGCATCGACGCGCTGGTCCGTGCCATTGCAATCTTCGGCTTCCATCTGGCGTCGGTGGACATGCGCCAGGTGTCTGATGTGCACGAGGCCGTGGTCACCGAGCTGTTCAAGGCCGCCGGCATCGAAGCCAACTACGCCGCGCTGACCGAGGAGCGCAAGCTCGAACTGCTGCTGGGCGAGCTGCGCCAGCCGCGCCTGTTGTCGCTGCCGTGGCACGACTATTCCGAGCAGACACGCAACGAGCTGGCCATCTTCAACATGGCACGCGAGCTGCGCGCACGCTACGGCAACCGCGTGGCCCGCAACTACATCATCTCGCACACCGAGTCGTTGTCCGACCTGATCGAAGTGATGCTGCTGCAGAAGGAAGCCGGCATGCTGCGCGGCACGCTCGGCAGCAAGAGCGATCCGGCCCGCATGGAGCTGATGGTCATTCCGCTGTTCGAAACCATCGAGGACTTGCGCAACGCGGCCGGCATCATGGAGTCGCTGCTGGACCTGCCCGGCTTCGACTCGGTGATCAAGCACCATGGCGTAGAGCAGGAAGTGATGCTCGGCTATTCGGATTCGAACAAGGACGGCGGCTTCCTGACGTCGAACTGGGAGCTCTACAAGGCCGAGCTGGCGCTGGTGAAGCTGTTCGAGGAGCGCCGCGTGAAGCTGCGCCTGTTCCACGGCCGCGGCGGCACCGTGGGTCGTGGCGGTGGCCCGACCTACGACGCCATCCTGTCGCAGCCGCCGGGCACCGTGAACGGGCAGATCCGTCTGACCGAACAGGGCGAAATCATCAACAGCAAGTTCGCCAACTCCGAGATCGGCCGGCGCAACCTGGAAACGGTGATCGCGGCCACGCTGGAAGCCTCGCTGCTGCCCACGCAGAATGCGCCGACCGGGCTGGCCGCGTTCGAAGGCGTGATGCAACAGCTGTCGGATCGCGCGTTCCGCGCCTACCGGCATCTAGTCTATGAGACCGCGGGCTTCAAGGACTATTTCTTCGCCACCACGCCGATCACCGAGATCGCCGACCTGAACCTCGGTTCGCGTCCGGCCTCGCGCAAGCTGATGGACAAGAAGAACCGCAAGATCGAGGATCTGCGCGCGATTCCGTGGGGCTTCTCATGGGGCCAGTGCCGCCTGCTGCTGCCGGGCTGGTTCGGCTTTGGCAGTGCGGTGCAGGCGCTGCTGGACGAGGCACCGGACGAGAAGGCACGCAAGGCGACGATCGCCACGCTCAAGCGCATGATCAAGACCTGGCCGTTCTTCCGCACGCTGATGTCGAACATGGACATGGTGCTGGCCAAGACCGACCTGGCCGTGGCCTCGCGCTATGCCGGGCTGTGCGACGATGCGGCGCTGCGCAAGACCGTGTTCTCGCGCATCAGTGCCGAATGGCACCTGACCTGCGACATGCTTAGCCTGATCACGGGCCGCGCGGAACGCCTGGCCGAGAACCCGCTGCTGGCGCGCTCGATCAAGAACCGCTTTGCGTACCTGGATCCGCTGAACCACTTGCAGGTGGAACTGCTCAAGCGCTACCGCGCCGGCAAGGATGCCGACGATGTTCGCGTGCGACGCGGGATCCACTTGACGATCAACGGCGTGGCGGCCGGCCTGCGTAACAGCGGTTGATTGTGATGCTTGCTCCCCTCCCCCGCCTGCGGGAGAGGGGTCGGGGGAGAGGGCAAGGCGGTTCTATTTGCCACTTTCTCATCTCGAGACGCCCGCCCTCTCCCCTAGCCCCTCTCCCGCTCGCGAGAGAGGGGAACCAACCAGCGGTAATTGACTCCGCCTTCAGGCGATATAATCGCCGTTTCCGATTTTCCGCCCTGCCCCTGTCATGACCTCCCAACTTGCCAAGAAAGGCGAAGCCTGGTCCGCCCGCTTCTCCGAACCGATGTCCGATCTGGTGAAGCGTTACACCGCGTCGGTCAACTTCGACAAGCGCCTGGCGCTGTTCGACATCCAGGGCTCGCTGGCCCATGCGGCCATGCTGGCAAAGCAGGGCATCATCGCCGCCGCCGACCAAGGCGAGATCGAGCGCGGCATGGCGCAGATCCGCGGTGAAATCGAAGCCGGCACGTTCGAGTGGAAGCTCGATCTGGAAGACGTCCACCTCAATATCGAAGCGCGCCTTACCGCGCTGGTCGGCGCCGCCGGCAAGCGCCTGCACACGGGCCGCTCGCGTAACGACCAGGTGGCCACCGATATCCGCCTGTGGCTGCGCAGCGAAATCGACAACATCATCGGCCTGCTGGGCGACCTGCGCCGCGCGCTGCTGGACCTGGCCGACCAGAACGCCGATACGATCCTGCCGGGCTTTACGCACCTGCAGGTGGCACAGCCGGTAACGTTCGGCCATCACCTGATGGCCTACGTGGAAATGTTCACGCGCGACGCCGAACGCATGGCCGACTGCCGCCGCCGCGTGAACCGTCTGCCGCTGGGCGCCGCCGCGCTGGCCGGCACAAGCTACCCGATCGACCGCGAGTTCGTGGCCGCGCAACTGGGCTTCGATGGCGTGTGCCGCAACTCGCTGGACGCCGTTTCCGACCGCGATTTCGCGATCGAATTCGTGGCCGCCGCGTCGCTGGTGATGACCCATATCTCGCGCTTCAGTGAAGAACTGGTGATCTGGATGAGCCCGCGCGTCGGCTTTATCGATATCGCCGACCGCTTCTGCACGGGCAGCTCGATCATGCCGCAGAAGAAGAACCCGGACGTTCCGGAACTGGCGCGTGGCAAGACCGGCCGCGTGTATGGCCACCTGAACGGCCTGCTGGTACTGATGAAGGGCCAGCCGCTGGCCTACAACAAGGACAACCAGGAAGACAAGGAACCGCTGTTCGATACAGTGGATACCATCGTCGATACGCTGCGCATCTTCGCCGACATGGTGCCGGGCATCAGCGTCAAGCCCGATGCGATGCGTGCCGCCGCGCTGCAGGGCTACGCCACCGCCACCGATCTGGCCGACTACCTGGTCAAGCAAGGCCTGCCGTTCCGCGATGCCCACGAAGCCGTGGCCCACGCCGTGCGTGCCTGCGACGACCGCCAGTGCGACCTGGCCGACCTGACCGTGGAACAACTGCGCGAAGTCTCGGGTCTGGGCGACCAGGCATCGCTGATCGGCGAAGACGTACATGGCGTGCTGACGCTTGAAGGCTCGGTTGCCTCGCGCGACCATATCGGTGGCACCGCCCCTAACCAGGTTCGTGCGGCCATCGCCGCTGCGCGCAAGGAACTGTGATTTCGCTGTAAGTTTCGCGTAAGTCTTTGTCGTAAAAAAGCCGCTGGGTTATCGCCCGGCGGCTTTTTTATTGGCCAGGCGCCCCCTTCTAGGAGAATCCCCTAGCGCCCTTAAAAATTGTTACAGATACACTTACGGCGCATAAAACGGGGGAGACACCCATGAATTACTTGCTTGGTCTGTCACGGCAGATCGACAGGTTGAATCAGCACACGGGCAGGCTTGCAAACATCATGATCCTGCTGTCGTGCCTGATCAGCGCAGGAAACGCCCTGCTGCGGTACGGCTTCAACTTGAGCGATAACTGGCCGCTGGAATTGCAGTGGTACATGTTTGCCATTGCCGTGATGTTTGGCACGTCGTATACGTTCCAGCGCAACGAGCACGTGCGCGTGGACCTGATCTACGGCAACGTGTCCGAACGCGCGCAGCACTGGATCGACATTTTCGGCATCATCTTTTTCCTGCTGCCGTCCACGATCCTGTTCACGTGGCTGTCGTGGGACTCATTGTTCCTGCCTTCGTGGCGCATTCTTGAGCAGTCGGGCAACTCGGGCGGCCTGCCCCGGTATCCGATCAAGCTCGTGGTGCCGCTCGGCTTTGCCCTGCTCACGCTGCAGGGGATTTCCGAACTGATCAAGCGCTTCGCTGCCCTGAAGGGCCTGGTGCGCATCGAATCAAAATACGAAAGGCCGGTGCAATAATGATCCCGTTGGAATATATGCCGCCGCTGATGTTTGGCGGCCTGGTGGTATTCATGCTGATCGGGTTCCCGGTCGCATTTTCGCTGTCGGCGGTGGGCCTCGCGTTTGGCTTCCTGGCCATCGAATGGGGCTACTTCCCGCTGCAGTTCCTGCAAGCCGTGCCCACGCGCGTGTTCGGCAGCGTGCTGGCCAACGAACTGCTGCTGGCGATTCCGTTCTTCACCTTCATGGGTGCGATCCTCGAGAAATGCGGGCTCGCGGAAGACATGCTCGATTCGATGGGCCAGCTGTTCGGCCCGGTGCGCGGCGGGCTTGGCTACTCGGTGATCATCGTCGGCTTTATCCTGGGCGCGATCACCGGCACGGTGGCGGCACAGGTGATCGCCATGGCGATGATCTCGCTGCCAGTGATGATGCGTTACCGCTACAACATGAAGTACGCCACGGGCGTACTGGCCGCATCGGGCACCATCACGCAACTGGTGCCGCCGTCGCTGGTGCTGGTGGTGCTGGCCGACCAGCTCAAGACGCCAGCCGGCAGCGCCGACGTGGGCAGCATGTACCTGGGCGCCTGGGGCCCGTCGGTGGTGCAGATCGCGCTGTTCGCGCTCTACACGTTCGTGCTGACCCGCATCAAGCCCGACTGGCTGCCGCCGGTGCCGGCCGAAGCGCGCACGTTGAGCGGCTGGGCACTGTGGCGCAAATGCCTGCGCGGCATCGTGCCCTGCGCGGTGCTGATCTTCCTGGTGCTCGGCACGATCATGCTCGGTATTGCCACGCCGACCGAATCCGGCGCCATGGGCGCGGTAGGCGCGCTGGTGCTGGCCGTGATCCGCGACAAGGGCTTCAACAGGATCGACCGCAATATCTACCGCGTGGGACTTGCCGCCACGCTGGTGGCCGCTGCGGTGGGCGTGTTTGCATTCGGCTCGCACGCGTTCCGGATTCCGCTGGCCGTGGCCTACCTGGTGGTGCTGTGGCTGCTGATCCGCGCCGGCCAGCTGACCGATCTGCGCCGGCTGATCGTCGAGGCCTACCAGTCCACCGCCCGGCTGACCGCGATGGTGGTGTTCATCCTGATCGGCTCCACCTGCTTCTCGGTGGTGTTCCAGGGTGTGGACGGCGGAGCCTGGGTCGAGCATCTGTTCACCTCGCTGCCGGGCGGCTGGATCGGCTTCCTGATCGTGGTGAACCTGTTCATCTTCTTCCTGGCGTTCTTCCTCGATTTCTTCGAGATCGCGTTTATCGTGGTGCCGATGCTGGCGCCCGTGGCGGTCAAGGTTCTGACGCCGGTAGTGCTCGATTCGATGGGCGGCAACCCCGAGGCAGCGGCAACGGCTGCGCTGGTCTGGTTCGGCGTGATGCTGTGCGTGAACATGCAGACTTCGTTCATGCACCCGCCGTTCGGCTTCGCGCTGTTCTACCTGCGCGGCATTGCCCCGAAAGAGGTCAAGAGCTCGGATATCTACTGGGGTGCGCTGCCCTGGGTGGGCCTGCAGATGGTGATGGTGCTGCTGGTGATGTTCTGGCCGGGCATGGTGACCGGCTTGCTCGACAAGGGCTCGCTCAAGCACAGCAACGCGGCGGAGGTCAGTATCCCGCTTGGGGGACAGGATGCCGACAGCAAGCCTGGTGGCGCGGCATCGACGCCGGGCACGCTGGAATTGCCGGGCTCCAGTGAGTCGGCCGAGCCTGCGGCACCGCAGTTCCAGTTCGAGAAGAGCAAGTAGTTGATGCAAACAAAAAACCCCCGCACAACGATTCGTGCGGGGGTTTTTTGTTGCCCTGGTGAACCTTACTGCTTCACGCAGTCCACGAAGTACGCCGTCACGCCGTCGATCTCGTCTTCCACCAGACCGTGGATATCGGTCTCGAAGCCCGGGAACAGCTTGTTGAACTCGCGTGCGAACTTCAGGTACTGCACGATGATGCGGTTGAAGCGTTCGCCCGGAATCAGCAGCGGAATACCCGGCGGGTAAGGCGTCAGCAGGATGGCGGTGACGCGGCCTTCCAGTTCGTCCACGGGCACGCGCTCGATCTCGCGGTGCGCCATCATCGCCCACGCATCCGACGGCTTCATGGCCGGTTCCATGTCCGACAGGTACATCTCGGTGGTCACGCGCGCCACGTCGTTGGCCTTGTAGACGCTGTGGATCGCATCGCACAGGTCGCGCAGGCCCATCCGTTCGTATTGCGGATACTTGCCGACGAACTCGGGCAGCACGCGCCAGAGCGGCTGGTTCTGGTCGTAGTCGTCCTTGAACTGCTGCAGCTCGGTCACCAGCGAGTTCCAGCGGCCCTTGGTAATGCCGATCGTGAACATGATGAAGAACGAGTACAGACCCGTCTTCTCGATGATGATGCCGTGTTCAGCCAGGTACTTGGTGACGATCGCCGCGGGAATGCCGCGCTCGCTGAACTCGCCGTCCACGTCGAGACCCGGGGTGATGATGGTCGCCTTGATCGGGTCCAGCAGGTTGAAACCATCGGCCAGATCGCCAAAGCCGTGCCAGCGCTCGTTGGCCTTGAGCATCCACTCGTCACGCTCGGCCATGCCGTCTTCGGCCAGGTTATCGGGGCCCCAGACCTTGAACCACCAGTCGCCGTTGTTGGCCACGTCGTAGTCGGCTTCCACCTTGCGCACGGCACGGCGGAAATCGAGCGCTTCCTGGATGCTTTCCTCGACCAGCGCGGTGCCGCCCGGCGCTTCCATCATGGCCGCGGCCACGTCGCACGAGGCAATGATCGAGTACTGCGGGCTCGTCGAGGTGTGCATCAGGTACGCCTCGTTGAAACGATAGCGGTCCAGCTTGCGCGTCTCGGAATCCTGCACCAGGATCTGCGATGCCTGCGACAGGCCAGCCAGCAGCTTGTGGGTGGACTGCGTGGCAAACACCAGCGCGTCCTTGCTGCGCGGACGGTCGCGGCCAATCGCGTGCATGTCGCGATACAGCTCGTGGAATGCCGCGTGCGGCAACCAGGCTTCGTCAAAGTGCAGCGTGTCGATTTCCGACGCGAGCATTTCCTTGATCTGCTCGGCGTTATAGAGCACGCCGTCGTAGGTACCCTGCGTGATCGTCAGGATGCGCGGCTTCTGGTTCTTGGCCTTGCTCGCGAACGGATGCGCCTCGATCTTCCGGCGGATCGTTTCCGGATCGAATTCGCTCTTCGGGATCGGACCGATGATGCCGTAGTGGTTGCGCGTCGGCATCAGGAACACCGGGATCGCGCCCGTCATCATGATCGCGTGCAGGATCGACTTGTGGCAGTTGCGGTCCACCACCACGATATCGCCCGGCGCCACGTTGGCGTGCCACACCATCTTGTTCGACGTCGACGTACCGTTGGTGACGAAGAACATGTGGTCCGAGTTGAAGATGCGCGCGGCATTGCGCTCGGACGCGGCCACCGGGCCGGTGTGGTCCAGCAGCTGGCCCAGTTCTTCCACGGCATTGCAGACGTCGGCGCGCAGCATGTTCTCACCGAAGAACTGGTGGAACACCTGGCCCACCGGGCTCTTCAGGAATGCCACGCCGCCCGAGTGGCCCGGGCAGTGCCACGAGTACGAGCTGTCCTGCGCGTAGTCGATCAGGGCCTTGAAGAACGGCGGGGCCAGCGTATCGAGGTAGACCTTGGCTTCGCGGATGATATGGCGCGCCACGAATTCGGGGGTGTCCTCGAACATGTGGATGAAGCCGTGCAGCTCGCGCAGGATGTCGTTCGGGATATGGCGCGACGTGCGCGTCTCGCCGTACAGGAAGATCGGCAGGTCCGTATTGCGGCGGCGCACTTCGTTCACGAACGCGCGCAGTTTCTCGATGGCCGCGGCCTCGGGCTGGTCGTCGGCACGTACGAACTCGTCGTCGTCGATCGACACGATAAACGTGGAAGCCCGACTGGACTGCTGGGCGAACGACGTCAGGTCGCCATAGCTGGTCAGGCCCATCACTTCCATGCCTTCACGCTCGATGGCCTCGGCCAGTGCGCGAATACCCGAGCCGGAAATGTTCTCGGAGCGGAAGTCTTCATCGATGATGATGACGGGGAAGCGGAATTTCATCGGACTGGATCCCTTGATGAGCGAGCTTGGAAAGACTTGAGCCACATGGCTGGCGGGCGGTTTCCCGCGGCAGCTGCATGTGGCTCGTTCGTATCAGGTCAGGCGCCTGGCATTGGACGCCGGAATTGTAATGCGATCAGGTTTTCGGCAGTGTGACACCGTGCTGGCCCTGGTACTTGCCGCCGCGGTCGGCGTACGAGGTCTCGCAGATCTCGTCGCTTTCGAAGAACAGCACCTGGGCACAGCCCTCGCCGGCGTAGATCTTGGCCGGCAACGGGGTGGTATTCGAGAACTCCAGCGTCACATAGCCTTCCCACTCGGGCTCGAACGGCGTCACGTTGACAATGATGCCGCAGCGCGCATAGGTACTCTTGCCCAGGCAGATCGTCAGCACGCTGCGCGGAATGCGGAAGTACTCCATCGTTCGGGCCAGCGCGAACGAGTTCGGCGGGATGATGCAGACATCGCCCTTGAAGTCGACGAACGACTTCTCGTCGAAGTTCTTCGGATCGACGATGGTGCTGTTGATGTTCGTGAAGATCTTGAATTCGTCGGCGCAGCGGATGTCGTAGCCGTAGCTCGACGTGCCGTAGGACACGATCTTGCGACCCTCCGATTCCCGTACCTGGCCGGGCTCGAACGGTTCGATCATGCCGTGCTGCTCCGCCATGCGGCGGATCCACTTGTCGGATTTGATGCTCATAATGACGTGGCAGGATGGACGGACAGCAGGCCGGCCAAACCCGGCGCCGCTTGATTGGGGCGCATTGTACAACCAATCGCCATACCCCCCGCCTCCGGTTTCCCTTCCCTCTCCCGCGCTGCGGGAAAGGGAAGAATTCCTCGGCTTACGAGGCCGCGATCACGCCGCAGGCAATGCGGCCGCCCGCGTTCCCGGTGGGCTGGGTGCGATAGTCGTCCGGATCCTTGTGGACCACGACCGCACGGCCCACCACGCTGTTCGGGCCGGCCCCCACGGTCACGTCCTGCATCAGGAACTGCGCGCGTGCATTGCCGGCCGAGTCGGCGGTCAGGTTGTTCATGTCACCGGCATGGTGGTCCGGCATCGAGATCTGCCCGTGCGGCTTGGCCGACGGGTTGAAATGGCCGCCGGCGCTCATGGCGTCCGGTGCCGAGCAGTCGCCCTTCTCATGGATATGGAAGCCGTGCGTGGTACCCGGCGGCAGGCCAGTCACCGACACCACCACCATCACCCCGCCGGCCTGCTGGTCAAACGTGACCCGGCCCGCGGTATTGGTGCCACTCTTGGACTGCAACGGTGCGGCGGCCTTGGTCGCGCCAGGCGCCGCCATGGCGGCCGCGCCTGCCGGTGCCGCGGTGGGACCCTTGTCCGTACCCGCGCATCCCGCTGCCAGCACTGCGGCAGCACCCATGGCCAGACCGAAAAGTACACGTTTCATGCCGTTCCTCCTCTTCTTGCTTGTTAAGAATGCACCGCCTGCCGTGTGGATTGTAGGACAGTCGCCCGGCATCTTAATGTCGGACGACATCCCATTTTTTGTCGCGGCGCAGCCAATCAGGTGTTCTGGACGACGATGCTCGGGAACTTGTTGGTCATGTCGCGCGCCTTGTCGGCAACCTTGATTGCCACCTTGCGCGCCACTTCGCGGTAGATCGCGGCAATCGCGCCATCGGGATCGGCCACCACGGTCGGGTGGCCCGAGTCGGCCTGCTCGCGGATCGAGAGGTTCAGCGGCAGGCTGCCCAGCACGTCCACACCGTAGTCAGCGCTCATCTTCGCGGCACCGCCGGCGCCGAAGATATGCTCGGTATGGCCGCAGTTCGGGCAGCAGTAGACCGCCATGTTCTCGACAATGCCGAGGATCGGGATGCCGACCTTCTCGAACATCTTCAGGCCC
Source organism: Cupriavidus sp. (assembly GCF_057315035.1). Classification (NCBI taxonomy): domain Bacteria; kingdom Pseudomonadati; phylum Pseudomonadota; class Betaproteobacteria; order Burkholderiales; family Burkholderiaceae; genus Cupriavidus; species Cupriavidus sp. The sequence goes on along the minus strand of NZ_DBHKYV010000005.1, from coordinate 154,961 downwards.
TTGCGGGCGTCGAGCAGCGCGATGTCCTGCGGCGTGGTCACGATCACCGCGCCGGTGACCGGCACCTTCTGCGACAGCGTCAGCTGGATATCGCCGGTGCCCGGGGGCATGTCGACGATCAGGTAGTCCAGGTCGGTCCAGTTGGTCTGGCGCAGCAGTTGTTCCAGCGCCGAGGTCACCATCGGGCCGCGCCACACCATCGGGTTGTCCTGCTCGATCAGGAAACCGATCGAATTGGCCTGCAGGCCATGGCCTTCCAGCGGCGTCATGGTCTGGCCGTCGGTCGACTCGGGGCGGCCGCTGATGCCAAGCATCATCGGCAGGCTGGGCCCGTAGATATCGGCGTCGAGCATGCCCACGCGCGCACCCTCGGCGGCCAGCGCCAGCGCCAGGTTCACGGCCGTGGTGGACTTGCCCACCCCGCCCTTGCCCGAGGCCACGGCAATCACGTTGCGCACGCCGGGCAACAGCTTCACGCCGCGCTGGACCGCGTGGGCAACGATCTTCATCGATACCGCCACGCTGACATTGCCAACGCCATCCAGGCCGCGCACGGCATCGATGACGAGCTTGCGGATCAGTTCGAACTGGCTTTTGCCAGGATACCCAAGCTCCACTTCCAGGGAGACATCGCCGCCATCGACGCGTACGTTGCGCGCCGACCGCGTAGAAACGAGGTCGCGGCCCGTATTGGGGTCGATCACGGTACGCAGGGCTTCGGTTACCTGTTCAATGGTGAGGCTCAAGACAGACTCCGCTTAGGAAATGTAGTGGGGACAGGCGCGTAATGTAGCAAAGTCGCATGCCGGATGGCTGGCGCGGGCATGTCCCTGCAGCAAGTAAGGAATTACAGACATTTACATCTCTCACATTCTCAGGCTTGTGCAGGTGCTGCCATGTGCCTATTGTAGTGCGCCAACCTCGGGCAGCCCGCACGCCATTCGGGTCATCGCGGGCAACGCCCTGAGCGTTTTCAAACGCAATGCTGAAAATTGTCGCGGCGCGCGCGCCCTCGTACGGCAGGCGTTACCATGCGACATGCCGTTGGCAAAACATTTTCGGGTATCACCAGAAGGAGAACGCATGAACCTCAAGCTCGTCACCGTCTCGATTGCCGCCGTAGCGGCCCTGGCGGGTTGCGCCACCGAACAGCAGACCAATACCGCGGTAGGCACCGGAGTTGGCGCAGCCGTGGGCGCTGGACTGGGCAACCTGATCGGCGGCAACACCACGGGCACGCTGGTCGGCGCGGCCGTGGGCGGCGCGCTGGGCGGCACCACCGGTTACAACTGGAACGCCATCCGCGGCAAGCTGAACAAGGACACCGCCGGCACCGGCACCCAGATCACCGAGCAGCCAGACGGCTCGCTGAAGGTCAATATTCCGAGCCAGGTGACGTTCGATACGGACAGCTCGACCATCAAGCCGTCGTTCCGCAGCGTGCTGGACCAGGTAGCCCAGACGCTCGGCCAGCATCAGGACGTGGCGGCCAGCGTGGTGGGCCATACCGACAGCACCGGCAACCCGAGCTACAACATGCAGTTGTCGCAGCGCCGCGCCCAGAGCGTGGCCAGCTACCTGGGTGATCACGGCGTTTCCCGCAACCGCCTGGCGGCCGAGGGACGCGGCCAGACCCAGCCCGTGGCGGACAACGCTTCCGAGGCCGGCCGCGCACAAAATCGTCGAGTCGAAATTTTCTTGAAACCAATTTCGGGGTGACCAGTCATACAGTGCAGGTACCGCTTGCCACCGTTGCTGGCTCGCGATGGGTGGCTGACCTCCCGGGCGGTACCTGATTTCTCCTCCTTTTCCGTTGTGGAAAGCTGCGCCGGTGACTAACCGGCGCTTTTTTTTGCCCGTTTCACTTGCGCATCGCGCATCTCAACTGCGATTTCGACGAGATTGTGGCCAGTTCGACCCCAAACCGAGCAATCTGGCCGGGCAATTGCTAAAATAGCCGGTTCCTCGGTCCGGCAGCCGCCGGACCCGCATTTCACGCTCGCTTCTCTGAACGGCTCACTTCATGACCGCACGCCGCATCCTCGTTACCTCTGCCCTGCCGTATGCCAACGGCCAGATCCATATCGGCCATCTGGTGGAGTACATCCAGACCGACATCTGGGTGCGTTTCCAGCGCATGATGGGCAACGAGGTCTACTACGTCGGCGCCGATGACACCCACGGCACGCCGGTCATGCTGCGCGCGGAGAAGGAAGGCATCACGCCCAAGCAGCTGATCGACCGCGTCTGGACCGAGCACAAGCGCGATTTCGACAGCTTCCTGGTGTCGTTCGACAACTACTACAGCACCGACGCCGAAGAAAACCGCGAGCTCTGCGAGAAGATCTACCTGTCGCTCAAAGGCCAGGACCTGATTGCCGAGCGCGATGTGGAGCAGTTCTTCGACCCGGTCAAGAACATGTTCCTGCCGGACCGCTTCATCAAGGGCGAATGCCCGAAGTGCGGCGCCAAGGACCAGTACGGCGATTCGTGTGAAGTATGCGGCACGACCTATGTGCCCACCGACCTGAAGAACCCGTACTCGGTCGTCTCGGGCGCCACGCCGGTACGCAAGTCGTCGACGCACTTTTTCTTCAAGCTGTCCGATCCGCGCTGCGAAACGTTCCTGCGCGAGTGGGTGGCCGACCTGGCCCAGCCTGAAGCCAGCAACAAGATGCAGGAATGGCTTGGCGCCGAAGGCGAGGCCTCGACGCTGTCCGACTGGGACATCTCGCGTGACGCGCCCTACTTCGGCTTCGAGATCCCGGGCGCCCCGGGCAAGTACTTCTACGTCTGGCTGGACGCCCCGATCGGCTACTACGCAAGCTTCAAGAACCTGGCGCAAAAGCGTGGCATCGATTTCGACGCATGGGTAGGTCCGCATTCCACGGCCGAGCAATACCACTTCATCGGCAAGGACATCCTGTACTTCCACACGCTGTTCTGGCCGGCAATGCTCAGGTTCTCGGGCTATCGCACCCCGACCAATGTGTTCGCGCACGGCTTCCTGACCGTGGATGGCGCCAAGATGAGCAAGTCGCGCGGCACGTTCATTACCGCGCAGAGCTACATCGACACCGGCATGAACCCGGAATGGCTGCGTTACTACTTTGCCGCCAAGCTCAATGCGAGCATGGAAGACCTGGACCTGAACCTCGACGACTTTGTCGCACGTGTGAACAGCGACCTGATCGGCAAGTACGTGAACATCGCCAGCCGTGCGGCCGGCTTCCTGGTCAAGCGCTTCGACGGCAAGGTCAACGAGGCCGCGCTGGCCAACCCGCTGCTGGAACAGCTGCGCCAGGCCGCGCCGCAGATCGCCGCGTACTATGAAGGCCGCGAGTACAGCAAGGCCCTGCGCCTGGTGATGGAACTGACCGACACGGTGAACGCGTTCGTCGACACCAACAAGCCGTGGGAACTGGCCCGCGACGAAAGCAAGCGCGATGCGCTGCATGCGGCCTGCTCGGTCTCGCTCGAGGCATTCCGCTTGCTGACGGTGTTCCTGAAGCCGGTGGTACCGACCCTGGCAGCTGGCGTGGAAAGCTTCCTGAACGTGGAGCCGTTCGACTGGCGCGCGATCGACAAGCAACTGTCCGCCGATCGTCCGATCCAGGCTTACCAGCACCTGATGACGCGTGTCGATACCAAGCAGATCGACGCGCTGCTGGCCGCGAACAAGGACTCGCTGGCCGCCGCCGCTCCCGCGGCAGCCGAAGCCGGCGCCTCCGCGATCGAACCGGTCGCCGACACGATCACGATCGACGATTTCGCGAAGGTAGACCTGCGCGTGGCGAAGATCGTCGAGTGCGTCAAGGTGGAAGGCTCGAACAAGCTGCTGCAGCTGACGCTGGATCTTGGCGAAGGCCAGACGCGCAACGTGTTCTCGGGTATCCAGTCGGCCTACACGCCGGAGCAGCTGGTGGGCAAGCTGACCGTGGTGGTGGCCAACCTGGCACCGCGCAAGATGAAGTTCGGCATGTCCGAAGGCATGGTGCTGGCCGCCTCGGCCGCCGATGAAAAGGCCAACCCAGGCCTGTATATCCTGGAACCGCACAGCGGCGCGGTGCCGGGCATGCGGATTCGCTAAGCTTCACCTGGTTTTGTTCCCGTCGTCGGCGATCGCTCTGATCGCCGACAATCTCCCCAAGCATTTTTCCAGTTTCGCGTAACAGCCATTCTGTCGCTCACCGGTACGCAGTAGCGTGAATCATGCGCTGCTAACTGACAGGAGGATTCACGCGATGATCAAGATAGCGCTCGCCGTTTCCTGTGCCATCAGCCTGCCCTGCCGCTGCGGCAGATACCTCGTGGTCTTTCTGCTGGCGGCACCGGCCCTTGCAATATTCGTCCAGGTAAATCTGTCACGCTGGTACGCGGCGCCGCTACCGGTTGCCACTGCGGTCGCGCACGCCGCATCGGCGCGCCATGGCGCGATGCATCCGCATGGCTTGCACGCGGCGGCAGGCAACAGGCACCGCAGCCAAGGCTAGCCGCCCTGTCGCTTCGACGGATCGTCGCTGCGCGACGTGGTGGTCACGGTGCCGTCATTGTTGAAATGCACGTTGAAGAAGGCCCGGTCGGTCGGGCTTTCGAACCAGCGATAGCCCCAGACCTCTTCCTGCTTGAGCCGGAATGCCTCCACCTTGGTGGGCTTGCCCAGCATGCGGCGGATCTGGTCCTTGTTCATGCCGGGCCGCACCTTGGCGAAGTTCTCGGCGGTCAGCACCTGTTCGATCGAACGCACGGTGCCATCGGCATTGGTGACCACCATCCATGTGGTGGCACCCTCCGGGCCGCGCGGATACTCGAGCCGGCGTCCGCCGTCCGGTTCTTCCCAGACAATCTCGGGCTTGCCGGCCTGGCGGCGTACATCGTCCTCGGTGGACTTGCCGGTCTCGATGCCCTTGAACAGCTGGCTGTCGGGCTTCACGCTGTTCCACGTATCGGTTGCCACCGATTTGGCCTTTTTCATGGCTTCGTCGACTTTCTGCTGGTCGCAACCAAACAGGGCAAGCAGGCTGGCAATCAGTCCCATGGCGGCAAGGCGTCTGCGCGACGCGGTATGGAATGTGGTCATCGGCTTCATCGGTGTCGTCACCCCTATCGTTTGATCGCTTCGACCGGATCCCCGGCAGGGGCGCTGGCGCCTTCCACCGCGGCATCGGCTTCGGCGGCGGTGCGCCGGTTCGAACTGCCCGAAAACAGCGTACTCCAGTTATTGAAGCGGCGGTTGAACAGTACTGACAAGCCATTGATCGATCCGCCCTTGGCAATCAGCGACCAGCGTCGCGAGATTGCATAGGTCAGCTTCACCACGTTCGATGCCGATGTCAGGCTCTGCTCGTAACCGACCGAGATCTTGTCCGTCACCGACTTGCCAATGCTGACCACCTGCTGGTCGTTCAGGCCGGCGGTACTGGGCCCGATCGAGAATTCGTCGATGCCAAAGTGCGACACCACGTTCTTGCCCGCCTTGCCCCCGATCATGCCCAGTGCCGCACCGCCCAGCGCGCCACCGCTGAGCTGGCGCTGCTGGCCCGATCCCGCGCTTTCGGCGCCGTAGCCGAACATCAGCCACGACAGCTTGTCCTCGTCGGGTACATTCGGCTCCGATACCAGCCGCACGCGCGGCAGGCGCACCGTGCCGGTCACCTCGACGCCCGCTTCCACCTCCTGGTTGCGGCGCAATGCGCGGATATTGATGTTCGGGTTATCAACCGGGCCATTGAAATTGATGATGCCGCGCTCGATGTCGAGCTTGCGGCCGAACGCCTCGTACGTACCATCGACCACGCGTACCGTGCCGGTGGCCCGCATCGGTGCCAGCGGCTCGCTCTTGATGCCAAGCTGGCCGCCCAGCAGGATATCGGCGCCAGCGCCACGAAAGCGGAAGTTGTCGCCCAGATCGATCAGGATATCGATCAGCGGACTGAAGCGGCTCGCCGGCTTTGCCTCGGGCACCACGGGCGTGGCTGCGGTTTTCACTTCGCGCTGGTCGCTCCGGCGCACCACTACCACGTCATCGCCCAGTACCGGCGCGCCAGCCTTGGGCAGATCGAACAGGCCACGATCCACGCGGAACTTGCCGCGAATCGCGATCTGCTTGTTCTCGTTGGCAATGCCCGCTTCGCCAGACACGATCAGGGTGCGCTCGGGGCTCGCAAACAGCTGCAGCTTGTCGGCCACGATCCGGCCGGTCAGGTTGGGATCGGTTTCGCCGAGCTTGACCGCACCGGTAGCGGTCAACGTGCCATCGCCGCCGCGGAAGTGCACCTGTTTGAGCTCCACCGTGTTCTGGTCGAGCACCACCTGCACCACGCCATCGGTCAGGCGGATGCCCAGGTCGTAGAGCGTGATGCCGATTCCGCTGCCATTGATCGAGCCGGTCAGCAGCGGTTTGCCCACGGTGCCAGCCAACTGCAGCGACGCCGCCAACTTGCCTTCAAGCGCATACTGCGGCCCGCTGAGCGCCTCCAGCGATTTCAGGCGCGGGATATCGGCCGACACGGTACCGCCGAGCGTCGAGGCGGGCCCGACCGTCAGCAGGCCCTGCTCGTTGACCAGCCCCGCCGAGGCATCGACCACCAGCTTGCCAATGCGCTCGGACGTGGTGCCGCCGCGCAGCGTCACGCGATTGCCGCCGAACTCCGCGCGCAGCGCGGTCTCGCTCAGGCCCAGCGTGGTCCAGCCACGGCCGGCATTGACCGAGGCGTCGCCGCTGCGGCGCCGGATCTCGGCAAACCCGGTGGCGGTCTCGGCAAGGTTCAGGTTCCACTGCCCGTCGAGCACCAGGTCGGAACGCACCGGCTGCGTCTCGCCGGTGAGCGTCTCCAGCAGCTTGATGATGTTGGCCACTTCCACGCCATTGAAATTGCCCTGCGTGCGGATCCGCCCGTGATCGAAGTCGAGGCCATCGATGCTCATCGTCGCGCGCTCGAACTGCAGGCGGGTCTGGCCCAGCTTGATGTGCTGGTCGGCCACCATCAGCTGTGTGGGAGCGACCAATCGCAGCTTGATCGCGCTGCTTTCTTCCAGCGTGCGGATCGTGCCGTTCCATCCCTGGTCGCCGCGCCATGCGCCCTGCCCCGACAGGGCCAGTTGCAGTTGCCGGCCATGCATGGTGCCGGCGGCCTTGGCATCGAAGGTGTGATTGGCCTGCGTGCCGCTCAGGTTGGCATCGAGCGTGCGGATCGTGGCCTGCGGCCCCTGGTAGTCGCGCGCGGCCAGTTGGGCCGACAGCGTGCCGTCAAGCCCGCCGCGCAATTCCACATGGCCACTGGCGCTGGCCACCTTGTGCGGGCCGATCACCAGCGACTGCGCGCTGTAGTCGCCCACCACCTCGGGGCGTTTGAGCGTGCCGGTAATCTCGGCATCGACCTTTGCGCGGCCGCCGACGCCGAACTTGAGCCGGTCCAGTTGCGGCGCGTCGACATTGACCTTGAGCCGGTCGCCGCGTGCGCCGAAGCTGCCCTTCAGGTTCACCTGGTTGCCCGCCATCAGCAGCGAGGCCTCGCTTGGCAACAGCCGCTCGCCTTCAAGCCGCACCTTGCCGTTGCCGGTCATCGGCAAACCGGCGTACTCGCTTTCGCCCAGCGCGAAGTCCAGCGCCACGCGCAGCACCTTCGCCAGCGAACCCCGGGTGGAGAAATCCGCGTTGATGCGGCCCGGTGCCACCTTGGCCAGGCGCGATGGATCGAAGTTGGACAGCTTGCCCTTGAAATCGAATGCCTGGTCGTCCTTGAGGCCGAGCTTGCCTTCGGCGGTCAGCGTGCCGCTACCCAGGCCGGCACGCAGCGCTGCCAGCGTGACGGCATCTTCGTCGATCCGCGCATCGGCAAACAGCTTGATCTCGCCACCAGCCACATCCAGCGCCACGCTCTGGCGGCCCGGTTCCAGCCGCAGGATCACTGGCCCGGACAGGTTGGTCGGCACCAGGCCCGTGTGCAGCGCGGCGGCGTCCAGACGCCGCACATCGAGATCGAACCCGCCTCGTCCTTCGCGCAGGGTCCCCTGGCCGACCACTTCAGCCCGGCCCGGCAGCGCGATGCGCAGGTCGCGCAGTGTCTGCGTCTGCTCGCTCAACTCCACGCGCGCCTGCACGCTGTGCACAGGCAGGCGCTCCTTGTCGATTGGCCCGGGGTCGAGATTGCGCACCGATACTTCGCCAGCCACCGCCAGCGGATTCGGCGTGGGTGCCACGGGCTTTGGCACCGGGGCCGATGCGGACGCCGCCGACGCTGCCGCGACCGCGCTCGCGGTCGACTCACCGGGTTTCGGTTTGGCCACCTCGGGCGGCGGCGCCACCGCTTCCACCGGGCGCAGTTCCGCATGCACGGTCAGGTTGGCTTGCGGCGCGGTCGGGCTGAACAGGCGCGGGTTGATGCGTTCGCCGTCGACCATCAGGTGCGTGAACGGCACCTTGCCGAACGGTGTCACATCGGCATTGGCGCGCGCCCGGATGCGGTCGCCATTGGCTTCGAGTTCGGCACGCAAGGTCTCGAGCGACCCGCTGGCCGTGGCCGACACCGCGTAGGTTTCTTCCTTCCAGCGCCCCTCCAGCAACGCTTCGGCGGTCAGCGCGAACGGGGTCTTGCCGGCGATCTGCGCATTGGCCTGCAGCTTGCCATACGGTGTGACGAGCTTGTCCACCACCACGCGGTGCCGCTGGCCATCGCTATGCAGCGCGCCGGACAAGTCAGACAGCACCAGCGGACTCGACGTGGCCGGCGGCCCCTGCAGCACCGAGAGCTCGCCAATCGTCAGTGTGTCGACATCGACCGCCAGCGGCAGCTCCAGCGACGTGGGCATCTTCGCGGGCTCGGTACTCGGCGGCGAGGCTGGTAATCGTGCATCGATCTTGCCCAGCTTCAGCCATTCCACATGAAGCCGCGTGGGCGACCACGACATCGCCCACTTGCCGTCGATACGGTCGATGGTCACGCGCGTGTCGCCGCTGGCGAACACCACATCGTGCAGACGCAGTCCACTGGCCACGGTCCCGCCATCGAATTGGCCCGCGAGCATGCCGCCGGCCAGCCGCGTGGCCACGTTCCACAGCTGGCGCGTGCCGGCTTCGGTGCGCAAGGCCATCACTGCCGTGACGGCAATGGCCAGCAGCAGCACCAGCAACACGCCTGTCAGCCAGGCCAGCACCTTCCAGATCCTGCGCCGAGGCTTGCGTGGCTGGCGCGGCTCGTGCGGTGTATTGGGATCTTCGCGCGGCACCGGCGGCATGTCGGGCATGTTCATCAGAACGCGACCCCGAGCGAGATATGCGGACGGAACTGGTTCTGCTGGATGCCGTAGGCGATATCGAGCTGCACCGGCCCTACCGGGCTGCGCCAGCGCGCGCCCACGCCCACGCCGTGATAGATCTTGATGCCGTCGAGATTGTTGGTGGCCGTGCCCATGTCCCAGAACACTGCCGCACCCCAGTCCGGCTTGAACCAGTACTGGTACTCGAGGCTGCCCGTGCCCAGGTAGCGCGCGGGCAGCACGCTGGCCCCGCTTGGCGTGCCGATCGACTGGTAGCTGTAGCCGCGGATCGAATCGGTGCCGCCCGCGCGGAAGCGCAGCGAAGCCGGAATCAGCGCCGGATCGTTCGACGTCATGTTCGCGCCCAGTTCCAGCCGCGCCACGAACAGGTCGCGGTTGCCCACCGGCACGTACTGGCGAATGCGTCCGTACATGCGCAGGAACGTGGCATCGCTGAGCACGCCCTTGGCGGCCACACCGATCTGCGTGTTGATCACATTGCCACGGCGCGGGAACACGGGGTTGTCGACGTCGCGGCGCGTCCACGCGAACGCCGGCACCAGCGCCTTGGAAATCTGCGCCGGTTGGCCATACGGAATCAGGTTGTCGTAGTAGAAATCGAGCGACAGCGTGGTGTCGTATTTCTCGCGCGAACGCGAACGCTTGAGGCCGGCGCGCCAACTGGTCAGGTCGGTGCTCTCGATATCGATGGTGCGCTCGTAGCTGCCGTAGATACTGTTGCGATAGGTACGCGTATCGGGCGGCATGGCCGTCTCCAGGAACGCATACTGGCGCTTCTGCTCGATGCGGGCCTGCGAATCGAAGACCCAGGCGCGGTTGAACAGGTTGTAGTACGAATAGCGCCCTTCCACCTGTGCGCCGGTATCGGTCGTGTAGCCCACGCCGGAGCTGAGCCGGTGGGTCGGATATTCACGCACCCTCACGCGCACCGGAGCCGTCACGGTCTGCTGCTGCGCGGCAGCCTCTGCCGACGCGGCAGCCGGCGGCTCCTCCAGGTCGACCTGCACGTTCGAGAAATATGGCTGGTTCTGGATCGCCCGCTGCAGTTCCAGCAGCCGCTCCACGCGATACGGCTCGCCTTCGCGCAGCGGATTCACATTGCGGACGATCTGCTCCGGATAACGGCGCGTACCCTCGATTTCGATCGGCCCCAGTACATAGGCCGGTCCGCTTTCATATTTGGCCGACAGATCGGCGGCCTGCTCGTCGGGCTCCACGAGCGCCCGCGACGCAGCGAGTTTCGCGCCATAGTAGGTGTGGCTCTGCAGCTGGACCAGCGCGTCTTCCTTGGCCTTGTCCCAGTCTGCCTGGCGGAACGGGTTGCCGACCGGCAGGCCCCATTTCTTGCGCATCTCTGCTACCTGCTCGGGCGACTGCGTGGCGGCCGGGCCGGTCACGTCGACATCCACGCGCCGGATCATGGTCCGGGCACCGGCGTCGACCGTGATCTTCACCACGCGCTGGTCACCTTCGCCCTCCACCGTGGCCTTGGTCTGCGGATCGAACCAGCCTTCGGTGGACGCGAACTGGCGCACCTGGTCGCCCACGGTCTCCACCATGTACTTGAACTGGTCGTCGGAAATATCGGTACGCGTGGTATAGCGCGACAGGTCGAGATGCTCCTCGAGGATGTCCTTGAGGGCCTTGGGCGCGTCGATCTCGACCTTGTAGGCTGCCTTGGCTGCGTGGGCCGGCGCGGCCATCGCGCACAGCACGGCCAGCAGCAGGACCAGCAGTGGGGTCAACAGCGGGGCCAATAGCGGGGCCAGACCGGCTGCGCGCGCGAGTCGTCCGACACCGGTGAGGGTGCGCTGCGCCTTGCCTGCGGCGATCTGTCCGGCCATCTGGCCCCAAACAATCGTCATCCGTGCTGGTCGTCCCGAATCAAGTCGCTATTTGACCACACCACCGGCGGCACAAGGCCAACATGTCGCCAAAATTCAGGATCCACGGCCTGCCCGGCGGCAGCTCGCCTCGCCAATACGGTAAAATCCTGCCCCGTTACCCCCAACGCCGCCCAAAGGGCATAGGTTTCGCCATGGCCATGTACGAATCGGATATCACCCAGTTCCTGAAAACGCTCAAGCAGGAGCACCCGTCGCTGGAAGCGGAACAACGCCAGGGCCGTAACCTGCTGTGGGACAAGACGCCGATCGACCTCGACGAGCGTGCACGTGCCGACGCGTCGCGCGTGGCCCAGAAGCCGTACGTTTACTCGTCCGACAACTGATCGGCCCCGGCCTCCGGACCCATCCAATGCATTCGAGCGATCCGCTGGAGTCCAACCCGCAGGACAAGCTGAAGCTGCCCGTGGAGTTGCCCAGCGTGGCGCCATCGACCGGTGGCGGCGCCAATCCCGCCGATATGGTCGACGGCATGGCGTTTGCGCGCCTGTACGGCGAGCCGCTGTTCAAGCTGCCGCAGGACCTGTATATCCCGCCCGATGCGCTCGAAGTCTTCCTGGAAGCGTTCGAAGGCCCGCTCGACCTGCTGCTGTACCTGATCCGCAAGCAGAACTTCAACGTCCTGGACATCCCGATGGCCCAGGTGACGCGTCAGTATCTCCTGTATATCGAGCAGATCCGCAAGACCAACCTTGAGCTGGCGGCTGAATACCTGCTCATGGCGGCGATGCTGATCGAAATCAAGTCGCGCATGCTGCTGCCGGTCAAGAAGGCCGACAGCGATGACGAAGCCGAGGATCCGCGCGCCGAACTGGTGCGCCGCCTGCTCGAATACGAGCAGATGAAGCTGGCCGCGCAGCGGCTGGACACCGTGCCGCAACTGGGCCGGGACTTCCTGCGCTCGCAGGTGTTCATCGAACAAAGCCTGGCGCCGCGCTTCCCCGATGTGGAAACGCTGGACCTGCAATCGGCCTGGGCCGACGTGCTCAAACGCGCCAAGCTGAACCAGCACCACAAGATCTCGCGCGAGGAACTGTCCGTGCGCGAGCATATGAGCCAGATCCTGCGCCGGCTGCAACATGCCCGGTTCATGGAGTTCAGCGAACTGTTCGAGGACGCGATCCGCTCGGGCAAGGGCGTGCCCGTGGTGGTGGTGAACTTTATCGCCATGCTCGAACTGGCGCGCGAATCGCTGGTCGAGATCACCCAGGCCGAGCCTTTCGCACCGGTTTATGTGCGATTGGCGTACACGCCAGCCTGATCCTTCCGCCTGGCGGGACACTTCCCGGGCCGATCAGGCCCGAACCGGCGCGGATGCTCTACAATCCGCCGACAGCCGGCCCATCGACGTTCATAGAGTCCGGCGCATCCGGCGCCATCCCGAATCACGGCAGCCGGGACGCTCCTACCACGACCGCACACCACATTCATGAAAGTCATTTCCTCCATCCAGGAGTTGCGGGACCAGTTGCGCGGCCAGAATCGCGTGGCGTTCGTCCCTACCATGGGCAACCTGCATGAAGGCCACCTGTCGCTGATGCGGCTGGCGCGCCAGCATGGCGACCCCGTGGTGGCGTCGATCTTCGTCAACCGGCTGCAGTTCGGCCCGAACGAGGATTTCGACAAGTACCCGCGCACGCTGCAGGATGACATCGAGAAACTGCAGAGCGAAGGCGTGTACGTGCTGTTTGCGCCGACCGAGCGCGACATGTACCCGGTACCGCAGGAATATCGCGTGGAACCGCCGCATGACCTCGGCGACATCCTCGAAGGCGAATTCCGCCCCGGGTTCTTCAAGGGCGTGTGCACGGTGGTGATGAAGCTGTTCTGCTGCGTGCAACCGCGCGTCGCCGTGTTCGGCAAGAAGGACTACCAGCAACTGATGATCGTGCGCCGCATGGCCAAGCAGTTCGCACTGCCGGTGGACATCATTCCGGCCGAGACCGTGCGCGCCGAGGACGGCCTGGCGCTGTCGTCGCGCAACCGCTACCTTGCCGAAGCCGAGCGTGCCGAAGCGCCGATCCTCTACAAGACGTTGCATGAGGTGCGCGACACCGTGCTGGGCAATGGCAATGTGGACCTGCTGGCGGTCGAGGCCGATGCGCTGGCACGCCTGCAGGCACGCGGCTGGCAGCCCGACTATGTTTCGATCCGCAAGCGCGACAACCTGCAGCCCCCGACCCGCGAAGAATTCGCGGCCGGCGAGCCGTTGGTGGTACTGACAGCGGCCAAGCTCGGCAACACGCGACTGATCGACAATCTGGAAATCTGAGCGGGCAAGGGTTCAGTTCAGGCGCGCTTCAGGCGCGCCTTTTCGCGTTCCAGATGCCGCCGATGGCCGCTGCGGCGTTTCCACCAGATCAGCACGCCGGTGACCGCGAAGGCCAGCGGGATCAATCCGAACACGGTGATGAACGCACGGCCGTACACGCCAAACGCCTCACCCGTATGCAGCGGGAACAGCCAGTTGATAAAGGTATCGCCCGATGGCGCATCGCGCGGATCGCGCACGCCGAGTGGGCGGCCGGTATAGGCGTCCAGCCACAACCTTGTAGCACCGCTGTCGGCCCGGACTTCGCCCTCCTGTCGCAAGCGGATTTCATAGGCGTCGCCGGGCTTGCGCGGCAGGCTGATGCGCGTCACCTGCGCACCGGGAAACTGCTGCTGCGCGGCCGTCATCGCCTGGGCCGGCGTAATGGCATGGGTACCCGCCGGCGGTGTTTCTGACTGGTGCTTGGCGGGCGGGCTGACCGTCATCACCGTACTGATGATCGGCGTGACCCATTTCGGCAGGTTCAGATACCACCCCGAAAATGCGATGGTGGCCAGAACCGGCGCCACGAAGATGCCGCCCGCACGATGGAAGGTGTAGATGAAGCGCGACCACGATCCCCCATGCGTGATCCGCACCGACTGCTTCAGCGCGCGCAGCTTGAGCTTGGGCCACCACAGCACCACGCCCATCAGCACGGTAAAGAACAGCATCATCCCGGTCACGCCAGTGATGGTCTTGCCCGTATCGCCAGACAGCAGGTAGCGATGCAGGTGAAAGATGGTCGGCATGATTTGCTGGCGCGAGACGCCGGGCACGCCAAACAGACGCTCTCCCTTCACGGCCAGCGTGATCGGGTCGATCATCACCTGCCGAGAGCGGCCGGGCATGGCCTGCGGGCCCTGGATCGGGTAATAGGCAATGAACACGTCGTGCTCATCGGTCGGCAACATCAGCAGGTTGGGCTTGCCATACTGCGGATCGGCCATCAGCTTGGCCGTCACCGACTCGACCGTGGCGGCGCCCACCGGGATGCGCGTGGCCGAAGTGGCCTGCAACAGGTCGGGATTGAGCCACGTGTCGATTTCATCGCGCCACGAGATCACGGTGCCGGTCAGGCCCATCATGACGAACAGCAGGCCGAAGACCAGCCCGATATAGAGATGGAGCTTGACGAGAATGGTGCGGAGACGACCGGAGACCATGCGGGAGACTTTTTATTAAGAGACGCGGCGCATACGGCACCTGATACGTATTGGATACGTGCGTTTGGAATCGCATCTGTGCGGCAACCCGCAAACGCAAATGCGAAGAATTCGCGATTCTAGCAGCGTGACGTTAAGATCGGAGCCGGCACCACTCCCACCCACATCACACGGTGCCGTCTTGTCCTGCCATGCCCCTGATCGAACTGGTTCCCGCCACGCCGGCCGATGCCGACCTGCTCGCCGCCATGCACGCCGATAGCTGGCGTCATTCCTATGCCGGCCTGATTCCCGCCACCTGGCTTGAAACCTATGCACTGAACGAGCGGCAAGCCACCTGGCGCGCGCGCATGCTCGAAGGCGCCGAAGCTCCGTTCGAAGCCACCATCCTGCGTATCAATGGTCAGGCCGCCGGCTTCTCGTGCCTGATGCCGCTGGCCGAGCCCGGCTACGGCATCTATCTCGACAACCTGCATGTGCTGCATGCGTATCACGGGAAAGGCTACGGCAAGCAGCTGATGGCGCACTGCGCCTGCCGCGTGGCGAGCCAATGGCCGGGCAAGCCGCTGTTCCTGTATGTGCTCGATGGCAATGCACAGGCGCGCGAGTTCTACCGGCGTCTCGGCGGCGTGGAATCGGACAGTTTCCAGGATCCGTTCCCGGGCACCGACCTGATGGTGACCGTGCGTCGCGTGACGTGGGACGATGTGGACGCACTGGTCAGCCGGCTGGCGCCCGGTCCTTAGCACGCACGCTAGCGGGACTGCAGCGGCGCGAATAGCGGCGCAAACAAGGCCGCAAGGTCGAGGTGGTCGGCCATGCTGCCGGCCAGCCGGTCGATTGAAGCTTCGCGCAATGCGTCGAGATCGATGCCGTCGGCCCGAGCCAGTCCCGCCCAGCGCAGCAGCGCACCACAGGCGGCCGGATCGTCGAATACGCCGTGGACATAGGTGGCCAGCACCTGGTCGTCGGGCGACACCGCGCCGTCGGGGCGGCGGCCGCCATGGTTGTCGTCGAGCCATAGCGCGGGCCGCGACAGGTCGGGCCCTTCGGTTACGCCCAGATGGATCTCGTAGCCCGTGACCGGCGCATCGTCCAGGCCCAGCCGCCCGGTCACACGGCGCAACTGCTTTTCCGGGGCCAGCGTGGTCTCGAAATCAAGCAAACCCAAGCCCTCGCTGGAACCGGCCGGCCCTTCGCGGCCGTCGGGATCGTGAATGCAGTGTCCCAGCATCTGCATGCCGCCGCAGATGCCCATGAGCTTGCCGCCGTAGCGCAGGTGGCGCAGCAGCGCCCGATCCCAGCCGTTGGCACGCAGGAAGGCCAGGTCTGCACGGACGCTCTTGCTGCCGGGCAAGATCACCAGATCGGCAGCCGGAATCGGCATGCCCGGGCCAACAAAGCGCAGGTCGACATTGGGATGGGCACGCAGCGCATCGAAATCGGTATGGTTCGAGATCCGTGGCAGCACCGGCACGATCACCCGTAGCACCTCGCCACCTTGCTCGCTGCCTGATCCCGTTACCTGGGCACTGGCGATCGCATCCTCGGCATCGAGATGCAGGCCATGCAGATACGGCAGCACCCCGAACACAGGTTTGCCGGTACGTGCGGTGAGCCAGTCCAGGCCTGGCTGCAGCAGCCCGATATCGCCACGGAAACGGTTGATGATGAAACCGGTCACGCGCGCGCGTTCGCTCTCCGACAGGCAGTCGAGCGTGCCAACCAGATGCGCGAACACGCCACCACGATCGATGTCGGCCACCAGCACCACGGGACAATCGACCCGTTCGGCAAAGCCCATATTGGCGATATCGCGATCGCGCAGATTCACTTCGGCGGGGCTGCCGGCGCCCTCCACCACCACCACGTGGTACGCCTGCTTCAGCCGTTCATGGCTTTCCAGCACGGCGGCCATCGCCTGGGGCTTGTACGCGTGGTAGGCACGGGCATCGAGATCCATGCGCGCGCGGCCATGGATGATGACCTGCGCGCCAATGTCGCTGCTGGGCTTGAGCAGCACCGGATTCATGTCGGTATGCGGCGCCAGCCCTGCGGCCTGGGCCTGCAGGGCCTGTGCGCGGCCGATCTCGCCACCATCGACGGTCACCGCGCTGTTCAGCGCCATGTTCTGCGGCTTGAATGGCGCCACGGGCACGCCAGCGCGCGCCAGGATGCGGCACAGGCCAGCCACCACGGTACTTTTGCCGGCGTCGGACGTGGTGCCCTGGACCATCAGGGTGCCGCGCAGGTTGCGCGCGGCAAAAGGATCGACGGGATTGGCGGAGGGATCATTTCGCATCGCGCGATTATCGCAGCACGGCTGGTGCATCGGGGCACCGGTCTGCAAGATCCATGCATGCGGGCACCTGATGCGACGGCTACAATACGCCGCATGAAGACCCACGCCACCACCCAGGCGCTGAATCTCGCGGCCACCGTCGATCCCGCATCGGCAGGCGCGGCCACGGCCAGCGAGCCGGCGACGGAAACCTCGCCGCAACCCCAGCAAGGCAGCGCGGCGCCGCGCGAGCTGACCCTCGTTTTGGGTGGTGCGCGCTCGGGCAAGAGCCATTTCGCCGAGCAACTGGCCACCGATCATGCAGCGTTGACGCGCGGCCCGGTCACCTATATCGCCACGGCACGTCACGATGCCGAACCGGCCGACGAAGAGATGGAACTGCGCATTGCGCTGCATCGTGCGCGCCGTCCGGCCGACTGGACGCTGGTTGAAGAACCGATACACCTGGCAGATGCGCTGTATGCGCACGCGCGTCATGACGGCTGCATCCTGGTGGACTGCGCAACGCTGTGGCTCAACAACCTGATCTTCGGTGACCAGCGCGAGTACCCCGAGCATGGCGTGATCACCCCGCCCCCGGCCTTTACCGAGGAAATCGATGCGCTGATGACGGCGCTGCCAATGCTGCCGGGCCATGTGATCCTGGTCTCGAATGAAATCGGCTTTGGCGTGGTACCGATGGGCGCCATCACGCGCTTCTATGTCGACGAACTGGGCCGCCTGAACCAGAAGCTGGCCGCCGCTGCCGATCGCGTACGCCTGCTGGTGGCAGGTATCCCGGTCTCGATCAAGGACCCCGCCCCGCGCGGCAGCGCCACGCGATGAGCAGCCGATGATCGCGTTGTCCTGGCCGGCCTGCGTGGCCGCCGCGCTTGCCGGCGTGCTGCTGGACCGCTGGCTCGGCGAACCGCGCCGCTGGCACCCGCTGATAGGCTTCGGCCGTATCGCCACCGCCGTGGCCAACCGCCTGAATCGTCCCGCAAGCGGCGCACTGCGCCAACGCATGGCGGGCCTGCTGGCATGGACGACGGTCGTGCTCGGGCCCGCTGCCGCCGCGATGTGGCTGATTGCCGTTGCCGCTGCCATCCACCCCGCGCTGGCATGGGTGCTGCATGTGTTGGCGCTGTATTTCGCGCTCGGTGCGTGCAGCCTCGCGCAACATATCGCGCCAATTGCCGCGGCACTGACACGCAATGACCTCGACGCCGCACGCTCGCTGACCGCGCGCATCGTATCGCGCGATACGGCCGATGCCGACGCCGAAGCGCTGGCACGTGCCGCGTGTGAATCGGCGCTTGAAAACGGCAACGATGCGATCTTCGGCGCGCTGTTCTGGTTTCTGGTCGGCGGTGCGCCGGCCGTGATCGTGTTTCGCCTGGCCAACACGCTCGACGCGATGTGGGGCTATCGCACGCCGCGCTGGGCCATGTTCGGCTGGGCTGCGGCACGCATCGACGATGCGTTGAACCTGATTCCCGCGCGCCTGACTGCGCTTTCGTATGCGTTGCTGGGTGCCACCACGCAGGCGCTGCATTGCTGGCGCACACAAGCCCCGGCATGGTCGAGCCCGAACGCCGGTCCGGTGATGGCAGCCGGCGCGGGTGCGGTGGGTGTCGCGCTGGGTGGTGGCGCACGCTATCACGGTGAATGGGAAGAGCGCCCGCCACTGGGCATTGGCGAAACACCGGCCGCCGCGCACGTGCATGCCTGCCTGCGGCTCGTGCAACGGACCTTGTGGCTGTGGCTTGGTGTGGCGATGCTGAGCGTGCCGCTGGTTGCGATGCTGGAACACGCATGAGCGCGATGGCTCCAATCCGCCATGGCGGCAACCTGCTGGCAGCCGTGCAGCGCTATCAGCGACCGGTTGCAGACTGGCTCGACCTGTCCACCGGGATCAATCCTGCCAGCTATCCGGTGCCGGCTTTGCCGGTCGAGGTCTGGCAGCGTTTGCCTCAGGACGAGGATGGCCTGGCGGAAATCGCCGCCCACGCCTACGGCGCGCCGCGCGCGTTGCCGGTGGCCGGTTCACAGGCCGCCATCCGCAACCTGCCCGCGCTGTTGCCGCTGGGGCGCGTGGGCATCGCCGCGCTCGGCTATAGCGAGTATGCGCCGGCCTTTGCGCAAGCCGGGCACACCGTGGTGCCGCTCGACGAAGCCGATTTCGCGCGCGACGACCTGCCGGCTGGCCTCGACCACCTGGTGGTCGTCAATCCGAACAATCCAACCGCACGACTGCTATCGGCCGACACGCTGCTGCGCTGGCACGCGCGCTTGCGCACGCTGATCGTCGATGAAGCATTTCTTGACGCTACGTCGGCCGCCTCGCTGGCCGCGCACACCGACCAAACGGGCCTGGTAGTACTGCGCTCGATCGGCAAGTTCTACGGACTGGCCGGCATCCGCTGTGGCTTCGTGCTGGCCGCGCCCGCCCTGCTCGATGCGCTGTCATTGCGACTGGGGCACTGGTCGGTGTCAGGCCCGGCGCGCGCGGTTGCCCGTAGCGCACTGACCGACACCGCATGGCAGGCTGCCACCCGCATTGCACTGGATCGGCAAGGCAAGCGGTTGGCGATGTTGTTGCGTGGCCATGGTCTGCAAGGCGTGTCGCAACCGCTGTTCAGTTGGGTGCCTGACGACCGGGCGGCCACGTTGCACGAAGCACTGGCGCAGCAAGGCATCTGGACGCGCCTGTTCGATGCGGCCGGCGGCTGCCCGGCCAGCCTGCGCCTGGGCCTGCCGCCCGACACCGAATCTGCATGGCAGCGGCTCGATGCCGCGCTGAACCACATCCTTACCTGACACCGATGAAGGCTCTTTCCCTGCTGGCTGTCGCGCTGCTTGCAAGCACTGCTGCACATGCCGCCGTAACCGCCGTCGATGACGCCGGCCAGACCATCACGCTGAACCAGCCCGCGCGACGCATCGTCTCGCTGGCGCCGCATGTCACCGAACTGATCTATGCGGCCGGTGGTGGCGATCGCATCGTCGGCACGGTCAGCTATAGCGACTATCCGCCGCAGGCGCGCGATATCCCGCGGGTGGGCGACAACAAGGCGTTGGACCTGGAACGCATCGCGGCGCTCAAGCCCGACCTGATCGTGGTCTGGCGCCATGGCAATGCGCAAAAGCAGACCGACCGGCTGCGTGCGCTGGGCATGCCGCTATTTTTCAGCGAACCGCGCAGGCTTGAATCGATCCCCGAAAACCTTGA
Source organism: Cupriavidus sp. (assembly GCF_057315035.1). Classification (NCBI taxonomy): domain Bacteria; kingdom Pseudomonadati; phylum Pseudomonadota; class Betaproteobacteria; order Burkholderiales; family Burkholderiaceae; genus Cupriavidus; species Cupriavidus sp. The sequence continues at coordinate 134,788 of NZ_DBHKYV010000005.1, read as the reverse complement.
AAAGCTTGGCGCACTGATGGGCACCGAGCCCGTGGCCAACCGTGCCGCCAGCGATTTCCGCCAGCAGGTGGACACCCTGCGCAAGACCTACGCCAGCCGGCCGCCCGTAACCGTGTTCTACCAGGTCTGGCAGCAGCCATTGATGACGCTGAACGGGCAGCACCTGGTCAGCGATCTGCTGGCGCTGTGTGGCGGTCGCAACCTGTTTGCCAAGGAAGCCCCGCTGGTACCTACGGTTTCGGTAGAGGCCGTGGTGGCCGGCAATCCCGAGGCAATGCTGACGGCGGGCATGGGTGCCACGCGCCCGGACAAACCGCTCGCCGATTTCTCGATGTGGGAGAAGTGGAAGCAGGTCACCGCCGTGGCACGCAACAACCTGTTCATCATCGACGGCGATCTGGTCAACCGTGCCGGGCCACGCGTGGTCAAGGGCGCGGCGGAAATCTGCAAGGATCTCGATATCGCACGGTCGCGGCGCGGGAATTGACATTCCCCCGGTTTGCTCCCCTCTCCCGCATGGCGGGAGAGGGGTTGGGGGAGAGGGCAATGCGGTTCAATTTGCCGATATCGCGTCTTGATGCGCTGGCCCTCTCCCCCGCCCCTCTCCCGCGTGCGGGAGAGGGGAGAAACCCTTCGCATCAACCGACGCGATTCCACCACCCCAGTCGTGCCGGCCCGCCACCGAGCCGGAACTTGCACGTCGCGCCAAATCCCAGCGACCACTGCAGCGTCTGCGCCAGCGTCAGGCCCAGCCAATGCGCGGCCAGCATGCGCATCGGCCCGGCATGGGTAACCACCCAAATTCGTTGATCCGCTTCAATATCGAGCGCATCGGCCCACGCGCCAATGCGTGACATGACCTGCGCCGGATTCTCGCCGCCGTGGGGTCGCGCATCCATCAGGTCGGCCGCCCACTGGTCCAGCGCGGCGCGCGGAATATCATCCCAGCGCTGGCCCTCCCAGCTACCAAAATCCATTTCGCGCAAACGCGGTTCCACCTCGCTGCGCGGCAGGCCTTCCACGCAGGCATCGAACAGCGCAGCGGTCTCGCGTGCACGCGTCGCGGGGCTGGTCACGATGCGATGCGGATGTGCCAGACCTGCCACGATATCGGCAGGTGCCGGTGTCACGGGCTGCACCAGCGCGAGGTCCAGGCTGCCATAGCAGACGCCTGGCGCCACCTGGGGTTGGGCGTGGCGGATTAGTACCACTTCCATGCGGCCGCCACGAGGTAGATCGACAACTCGGCCAGTTGCTGCGCCATGCCCAGGCAATCGCCGGTATAACCACCAAGCCGGCGCACAAAGTACGCACCCAATGCAGTGCGCAGTGCCGCCAGTACCAGGATCGTCACACCCGCAAACAGTGGCGAAATCCACAACAGCGGCAACACGCCGCAAGCCAGCGCGAACAACAGGCCCGTGCCAGCCAGTCGCTGCGCCACCGGCTTGGCCTTGCCTTCAGGCCGCACATACTCGTGCGTGGCCAGGAACGTGATCGCCATGGCGCGGCTGGCACCGTGCGCGGCAATCAGGATGGCCAGCAGGATCTCTACGCCGCCCGTCTCACCCACCGACACCAGCAACTGCCACTTCAGCAGCAGCGCCACCACGATGGCGATGGCCCCAAACGCGCCCACACGCGAATCGTGCATGATCTCCAGCACGTCTTCACGGCGATATCCGCCGCCGAAAGCATCGACGCAATCGGCCAGCCCATCTTCATGAAACGCACCGGTCAGCAACAGCGTGGCCGCGATGCCCAGCACGATGGCCACCGACGGCGACCACAACTGCCATGCGCCCCACGTCACCAGTGCGCCCATCACGCCGACCAGCAGGCCCACCAGCGGAAAATAGCGGGCGGCGGCGTTCAGGTAATGCGGTGCGAACCCCACCCAGCCTGCCAGCCGCTGCGGCAACGGCACGCGCGTGAAATAGCCAACGGCGGTCAGGAAGAAACGGAGTTCGTCAGCCATGGCGACTCACTATGCCGAGGCGTTGCTGACACCGGCACCACTGAAGGTAGCCATCTCGCGCAGGAAGGCCGCAGCCGACGCCACCAGCGGCCATGCCAGCGCGGCGCCAGTACCCTCGCCCAGGCGCAGGTCCAGCGCCAGCAAGGGCTCGGCCTTGAACTCGGCCAGCAATGCACGATGACCCTGCTCATGCGAGCAATGCGAGAACACGCAGTACTGCAGTACGTTCGGATCGATCCGCGCGGCAACCAGCAACGCCGCCGAAGCAATAAAACCATCCACGAGGATCACCATGCGACTGGCCGCTGCGGCCAGATAGGCCCCGGTCATCGCCGCGATCTCGAAGCCGCCGAACGTGGCCAGCACATCGAGCGGATCCGAAACTTCGGGGTGCTGCGCCAGCGCGCGCGCCAGGATCTCGCGCTTGCGGGCCACGCCAGCGTCGTCAAGCCCCGTGCCGCGGCCTGTGCACGTTTCCAGCGGCAGGCCGGTCAGCCTGCTCATCACGCAAGCGGCTGCGGAAGTATTGGCAATGCCCATCTCGCCGAAGCCGATTACATTGGTGCCCTGCTGCGCATGACGCAGCACGCGTGCGATGCCGGCATTGATGGCGGCCCCGGTCTCGGCCGGGGTCATGGCCGGCTGCTCGACGAAATTGCGCGTGCCGTTGGCCACCCGGCAGTTGACCAGACCGGGCGACGCAGGCAGCGGCGCGCGTACGCCCACGTCCACCACCTCGAGCGCCAAGCCGTGCAGGCGCGTGAACACATTGATGGCGGCGCCGCCGCCGAGGAAGTTCAGCACCATCTGCGCCGTCACCTCGGCCGGGAATGCGCTGACACCGGCATCGGCCACGCCGTGGTCGCCCGCGAACACGATGATCGCGGGACGCTTGAGCTCAGGCACGGTTTCGCCACGGATCAGGCCGATCTGCATGGCCAGCGCTTCGAGCCGGCCCAGCGAACCGGGCGGCTTGGTCTTGTCGTCGATGGCAGCCTGCAGCACGGCGCGCAGCGTTTCGTCGAGCGGCGCAATCGGCGGCAGGGTCATGGCGAATTCGGAAATCTGGGTCATGGCTACGTGGCTACTTAACTACTGATCTCAATTACATTTCAACGCCGCGCTGGGCCTTGATGCCTTGCTGGAACGCGTGCTTGACCGGCGTCATGTCCGTTACCGTATCGGCCGCTTCCACGAGTGCCGGTGGCGCACCACGGCCAGTGATGACCACGTGTTGCATCGGTGGGCGCGCGCGCAGATCGGCAATCACAGTGTCGACATCAAGATAGTGCAATTTCAGCGCGATATTGAGTTCATCGAGCAGCACCAGTCCGAACGACGGATCGCGCAGCATGCGGCGCGCCACTTCCCAGGCGGCCTCGGCCTTGGCCACGTCGCGGCTGCGGTCCTGTGTTTCCCACGTATAGCCTTCGCCCATCACATGGAACTCGCATTGATCGTGAAAACGCTGCAGGAACATTTCCTCGCCGCTCGGAATCGCGCCCTTGATGAACTGGACCACGCCCGTGTGCATGCCGTGCCCCATCGCGCGCACCACCATGCCAAAGCCCGAGCTCGACTTGCCCTTGCCGTTGCCGGTGGTGATCACGATTACGCCACGCTCGGCCTGGGCCGAGGCGATCTTTGCATCGACTACTTCCTTCTTGCGCGCCATGCGCGCGCGGTGGCGCTCGTCGCGGCCTTCGTCCTGGTTCTGGGTGTCGCTCATCGCGGATTTCCGTCGGGGATCAGCGCGGTATGGGTACCGTCGCTGATACTGATAATCGGGGTACGCAGTGCGCGTGAGCACTGCGCGGGAGTCAATACGTCTTGCGCGGGACCATGCAATGCATGGCCATCCTCGGCCATCAGCAACGCATGGCTGGCATAGCGGCGTGCCAGTGTCAGGTCGTGCAGGATCACCACGGCGGCATGGCGACCCGCGTGGGTCAGCCTGCGCAGCAGATCGAGCACCACGATCTGATGGCGCAGGTCCAGATGCGCGACCGGTTCGTCGAGCATCAGCAATGGTGCCTGCTGCGCCAGTGCGGCGGCCAGCGAAACCCGCTGACGTTCGCCACCGGACAGCGTCAAAACATCGCGCGTGGCCAGCGCATCGAGGTCCAGTTCGTGAATCACGTCGCGCACGATGCGGTCGTCGTCGCGCTGGCCCCAACCCCAGCCACTAAGGTGTGGATGGCGGCCGATACGCACTGCGTCCTCGACCACCATCGAGAACGTGTCGTGCACGGCCTGTGGCAGGTAGGCGCGCTGGCGAGCCAGCGTGGCCGGAGCCACCCGGCTGGCCACCGTGCCATCGACCTGCACCGTACCGCCATCGGGCGTGCGCAGGCCAGCCAGCACCCCCATCAACGTGGACTTGCCCACGCCGTTCGGGCCAACGATGCACCACAGCTGGCCAGCGCCGATCGACAGCGAGAGGCCATCCACCAGCACGCGGTTGCCGGCGCGCAGCCGTACATCGTGCAGGGACAGCCGCGGACATTCGGCGAGCGGTTCGAACCATTGGCTGACCGGACTCATCGCGGTCTCCGCAGCAACAGATAAAGGAAGGTCGGCACGCCGAGCAATGCCGTGATCACGCCCACCGGCAACTGCGCCGGGGCAATGATCGTGCGCGCGATCAGGTCGGCCGCCATCAGCAGCGTGCCGCCCAGCAACACCGACGCGGGCAGCAGCTGGCGCTGGTCGTTGCCCCACGCCAGCCGCACCATATGTGGCACCACCAGGCCGACAAAACCGATCGACCCGGCCGTGGTGATCGCGGCGGCAATCGCGAACGATGCAATCAGGAACGTGGCCAGCCGCACGCGACCCACGCGCACGCCCAGCGATTGCGCCACGGTTTCGCCGAGCAGCATCACATTCAGCGCGCGTGCCATCGGCATGGCCAGCACCAGTGCCACGCCCAGCGTCGCCAGCGCCCAACCATAGCTGCCGGTGCCGCTGAGATCGCCGGTCAGCCAGAACAGCATGCCGCGCAGGCGCGACTCGGGCGCGACGGCCAGGATCAATGTAATCACGGCACCCCAGCCGGCCGCCAGGATCACGCCCGTCAGCAATAGCCGCGCACCGGCCTCATGATGACCACCCTGGACTTGCGGATGCAGCAGGTCGCGTCGCGCAAGCGTGGCCACCAGCAACATTGAACACAGCGCACCGCCGGCGGCACCAACCTGCACCCACCAGTACGGCAGCATGAACAGCATCGCCAGCAGCGCACCGGTGGAAGCACCGCCAGACACGCCGAGCACATAGGGCTCGGCCAGCGGATTGCGTAACAGCACCTGCATCAGGGCACCCGATAGTGCCAGCAGCCCCCCGCATGCAAACGCCGCCGCCGCGCGCGGCAGGCGCAACTCGCGCACGATCGCGCCTGCCGTGCCGGTGTCCGCGCCAGTCAGCGCCTGCCAGAGTTGCGCGGCATCGAGCGACACGCTGCCCGCCGCCAGCGACAGTGCGAACACCGCCGCCCCGGCGATGGCCAGGACGCTCCAGACGGTCAGCGCGCGCCGCAACTCAGACATGGCTTACTTCTGGCGCCACCCCAGCGTGATGAACCCGGCCCGACCCTGCGTGTTGTACGGGAAGGCGAGCATGTAGTTCTTGTCGAACAGGTTTTCCACACGGGCGGCGACGAACCATTGCTTGTCGATGTTGTAGCGGGCGTTGAGGTTGACAATACCGTATCCGCCCAGCGTACGCGAGCCGGAATCGAGTCGCGACGACGATACCAGCCATTGGCCACCGAAGCGCCAGTTGCCGAAATTGCGACCCACGTCGAACGATGCATAGCGGCGCGCGCGGCGCAGCAATTGCGTGTTGTTCGCCTCGTCGACCGGGTTCTGGAAGGTCACGTTGGCGCCAAGGTCGGTACCCCATACCGTGGCACGCCAAGTGGCCTCGATACCCTGCACCTTGGCCTTGTTCACGTTTTGCGCCAGGTAGATGCCCGGCGATACCTGCGTCGACACGATCAGGTCGTCATAGCGCGTTTCGAACGCGGTCACGCGCAACAGTCCGGCGCTGGCGGTATCGACCTGCACGCCCGCTTCTGCGGACTTGGCGCGCTCGGGTTGCAGGTTCGGCTGGCCAAAGCCCGGATAGTACAGTTCGTTGAACGTCGGCGCGCGGAACGCATTGCTGATGTTGGCGATCAGCTTGACCTGCTCGGTCACGTTGAAGCCGTACCCGGCGAAGAAGGTGCCCTGGTTGCCGAAGTCGGAGTAATGGTCGTTGCGCGCATTGATCTGCAACTGGTGGCGACCGATCCGGCCTTCATATCCACCATAGACCGAGAACACGTTGCGCGAAGGGGCGTTGTACGAACTCGACGTCAGTTCCTGCTGCAGCCAGTCGGTACCGAACAGCAGCTTGTGATCGGGTGTCAGCGCATACTCGTTCTGCCAGTTGAACTGGCGGTTGCGCGTGCTGAACAGGCTGTCGAACAGGCCGTTCTTGGTGCCCTCGGAGCGATCCTCGCTCTGCGCGACCTTGAAGTGCGTGGTCCAGTTCGATGTCACCCTGCCGTTGGCGAATGCGGACAGCGTGTAGAGCTCGCTGTCCATGCGAAAGTCGTCGGTCGGCTTGCCGCTGGTGCTGTCGTAGGAGAGCTGGCTGTTGGAATAGTACGCCGCAAAGCCGGCATGCCAGTCCTGCGTGAACTTGTGCCGGACCTGACCTGAAACGCTCTTGTTCTCGTAGGGGTTGTCGCCCGGGTTCGGACCCGCGCCGCGTCTTACGCTGGCAGCGTTGGCTGCCGCCCACTGGTTGTAGTTGATCGACGAGAACCCGTCAGTCTTGAAGATGGAGCCCGTCAGGTTGAACGAGGTATCGCCAATCTGGCCGCCATAGCCCACCGTGCCCTGGCGTGTATTGTTGCTGCCGTACTCGACCTGCGCGTTCGCGGCCGGCGCCTGGCCGACGCCGTTCTTGGTAAAGATCTGCACCACGCCGCCAATTGCATCCGAACCATACAGGGCCGACACGTTGCCGCGTACCACCTCGATATGGTCGATCTGGTCGGGCAGGATATTCGCGAGCTGTGCCGTGCCGCCGCTGACCCCGGCAATGCGCACCCCATCTACCAGGATCAGCACCTGATTGGAGTTGGCGCCACGCATGAACAGCGAGGTATTGGCCCCCATGCCGCCATTGGTGGCAAACTCGACCCCGGCCTTGCCGCGCAACAGCGAGCGCAGGTCGGGCGCCTGCGAGTTGACGATGTCGTCCTGGGTCACTACCGTGGTATGCGGCAGCGCCTCGGTCACGCGTTGGGCAGTGCGCGATGCGGTGACGACTACCGGTGCCAGCGTCTGGGCTGGCTGGGTGGACTGTTCGGACTGGGCCGGGGTGTCTTCAGCGGGCGCGGTTTGCGCGAACGCCGACACATGGGATGCGGAAAAAACGGCAACGGCCGCCATGATGGCGGGCACGGACGGGCGAACCGGCGGCTTCACCGCGACGGTCGACCTGGATAGCGTGGAACGCATGAGCAGGATGGATAAGAACGGCCTGGCCCGTTCCCCCGCGGACCATATGGCGATGAGGCGTGCCGCGTGGGGGCGGACGCCCGCGTTCTACAGGCCGGTATCCGGGCTGACGACATCAGGCAGGCCGCCTTCCCGATCGACACGGATCAGTGGCGCTTGGCCGGCCCTGCGAATGACACCGAAAAACAAACTGGCGGATTCGCGATCGCTTACCGTTGCGGGGGCAGCACAGGTTGGCCTGCCCCGACATGACGTCGGCGCCCTGGCTCCCTGTTTCCCGTTGAACTGCGACCCCTACGTGTGGAGGCCGCGAGCACCTGGAACGGCGCGAGTGTAGGCAGTTTCAAAGTTGGCGTCAATGCGACCGATCAAGTTGCCGATAACCGTTGTTTGGCACGTGGAATCGTGCCGATCGGCGCAGATCGATGCAACTTCCGGTCGACACCCTAGTCTCATCGGGCACGTTGGCGGTAGCTCCCGCGCGTGCATCGGCTAGAATCCCGAAACCTGACACCAATTCCTACCGGACACGACAGGCACTATGCTCAACGAACTCGAACAACTGGCCGCCAAGATCGGGCGCGTGCTGCATCATGCAGACACCCTAGCGGCGGAGAACCAGCGACTGCGCGCGGAGATCGACCGCCTGCAGGCCGAGGCGAGCCAGTTGCGTGCGGACCGCGAAGCCATGGCGGCCGACCGCGAACTGCTCAATATCAAGATCGAGGAAGCCCAGCTGCGCATCCAGTCCATCCTGGACAAGCTGCCCACGGCCAGCGATGCGCGCCAGCTCGACCTGCTCGGTGACGGCACCCCGCGCGCCGCATCGGAAGGCTCGCAGCAAGCCCCCGGAGAACACGCATGAGCAACAAGCAAGTCGAAGTGATCATCGCCGGCCAGTCCTACCGCTTCGCGATCGCGCCGGACAATGAGGCCGCGCTGCTGGAAGCCGTGGCGCTGGTGGATGACAAGATGAACAAGCTCAAGGGCAGCGTATCGGCCAAGGGCGTGGAACGCGTGGCGGTAATGGCCGCAATCAGTATTGCGTCTGACTTCCTGGCCGCGCGACGCAAGCAGGAAGAAGACGGCACGATTCCCGTCGACGCGGTACGTGCACGCATTCGCGAGCTCAACGAGCGTGCCGACGAGGCGCTGCGCCAGTACGCACACGTGGGTACGCGCTAAGTACGCACAGGTGCGTGGCAGGCGGGCACGCATAAAAAACCCTGCTACGCATGCTTGAATTGCGTGGCCGTGACCACATATCACATGCATGTGAAGCCTGTGCCGCGCGTTAGCCGTGCATGGGTTGCGTGTTAGTCGCTGTGACGGCGCTGAGGCGGCACCGCGACAACACTGTGGTGGAAAATGTAACGACACGGCATGTCCGACTTGGTATGGCTGACATCGCGGTGTATAGTGGAGCCACTGTGCGGCGCAAGCAACCAGCACAGTTGAATGGTTGGGTTATCGTGCCCGGCCGCCGTTTCCATCCCATCTTTGTTTGAAACGGCAAACGTCTGACATCCCAAGCGTGTTGCACGCACAGGAATCAAAGTCAGACGTTTGACAGTTTCCCTGCCTGGTTCGTGAGGATCATAAACTCCTTGAACCGATATGCATTGCATGGTGCGGGATTATGTCGTGTGGGCGAGCGCGTCACCGCATTCACAGTCTGGGCCCAGCTTGGACTCCCTGAGTGGGTGATGTACCCAAAATGCGACTTCCGCAGCCACTCTGAACCTCACTTGGGTTCAGGATGCCGATCCAGCGGCCAAGGCGGGGACCCCCTTCAAGTGGTGAAGAGGCGGTGGTTTCAATGAACCACCGCCTTTTTTCATTTCAACGTCGAATCTGTCATACATGTCCGAGAAGCGAGCGCGGCAGTACTGGCTGATGAAGTCCGAACCGGACGAGGCCAGCATCGACGATCTGGCACGCGAGGGCACCCTGCCCTGGACTGGCGTGCGCAATTACCAGGCACGCAATTTCATGCGCGACCAGATGCGCATCGGCGATGGCGTACTGTTCTATCACTCGTCATGTCCCGAGCCCGGCATCGCCGGCATTGCCGAAGTCTGCTCGCAGCCCTACCCCGATCCCACGCAGTTCGATCCGAAGAGCAACTACTACGACCGCGCCTCGAAGCAGGAAGAGCCGCGCTGGTCGCTGGTGGATGTGCGTTTCGTGAACAAGAGCGCGCTGATTCCATTGCCGGCCTTGCGCGAGCATGACGCGCTGGCGGACATGGTGGTGCTTCGCCGCGGCAACCGGCTGTCCATCACGCCGGTCACGCCGGCCGAATGGCGTTTCATCACCGACAAGCTGATGAAGTAGCCGCCGCGGTTTCACCCGCGCGCATGGCCGTATGGAACGAAATGCGCGGTTGCGCATCTGATAGCCATCACATTCGATCGGGAGAACCATATGAAGAAACTGCTGGCCGCCTCGCTGCTGAGCACTACTGCCGCCATGGCTTCGGCCCAGACCGTACCGCCGCCCTCCGGCGTCTTGTCGCTGTCGGCGCAGGCCGTGACCGAAGTGCCGACCGACGTGGTTCAGCTGACGCTGGCCGCCGAACAGGAAGGCCCGGAGCCTTCCGCCATTTCCAACGCACTGTCCACGCGCACACAGGCCGCACTGGCGCAGGCCAAGCGTGTATCGGGCGTGGAAGCGCAGTCGGGCGGCTTTACGATTCATCCGAACACCGACCGCAACGGCAAGATCAGCACATGGCGCGGACGCTCGGAAATCGTGCTCAAGTCAAAGGACTTTGCCGCGGTATCGAAGCTCGCCGGTGAACTGGCTAACCAGATGCAGGTGCAGAACATCTCGTTCTCGCTGTCGCGCGAAGCTCGCCAGGCAGCCGAACAGAAGCTGGAAGACCAGGCTGTGACCGCGTTCCGCGACAAGGCGCAAGCAACGACGAAGCTGTTTGGCTACAACGGCTATACGATCCGCGAAGTCTCGGTCAATGAATCGGGTGGCGTCATGCCGCCGATGCCGCGCATGTACGCAGCCAAGGCCATGTCGGCCGATGCCGGCGCACCGATTCCCGTGGAAGGCGGCAAGGCCCAGGTGACCGTATCGGTCAACGGGTCGGTGCAGATGGTGAAGTAAAAACGGGCTCTGACTGTGTTTTCTCCCCTCTCCCACAACGTGGGAGAGGGGTTGGGGGTGAGGGCATGGCGGTGCTGCTTGCCACTCGTGGCGATTTGAACCTCCGGCCCTCTCCCCCAACCCCTCTCCCGCCATGCGGGAGAGGGGAGCAAAGCAACCCCATCGGGATTTCAGGCTACAGTCCGAACTGCTGGCGCAGTACGTTTTTCTGGACCTTGCCCATCGTATTGCGCGGCAGTTCGTCCACCACGTGCACGCGCTTGGGCACCTTGAAATTGGCGATGCGGCCCTTGAGCGTGCCGATCATGTTTGCTTCATCGATTTCCGCGCCGGGCTTGCGTACCACCACGGCCACTACGGCCTCGCCGAAATCCGCATGGGGCACGCCGATCACGGCAGATTCCACCACGCCGGGCATCTCGTCGATAAAGCTCTCGATTTCCTTCGGGTAGACGTTGTAGCCGCCCGAGATGATCAGGTCCTTGCTGCGGCCAACGATGGTCAGGTAGCTGTCCGGCACCTGGCGCTCGCCGGCCTGGCTGGCGATGGCGCCACCAAAGCGGCCCACGTCGCCGGTCTTGAACCAGCCGTCGGCGGTAAATTCCTCGGCGGTCTTTTCCGGCATGCGCCAGTAGCCCTTGAACACGTTCGGGCCCTTGACCTCGACATTGCCGATCACACCCGGCGTGCACGGCTTGCCCTCGCCATCCATCACACGTACCGACACACCCGGCAACGGCATGCCTACGGTGCCGCCAATGCGCTCACCCTGCGCCGGATCGTACGGATTCGACACCAGCATCACGGTCTCGCTCATGCCATAGCGCTCCAGGATCGTGTGGCCCGTGCGCTCGCGGAACGCATCGAACGTCTCCAGCAGCAGCGGCGCCGAGCCCGACACGAACAACCGCATATTGCGGCAGGCTTCCTTGTCGAAACGCGCTTCCTGCACCATGCGCACGTAGTACGTGGGCACGCCCATCATCACCGTGGTACGGGGAATGAATTTCAGGATCTGGCCCATGTCGAGCTTCGGTGCCCAGATCATCTTGGCACCTGCCAGCAGCGCGCCATGCGACGCGACAAACAGGCCATGCACGTGGAAGATCGGCAGCATATGCAGCAGCACGTCGTCGCTGCGCCAGCCCCAGTATTCATGCAGCGTCAGCGCGTTCGATGCCAGGTTGCGGTGCGTCAGCATCGCGCCCTTGCTGCGGCCGGTAGTGCCTGACGTGTACAGGATCGCGGCCAGGTCGTCGTCGGCGCGCTGCACGGTCTCGAACGTGTCCGGCTGCGCCGCCGCGCGCTGCAGCAGCGAGCCCGTGCGATTCTCATCGAGCGTGAACACGTGCGCGGTGCCATGGGCAAACGCGACCTTCGACACCCAGCCGAAATTGTTGCTGCTGCAAACCACCACCGCCGGTTCGGCATTGCCGACGAAGTAGTCGATCTCGGCTTCCTGGTACGCCGTATTCAGCGGCAGGTACACATAGCCCGCACGTAGCGTGGCCAGGTACAGGAACAGCGCCTCGGGCGACTTCTCGACCTGTACCGCCACGCGGGCACCGGCCGGCAGCTTCAGCGCGGCCAGCAGGTTGGCGATTTTGGCCGTGGCGCGATCGAGATCGTCCCACGTGTAGTAGAGGCCATCGTGCGTTTCGATGCAGCACGCGCTGCGATCGGCGGGAAAACGGGATTCGAACAGGGCGAACAGATTGGCGTTCATGGTACTGAGCAAGAGGGAATGGCGCGCCGGAAATGACAGGCATGGCGCACGTGCCAAGGCAGTGCAGCCGGCCATGATACCCGGCCGGCCGACATATTACTCCCCGGTGAAATCCGGAGGCCGATGCGCGAGGAAAGCCGCCACGCCTTCGGCATGGTCGCGGCTGGTGGCATAGGCGAAATGCGCGTCGAGCTCGGCCGCGGTCAATGCAGCCGGTTCGGGCGACAGGCGCCGGATGGTGGCCTTGTTGATGCGGGCCGCCAGCGGCGCGCCCGCGCACAGGCGCTGCACCGTGGCGGCCACCTCGTCATGCAACGCCGCTTCAGGTACTACGCGCGTCAGCAATCCCTTGCGATCCGCCTCGGCGGCGTCGAATACGCGCCCTTCCAGCAGGATCTCCAGCGCCACCGCACGGCCTGCCAGCGCCAGCAGTCCACGCAGTTCGCCGGGCGCCATCGGAAAACCTAGCCGGTTGATTGGCACGCCGAAACGGCTGCCCGCGGCGGCGATGCGCAGGTCGCAATGACACGCGATCTCTAGTCCGCCTCCCACGCACACGCCTTCGATGGCCGCCAGTGTCGGATGCAGGCATTCGGCAATGGCCTGCAGCGCCGGTGCGATGGTTTCCGTGTGATAGCTGCGCACCGATGCCGCGTCGCCGCGCACCGCCGGAAACTCGGCAATATCGGCCCCGGCGGCAAAATTGCCGTCGGCACCGCGCACCACCACGCAGCGCAGCGACGTATCCGCCGACAACGCGGCAAATCCGCTGGCCAGCGCCTGCCACATGCCGGTCGAGATCGCATTGAGCTTGCCCGGATGGGACAGCGTGACCAGGGCCGTGGCCCCGTCGCGTGCGAACGTGACAGTGCCGCCCATCAGTCGATCTTCGCGCCCGAGCGCTGCACCACCTCGGCCCAGCGCTTGATCTCGGCGTGCTCGAACTGTGCGAACTGCTCCTGCGTGAACTGCGGAATGTCGGAGCCGTTCTGCAGCCAGATGGCCTTCATCTCGGGACTGTTCAGCGCCTTGGTGGTCTCGGCGTAGAGCTTGTCGACGATCTCCTTCGGCGTGCCCTTGGGGGCCCACAACGCGTACCACGTCGATACCTCGTAGTTCGGCACACCCGCCTCGGCCGCGGTCGGCACGTTCGGGAATGCGGCCGAACGCGTCTTCGATGCCACGGCCAGCGCCTTGATGCGGCCGCCACGAATATGTTGCGCCGATGAGCCAAGTCCGTCGAACATCAGGTCTACCTGGCCCGCCATCAGGTCCGACAACGCGGGACCGGCGCCCTTGTAGGGCACATGCGCGAGGTCGGTCTGCGTCTGCAGCTTGAACAGTTCACCCGCCAGATGGTGTGCCGATCCGTTACCGGCCGACGCATAGTTGAGCTTGCCCGGATGCGCCTTGGCATAGGCAATCAGTTCCTTCAACGTGTTGGCCTGCACCTTGGTCGGATTGACCACCACCACCTGCGGCGGTGTCGCGATCACGGTAATGGGGATGAAGTCCTTCTCGATGTCGTAGTCGAGCTTCTTGTAGAACGACGGCGCAATGGCATGGTGCGCGCCGCCGATAAAGATGGTGTAGCCATCGGGCGCTGCCTTGGCCGCGATGCTGGCGCCCACCGTGCCACCCGCGCCGCCACGGTTGTCGATCACGAACTGCTTGCCCAGTTGCTTGGAAAGCTGCGCGGTCAACGGACGCGCGAAGGCGTCGGTACCGCCGCCGGCCGGGAACGGCACGATCACGGTCACGGGCTTGTTCGGCCACGGATCGGCGGCCTGGACGGCCGGTGCATACAGGCTTGCCCCGGCACCGGCAAACAGGCCGGCTACTGCAAATGCACGCGCGAACGCGGTCAGACTGCGCTGACGACTCATGTACTGTCTCCTCTCTCTACTCACTGCGTGGAAAGTCAATCGAAGTACTACACGAACAGGCAGCAAAAAGCCGCCCGCCCCAAAACCACCCGACAAAAGTGCTTGCCATGGCGCCATGCCGTGCCCGACCCAGGGGTCACAGGAGCTTGGCCACCGCGCGACTCACGCGTGGGTTGCCATCGCCAAGGCGTGCCAGATTCTCATCCAGCGCATCGGGTACGTAAAGATAATTCACCATCATGCCGCACGCTTGCGCGCGGCCTTTACGCGACAAATCGGCGCCCCAGTTCACGCGCTCGACACATGCGCCATTACCAAGATGGAAACGCGCCACCGGGTCCGCCGGCATGCCCCTGGCGCCTTCACGCACCAGATAGTGCGCTGCCAGCGTCAGGGCGGTGTCGCGGATCACGGGATCAGATGCATCGGCCGGCAAGGCGCTGAACCATGCGGCGCCATCGGCCGGCGCCTCGCCATGGCGCTCACTCCAGCGCGACAACCGTTTGTCACCCAGGATGCGTGCAATCGACTCGCCATCCTGTTTGCGCAGCCAGTCGGCAAACCCGGGAATCGGTGACAGCGTGGCAAATTGCTTGAGCTTGGGAAACTCGCGCTGCAGTTCCTCGATCACGCGCTTGAGCAGGAAATTGCCGAAGCTCACGCCACGCAGGCCTGCCTGCGTATTCGAGATGGAATAGAAGATGGCCCACTTCACACGACGCAGGTCTTCCAGCGGTGCGGCCTCATCGAGCAGCGCCTGCACATTGGCCGCCATCTCCGGCACAAACGCCACCTCGACGAAGATCAGCGGTTCGCGCGGAATCCGCGGATGGAAGAACGCATAGCAGCGGCGATCGGAATCGAGCCGGTTGCGCATGTCGTTCCATGAGGAGATCTCGTGCACCGCTTCGTAGCGGATCAGCTTTTCGAGCAGTGACGCGGGCGAATCCCAGGTAATCGGCTGCAGCTCAAGCAGGCCCACATCGAACCAGTTCGAGAACAGCGCTTCGAGATCTTCATCGAGTTCACGCAGGCCGTCGATGCGCTTGTGCCAGCGCAGCATGTCCGCACGCAGCTGGATCAGGAAATGCAAGCCGCATGCGCTATTGCCGCGCTGGCCGTGCTGCGCGGCAAAGCGCTTGAAAAAGCGGATGCGGGCGTTCGACAATGCCTGCGACAAGCCCGAGGCACTGCCTGCCTGGGCACTCGCGGCATCGCGCCCGGCCGCCACCTCGGCCAGCACCGCCAGCATGGCCTGGCGCAGCGGTTCCGACGCGGCCTGGTATTCGTCCTGCCAGGCCTGCGCCGCGGCATTGGCGGCGCCGTCAGTCAGGCGCGCGTCGAAACACTGGCGCAATTGCTCGCGCTGGCGCTTGATCGCACGCGTGGACAACGTGGGCGCCTCTTCGGCACGCACGGCACGCGCGGGCTTCTGCGCCGGTGCCTCGTCGCCCTTGCGGCCCCACCACCGGCCGAAGCGTGAGAACAGTGTGTCGCCGACGGGCTCGCTGGCTTCGAGCGGCGCACTGACTTTCTGTTGGTCTGCGGGATCGAGGGCAGTCATGTAGGTGTCCTGCTCGGGTGGAGATCGATGATTGCCGCGGTTGGTGCGGCATCCGCACCAACGCCGGCCTGAACCTGTTCCGCATGATCGAGCGTGCGCAACGCGCCCCGCTGGCGCAGCACGTGGGTTTTCATCAGCGCCTCTGCGCCTTCCGGATCATGGGCCTTCAGTGCCGAGAACACCGACAGGTGCTCGGCACACGATTCATGAATCCGTCCGGGCAGCTTCAGGCTCTTGTGCCGCGACAGGCGAAGCACCTTGCGCAGGTCGCTCACCACGCCCGACAGCCAGCGATTGCCGGCCAGGCGCTGGATGGCTTCGTGGATCTGGTAATTGGTCTCGTAGTACGCGTCGATATCGACGGCCTGCGCATAGCGGGCCAGTTCGGCGTGCAACCCTTCCAGCGCGTCGAGGTCGGCCTGCGTGACATTGCGCGCAGCCTCAAACGCACAGCGGCCTTCGAGCAACGCCATCAACGGGAAGATCTCGTCCAGGTCCTGCTCGGTCAGCGCGTTGACAAAACAGCCGCGGCGCGGCTCCAGCCGCACCAGCCCTTCGGCCGCCAGCACCTTGAGCGCCTCGCGCATTGGCGTGCGCGACGTGCCGAGCGACGCGGCCAGCGCCACCTCGTCGATCCATGCGCCCGGCGCCAGGCTGCGCTCGTCGATCATCGTGCGGAGCCGATCAGCCACTTCCAGATACAGCGCCTGCCTGACAATTCGCATCCCTGCCCCCTGCCGTGCCCACTGGTATGACGGAAGAACTGCATGCCCGCGCGGCAGGCGACATGAAAGACTCATGAGCGCCGGATAAGCCGCAATAATTCATAATTATGGATAAGCGAGACCGTCGCAAGCAGTTTCGATGCTGCATAGCGGCATCTGTCCGGGGCCGTGGCGCGCACGCGTCAAGCCGGCATTCGTTCGCTGATGGGGATTAGCCGAGCGTTACTTGGAGAGGTGCGGCGGACAATCTCCCTGCCTCCCACAGAGAGATTGCCCGCGCGTGAAAGAACCGCATTGGGTATTGTCATCGGCGCCAGGCCAGATGTGCCGGGCGCATGCGGGTCAGATCATTTGCTGGCGCTGGCCCTGCGCCTACCCCGTTCAAGCATCCATCGAGGGATGCGGATTTTCCCGTGCCTTTCCCGTTCGGCTTGTGGTTCTTGCCGCGGCATCCGCGCCTCGTCGGGCGCTCCTCCCAGGTGATACCGCGTTGGACAGAAACTTGGGCTGTCCCGACCCTTCTTGTAACGCGCTTAATAGCGAGGACCGTGCCAAGCGCCATAAGCCATTGATTTGATTGGGGCGGACGATTCGAGACTTGTTACAGAAATCGAGTCATGTAACAGGATGTTTCTTCGTCGTTACGACTTCAGTTACGCTGCCACTCATATCTGATGCGGCCGACAGCTCGATTTGTGCGCGTTGCACCATGCAGCAATGCGAGAATGTGTGGCCCGGCGCACGAAACCATCGTGCCAACTGGTTGCAAAAATGAAACTGGCGCAGCAGACCGGAAAACAGCGGCAATAGGCAATACACCGGAGAGGTCAATTGATGAACTGGGAAGAACAAACCACGCCGACGGCCAGCCCCTCGGCGGCTGCTGACGCCACGCCGCGTCGCCTGGCCTTTGCTTTCACGGGCTCGGGGTCCGAGTATTTCAGGATCTGGATCGTCAACACATTACTGACGATCGTCACGCTCGGCGTCTATTCCGCATGGGCCAAGGTGCGTACGCTGCAATATTTCTATCGCAGCACGCAGCTCGATGGCGCAACGTTCGATTACCACGGCAATGCGAAAGCCATCCTCAAGGGACGTGCAATCGTTTTCATGCTGGTCATGGTCTACCAGCTGGCCGCACAGTTTTCCGCGGCACTGGGACTCGTGCTGGCCTTGGCGCTGGCCGTCGCGTTTCCGTTCCTGCTGGTGCGATCGCTGCGCTTTCGCATGGCCAATTCCAGCTATCGCGGACTGCGCTTCGCTTTCACTGGCGCTGACCGCGACGGCTATTCGGTGTTCCTGCTCTGGCCGATCCTGACGGCACTGTCGCTTTACCTGCTGGCGCCGTCCGCGCACCAGCGACTCAAGCGCTACCAGCACAACAACACGCGCTTCGGTACCGCACCATTCGCATTCGATGCCACGGTCGGCGCGTTCTATCGGGTCTACCTGCTGACGGCTGTCGTGGTACTGGTCTTCCTGGTTGGGGGCGGGCTGCTCGGTGGCGGTATGGCCGCGTCGGTGGGCGATTCCCGGGCGGCGATCGGACTGGTCATGGGCCTGATGGTCATTGGCACGTTTGCCGGCCTGATGCTGATCGGCCCATTCTTCCAGGCCCGCATGCAGAACCTGGTCTGGAACCATACGACGCTGGCGCCGCACAGCTTCCGTAGTGAAGTGAAGGCCGGCCGCCTGCTCCTGATCACCATCACCAACCTCGTGTTGACCGCGTTGACACTGGGCCTGTTCTATCCGTTTGCGCGCGTGCGCTCGGCGCGCTACCGCGTGCAAGCCATGACGATGCTTGCGGTCGGTCAGCTCGATGAGTTCGTAGCGGGCGAACAGCAGCAGGTCGGAGCGCTTGGCGATGCGGCGGTCGACTGGTACGACATCGATATCGCGCTATAGCTATAAGAACAAGACGAGATAACGGATCGCCATGGTCGCCGCGCAATTTTTCGATACGCGCTCGTCGCGTGCCCATCCAGTCGTGCTGATCGTTGATGATGGGCAGGCGGTCCTGCGTGACGCCGGCGGTGAAGAGTTGCGCCGCGCACCGCTGGCGTCGCTGCGTGTCTCCGAACGCATCAAGCGCGGACCGCGCCTGGTGACGTTCGCCGATGGCGCCTATTGCGAGATCACGGACCACGCCGCGTTCGACGCCATGCTGGCCGCCACGGGCCATCGCGAAGGCTGGGTGGCACGTGCCCAGAACAGCTGGCGGCTGGCCGGCTTCTCGCTGCTGGGGCTGGTGGTGTTCGTGGTGTTCTCGTATTACTACCTGCTGCCATGGACCGCGGCGGTGGTTGCACGCACGATACCGGCGTCGATCGAACTGCAGTTGGGCCGCGCCACGCTCGACAGTCTCGACCATGGCCTGGTCAAGCCAAGCAGGCTGCCCGAGGCCGAGCAGCAACGCATCCGCGACAACTTCGCAGCGCTGCGTCGCCCCGCCGATCCGGGTCACGACTACCGGATCCTGTTCCGCCAGGGCGATCGCATCGGCGCCAATGCCCTGGCGCTGCCGGGCGGCACCATTGTCGTCACCGACGAACTCGTGAAACTGGTGGGAACCGGCACGGGCATGATGGGCGTGCTGGCGCACGAGGCCGGCCATGTGACACAGCGCCATGGCCTGCAGCAGATCTTCCAGGCGTCCGCGGTGGGAGCACTGGCGGCGTACTTCCTTGGCGATATCTCGTCGATGCTCGCCACGGTGCCGGCCGCGATGCTCTCGCTACGCTATTCCCGCGATCACGAGCGCGAGGCCGATGCCTTTGCAGTGGAAGTGCTGCGCGACAACCGCTTGCCGGTGTCGGCATTCGCGGACGCGCTACAACAGCTGGAAGTCGCGCATGGAGGCGGCCGGAGGCAGGCCGCCAACGATGACGAAGAGGAAGGATTCTTCTCGACACATCCGCTGACGAAGCAGCGGATCGAGGCGATCAGGTCCAGCGGGAGCTAAACCAGCTACCGCGCGGCCCCTGCCGCCGCCCCATTCGCCTGCCTGCGATACGCCCATACCAGCATCAGCACGCCGATCAGGATCATCGGCAGGCTCAGCCATTGGCCCATCGACAACCGCAGCGCCAGCAAGCCCAGGAAGGTGTCCGGCTCGCGCGCGAATTCGGCCAGGAAGCGGAATGCACCATAGCCAATCAGGAATACGCCCGACACCGCGCCCATCGGCCGCGGCTTGCGCGAGAACAGCCACAGGATGATGAACAGCGCCACGCCCTCGCCCGCAAACTGGTACAGCTGCGACGGATGACGCGGAATGTTGTCGCCAGCCTGCGGGAAGATCATGCCCCACGGCAGGTCGGTCGGACGCCCCCAAAGTTCGCCATTGATGAAGTTGCCGATGCGACCGGCAGCCAGGCCGCACGGAATCATTGGTGCGATGAAGTCGGTGACCTCCATCCAATGGCGTCGCCGTACCTTGGCAAATACCCACATCGCCACCAGCACGCCCAGGAAGCCGCCATGGAACGCCATGCCGCCCTCCCAGACCTTGAAGATCTCGAGCGGGTGGGTCAGGTAGTAGCTGGGCTTGTAGAACAGCACGTAGCCAAGCCGGCCACCCAGGATCACGCCGAGCACGCCGTAGAACAGCATGTCGTCGAGGTCGCGCGACACCCAGCCGCGTGCCGCGATATGCGGTTGCTTGATGCGCAGGCGTCCAAACCACAGGAACATGATGAAACCGGCCAGGTACATCAAGCCATACCAGCGGATGGCCAGTGGGCCCAGGTGAATGGCAACCGGGTCGAATTGCGGATGAACGAGCATGGCGTTACGAAAAGGGTCGATAGGTTGAGCGCACGACGGGAGTCGCTATGCCGTTATGCCACGGTTGTACGTCAGCCCGATGGCGCCGGCACGTTCCATGGCGATGTCGATAAAGGATTGCAGGACCGGTGCCACACCGGCCGCGCCCTCGCGCCAGACCAGCCCCGTTTCGATTTCCGGGGCCGTATCGCGCAGCGCTAGGTAGGACACGCCAGTGCGTCGCAGGTTGCATAGCGACGCAGGCACCAGTGCCACGCCCATGCCCGCCGACACCAGGCTCACAATGGTCTGCATCTGGATGGCCTCCTGGGCAATCACCGGCGTCAGGCCGTCGCGTGCGTAATAGGCCGTAATGATGTCATAAAACGCTGGCGCACTTCGGCGCGGGAAGATGATAAGCGGCTCGTGCGCGGCATCGCGCAGCGAGATCGATGCCGGCACCACGCTGCTGCCGGGCGGCTGCCAGCCCTCGGGCACGGCCAGCACCAGCGGTTCGCGCACCAGTGGCAGGTACGAGACCCCATGCGGCAGTACCGCCAGTTGGGGCCGGATGACCAGCCCCGCGTCGATCGTGCCGTCGACCAGCGCATCGAGCTGGACATCGCTGGTGGCCTCGCGCAATTGCAGCTGGACTTCCGGATGCCGGGCACGAAAACGCCGCAGCAGTTCAGGCAGGATGCCGTAGTCGGCGGTGCTGACAAAGGCGAGCGCCAGCGATCCCACCTCGCCACGCGCCAGCCGCTGGGCCAGTCCGGGTAGCGCCGCCGCGTCGGCCAGCACGCGCCGCACTTCGGGCAGCCACTGCTGCCCCGCGGGGGTCAGCATGACCGACCGCCGCGTGCGGACGAACAACTGGACACCAATTTCCTCTTCCAGCGCCTGGATCTGTTGCGACAGCGGCGGCTGCGTCATCGCCAGCCGTTGCGCGGCCCGGCCGAAGTGCAATTCCTCGGCCACCGTGACGAAGTAGCGCAGTTGACGCAGGTCCAAGGTATTCGACCTCCACTGATATGTTTTTCGACTCAATAACGCTCGAATAATATATTTGACTCCCTAAAACGCAAAGCGCATGCTCTTCCGCACAACAAAGACATCCCCCGGAGAGACTCCCATGGCTTACAACAAGCGTTCCCAGCACATCACGCAAGGCGTGGCGCGCTCCCCCAACCGTTCGATGTACTACGCGCTGGGCTACAAGAAGGAAGACTTCGACAAGCCGATGGTGGGCATTGCCAACGGCCACTCGACCATCACGCCCTGCAATGCGGGCCTGCAGCGCCTGGCCGATGCCGCCGTGGACGCCATCAAGGCAGCGGACGCCAACCCGCAGATCTTCGGCACGCCGACCATTTCCGACGGCATGTCGATGGGTACCGAGGGCATGAAGTACTCGCTGATCTCGCGTGAAGTGATTGCCGACTGCATCGAGACCGCCGCGCAGGGCCAGTGGATGGACGGGGTGGTCGTGATCGGTGGCTGCGACAAGAACATGCCGGGCGGCATGATCGCGCTGGCGCGCACCAACGTGCCGGGCATCTACGTCTATGGCGGCACCATCCGGCCGGGCAACTGGAAGGGCAAGGACCTGACCATCGTTTCCTCGTTCGAGGCCGTGGGCGAATTCACTGCCGGCCGCATGAGCCAGGAAGATTTCGAGGGCGTGGAGAAGAACGCGTGTCCGAGCACCGGCTCGTGCGGCGGCATGTACACGGCCAACACGATGAGTTCGTCGTTCGAGGCACTCGGGATGTCGCTGCTGTATTCGTCGACCATGGCCAACCCGGATCAGGAGAAGGTCGACAGCGCCGCCGAATCGGCCCGCGTGCTGGTGGAAGCGATCAAGAAGGACATCAAGCCGCGCGACATCATCACGCGCAAATCGATCGAAAACGCCGTGTCGCTGATCATGGCCACGGGCGGTTCCACCAATGCGGTGCTGCATTACCTGGCCATCGCCCACTCGGCCGAAGTGGAATGGACCATCGATGATTTCGAGCGCATTCGCCTGCGTGTGCCGGTGATCTGCAACCTCAAGCCATCGGGCGATTACGTGGCCACCGACCTGCACCGCGCGGGCGGCATTCCGCAGGTCATGAAGATCCTGCTCAATGCCGGCCTGCTGCACGGCGATTGCCTGACCATCACGGGCCGTACGCTGGCCGAGGAACTCGAACACGTACCTGACCAGCCGCGCGCCGATCAGGACGTGATCATGCCGCTGGACCGTGCACTGTACAAGCAAGGGCACCTGGCCATCCTGAAGGGCAACCTGGCCGAAGAAGGCGCGGTGGCCAAGATCACGGGCCTGAAGAACCCGGTCATCACGGGCCCGGCGCGCGTGTTCGAGGATGAGTCGAGTGCCATGGAAGCGATCCTGGCCGATAAGATCCAGGCCGGCGACATTCTCGTGCTGCGTTACCTGGGGCCGAAGGGTGGCCCGGGCATGCCGGAAATGCTGGCGCCGACGTCGGCCATCATCGGCAAGGGCCTTGGCGAATCGGTGGGCTTCATCACGGACGGACGCTTCTCCGGTGGCACCTGGGGCATGGTGGTCGGACACGTCGCGCCGGAAGCCCATGTGGGCGGCACCATCGCCCTGGTACAGGAAGGTGACTCGATCACGATCGATGCGCATCAACTGATGTTGCAGTTGAACGTATCCGATGAAGAGCTGGCAAAGCGACGCGCCAACTGGAAGCAGCCGGCACCGCGCTATACGCGTGGCGTACTGGCAAAGTTCGCAAAGCTGGCCTCGACGGCAAGCAAGGGCGCGGTTACTGATTGAGTTGGTGTGCTCCCCTCTCCCGCACGGCGGGAGAGGGGTTGGGGGAGAGGGCAATGCGGTTCTGCTTGCCACA
Source organism: Cupriavidus sp. (assembly GCF_057315035.1). Taxonomy (NCBI): domain Bacteria; kingdom Pseudomonadati; phylum Pseudomonadota; class Betaproteobacteria; order Burkholderiales; family Burkholderiaceae; genus Cupriavidus; species Cupriavidus sp. Next base: position 111,626 of record NZ_DBHKYV010000005.1, on the reverse strand, counting down.
TGTCGCAATTTGAACTGCTGCCCTCTCCCCCGCCCCTCTCCCATTTCATGGGAGAGGGGAGAAAACACTCGGCACTCGGTCGTTTTTTACATCCCGCCCGGATCTCTTTCGATTTCTTCCAGCGTGGCGTCGAGCCACTCCACCAGTCTTGCCTCCAGCGCCTGGGTCAGCTCGCTGGCCAGTTGCGCGGTCAGCGGCGCCAGCCGCGCCTGCAGCGTGGCTTCGGTATGGGCCTCCACCACCTGCGGCCATTCGGTGCGGAAGCGCATCATCACGCGCGTCAGCAACTCCGTACGCACCGCCCGCAGATCGTCTTCTCCGGGGATAAACGGCGCCGGATCCACCATGGTGGAGGACGACTCCGGCCCCACCTCGATATCCCCTACCGCGGTCACCAGGCCCGACTCAGGCATGTCGGCGGTATCGATGACCGTGGCATGGTGCCGTGCCGGCTCGTACGCGGTGTCGGGCAACTCCACCACCTCAGTCAGCAACGGCACGCTGTCATTGGGCCCCAGCCGCGGAATCACCCGCGATGTCGTGCGTTCGCTCATGCCGATTCTCCTTTGGCCTGCCCGATGTCGTGGTGCGTGAGCGGATAGCCACGCTCACGATAGAAACGATAACGTTCGCGACCCGCGTCGCGCGCGTCGGCCGAACCGCCGACCACTTCGATCAACCGTTCGAAACTCGCAAACTGCGGTGGTGCTTCAGGTGCGATGTTGACCAGCAACTGGTGATGCGGCACGCCTTCCAGCGTAGCGGCCAGAATGATCGGCGTCACCGCCGCATTGGGGTTGTCGAGCCCGCAATGCGGCAGGAAGTCGAGCGGAGAGAACGACCACAGCCGCGCGTCCAGTTGCGACAGTTGCTGCGGCGCGCCGAACACCACCACCTTCTGCCCCGCCCCATAGGCCTTGCGAACCAGGCGGCAGACATAGGCCAGCGTGTCCGGCACGTTGCTGTGGAAGTCGATACGCGTCATTTCCGGCTACCTTCCCCGACCGCTTACGACGCGCGGTCCATCAGGAACTGCGTCAGCAACGGCACCGGACGCCCCGTGGCGCCCTTGGCCGCGCCACTCTTCCAGGCAGTACCGGCGATATCGAGGTGGGCCCAGTCGTACTTCTCGGTGTAGCGCGCCAGGAAGCAGGCCGCGGTCACGCTGCCGGCCGGACGGCCGCCGATATTGGCCATATCGGCGAAGTTGGACTTGAGCTGGTCCTGGTACTCGTCGTCCAGCGGCAGGCGCCAGGCGGTATCCATGGCCTTGCGGCCGGCATCGAGCAACTGGTCCGCCAGCAGGTCGCTGCGCGCGTACAGGCCGCTGTTCACATGGCCCAGGGCGATGATGCAGGCGCCGGTCAGCGTGGCCACGTCGACCACGGCAGCCGGCTTGAAGCGCTCCACATAGGTCAGCGCATCGCACAGGATCAGGCGGCCTTCGGCGTCCGTGTTCAGGATCTCGATGGTCTGGCCGGACATGCTTACCACCACGTCGCCCGGCTTGGTGGCGTTGCCGGCCGGCATGTTCTCGCAGGTCGGTACCACGGCGATCACGTTGAGCTTCAGGCCCATCTCGGCCACGGCCTGGATCGAGCCCAGCACCGACGCGGCGCCGCACATGTCGTACTTCATTTCGTCCATGCCCTCGCCCGGCTTCAGCGAGATACCACCGGTATCGAACGTGATGCCCTTGCCCACCAGCACCACGGGCGCCTGCTTGGCGCTGCCGCCGTCATAGCGCAGTACGATGAACTGCGGCGGCTCGACGCTGCCCTTGGTCACGGCCAGGAACGCGCCCATATTGAGCGCCTCGATCTGCTTGCGGCCCAGGATCTCGGCCTTGAGCTTGTGGCGCTTGGCAATGCCGCGCGCCACATTGGCCAGGTAGGTCGGCGTGCAGATGTTCGACGGCAGGTTGCCCAGGTCGCGCGTCAGTTCCATGCCGTTGGCGATCGCCGTACCGCGCACCACGGCCTGGGTGGCCGCCTTGGCGTCGTTGGCATCCACAGCCAGCACGATCTTGCGCAGCGACGGCTTGTCGGCCGCGGCGCCCTTCGGCGCGCGCTTGAGTTCCGGATGGCGTTCCAGCAGGCGGTAGCCGGCGTCGCGCACGATCGAGATCGTGGTGATGACCGCCCAGGCCACGTCGCGCTGCAGCGGCGGCTGCTGAGCCAGGCACCAGAGAGCCGTCGCGGCGCGCGTGGCGCCGAGGGCACGCATGGCGGTGCGTACGGCCTCGGCAAACGCCTTGTCGGTAAATTCGGCTTCCTTGCCCAGTCCCACCAGCAACACGCGGGCGGCACCGATGCCGGCCACTTCATGCAGCATCAGCTGGCTGCCGCGCTTGCCTTCGAAGTCGCCCTGCTTGACCAGGCGCGCCACCAGCCCCTTGGTGGCTACGTCCAGTGCCTTGGCCACGCCGGCCAGGTTCTGGCCCTCGAACAGCCCAACCACGAGGCAGTCGGTCTTCGTGGCCAGGAAACCATTTTGGCCGGCTTTGCTCAGATCCAGGGCTTTTGTGCTAAATTCCATCGCGCTTCCTTCCAGGGGCTCGTCGAAAAGAAAGCCCCTATTATCCGCGATTTTCATCCGCGATCTGCCGCCACCGATCCTGCAAGCTGACAGCCCGCGGTCCTGCCAGTCCCTCGGCCCCGGTATATCGCCCGCTCCGGCCGGAAGCCGGAAGCGATTGGTGCATGATTTTTCAACAAGCCCTGCGACGCGAACTCGCCTACACCGCCGGTGCGGTGTTCCTGGTGATGCTGACGTTCATGCTGACGTCGCTCGTGATCCGCATCCTGGGCATGGCCGCCAACGGCAAGGCCAGCCCCAATGACGTGCTGATGCTGATCGGCCTGGCCACGATCGGCTATCTGTCGATCCTGCTGTCGGCCACGCTGTTCATCTCGACGCTGATTGTCCTGACCCGCTGGTACAAGGACTCGGAGATGGTGGTCTGGTTCTCCGCCGGCATCTCGCTGCGCGACCTGGTCAAGCCGGTGATGCAGTTCGCCACGCCGTTCTTCATCATGGCGCTGCTGCTGGGCACGTTCGCCTGGCCGTGGGCCAACCAGCAGAGCGCATTGTTCCGCGACCGCTTCCAGCAGCGCGGCGTGCTGTCGATGATCGCCTCGGGCCGATTCATCGAGCCTGCCAACGGCAACTACGTGCTGTTCATCGAAGGCATCGACGCCGACATGAAGCATGCCCGCAATGTTTTTGTTGCAAACTCCGAGGCGGGCAAGATCGGCGTGGCGCTGTCGCACCAGGGTCAGTTCGAGACGCAACCGAATGGCGACCGCCTCGTGGTGATGGAAAACGGCCGGCGCTACGCGGGCGTACCGGGTCAGCTTAACTATCGGATTCTCGAATTCGATAAATATGCGGTCAAGGTCGACAACAAGCCACCCGAGACCGAAGCCGACCTGCCGGCCAAGAACCGCGACACGCTGGACCTGATCCGCAACCCCACGCGTGACAATCTTGGCGAGCTGCTCTGGCGCATCTCGCTGCCGATCCTGGCATTCAACTTCGTGATGATTGCGATCCCGCTGGCGTACGTGAACCCGCGTCTGGGCCGCTATACGCCGCTGGTATTTGCCGTGCTGATCTACCTGACCTACAGCAACCTGATCAACCTGGCCCAGGCCTGGGTGCGCTCGGGGTCGCTTTCGTTCTGGATGGCACTCTGGCCGATCCATTTGATCGTGTTCGTGTGTGCGCTGATGATGTTCCGCTATCGCCAGAACCGCAGCCTGGGTGGGTGGCGCGCCGTGTTCGGCCTGAAACGCAAGGCCAACGGGGGCAAGCCATGAGGGTGCTGGCAGTCTATGAGCGCTACTTCGCGCGCCTGATCTACGGTGTCTTCGCGTTTATCCTGTTCGCGGTGCTGGCGCTGTTCGTGTTCTTCGACATGCTCAGTGAACTCGAAAGCGTGCAAGGCGGCTATACGTCGCTGGTGGCGTTCTTCCACGTCATGCTGCAGGCACCGACCCGCATCTACGAGGTGCTTCCGATCGCGGTGCTGATCAGCGCGATCTATGTGTTTTCGCAGCTGGCCAGCCAGTCCGAGTTCACGATTTTCCGCGTGGCGGGACTGAATACGCGCCAGGCACTGTTTTCGCTGTTCAAGCTCGCGGTGCCGCTGGCCCTCACGACGTTCATCTTCGGCGAGTTCATCGGCCCGGCGGCCGAGCAATATGCGCAGAAGATCAAGCTGGAAGCGATTGGCGCGACGGTGTCGTCGGGTTTCCGCTCGGGCGTCTGGGTCAAGGACCGCGACCGCGATCCAACGCCTGGTGCATCGGGTGAGATCACGCGGTTCGTCAATGTGCAGGGCCTGAAGGCCGACCAGTCGATCAGTGGCATCACGATCTACGAATTCAACAGCGACTACCAGTTGCGTGTGATTCGCGTGGCCAAGGAGGGCCGCTATCAGGGCGGGCAGCAATGGCAGCTCAATGATGTAAGCGAAACCCGCTTTATCGAACTGCGTGACGGCAAATCGGTGGCACAGGCAGGCCAGCCGCCTGCTTCGCGTGACGCGCTGGCGCCGGACTTCCGCGCCGAGCAGGTGACGTTCCCGAACATGGTGATGCACTCCGAGTTGACGCCACAAATCCTGTCGGTGCTGCTGGTCACGCCGGAGCGGATGTCGACACTGGACCTGTTCCGCTATATCCGCCACCTGCGCGACAACAAGCAGGACACGCAGCGCTACGAGATTGCATTCTGGAAGAAGGTGGTCTACCCGCTGACGCTGTTCGTGATGGTCGCGCTGGCCCTGCCGTTCGCCTACCTGCACGCGCGCGCCGGCGCGGTGGGCGTGAAGGTGTTCGGCGGCATCATGCTGGGCCTGTCGTTCCATCTGTCCAACACGCTGTTCTCGCACGTTGGCCTGCTGCATACCTGGCCGCCTATCGTCTCGGCGCTGGTACCCGGAACGCTTTACCTGACCGTTGCGCTTTCGGCGCTGCGCTGGGTTGACCGTCACTGACCATGCACGCACGCCAGGGACTGATCCTGTTTGGCCACGGCGCGCGCGATGCGCGCTGGCGCGAACCGTTCGACCGGCTGCATGCCAAGCTGTCGGCGCTGCTGCCCGATTGCGCGGTAAGACTGGCGTTCCTGGAGTTGATGACGCCTTCGCTGGCGGATTCCATCGACGAACTGGCTGGCGCCGGCGTGGCTGCAATCACCGTGGTGCCAGTGTTCTTTGGCCAGGGCGGGCACCTGCGGCGCGATTTTCCGGTGCTGGTCGAGGAATGCCGGGCGAAGCACCCTTCGGTCGAGATTCGCGCTTCCTCAGCGGTTGGTGAAGTGGATAGCGTGCTCGATGCCATCGCGGCATATTGCACGCTGGCCCTCTCCCCCGGCCCCTCTCCCGCAAGCGGGCGAGGGGAGCAAACCACCGGTTAGCAACGCAAGAACAAAAAAGGCCAGAGCGAACTCTGGCCTTTTTGTTTCCGGTCGACGAACCTCAGGCGGCGCGTTCCGCTTCCACGATTTCGGTCGCCCGGGTTCCCAACGCCTCGCCGATCATCAGCAGGCTTGGTTGCACCGGGTCCATCCAGCGCGCAGCTTCGCCGGCCGCCATCTGGCGCAGCGTGAACTGCTGGCTGCGCTGCTTCGAGGTGGTTGCCGCTTCCACCACCCAGGCAGGGGTTGAAGCCGGCTTGCCGCGAGCAATCAGCTGTGCGGCGATATTCGCCGCCTGGTCGCGTCCCATGTAGTAGACGATCGTGTCGGCCTTGACGTCTGCCTCCACGTCCACCGCATCGGCGGCCTTGGCCTGTGTGGCAAAGGCCACGCTGCGCGACACGCCACGCTTGGTCAGCGGCCGTGCAATCGCGCTGGCAGCGGCCAGCGCCGCGGTGATGCCGGGCACCACTTCGTATTCGATGCCAGCGGCTTCCAGCGCCTGCAACTCCTCGTCGGCACGGCCGAACAGCATCGGGTCGCCGCCCTTCAGGCGCACCACGCGTTCGTGCTTGGTGGCCAGGTCCACGATCTGGCGATTGATGAACAGCTGCGCGGTGGAACGCTGCCCGCAGCGCTTGCCCACTTCGATCAGTTCGGCCTGGGGACACCAGGCCAGCATCTCGGGAGACACCAGCGCATCGTGCAGCACGACCTGGGCCTCGCCCAGCAGTCGTGCACCACGCACCGTAATGAGGTCAGCCGCACCAGGACCTGCACCAATCAGGTACACCTTGCCCATCGACTTTCCCTTTTGCGAGTTCATCTGCATCACCGTTACGCTTGCTGTCCACGCCGGACCATATCAGGCATACGCACGGATCATGCCCGCCGCCACCGTATGATTGGTGGCTTCGTCGATCAGCACGAATGCGCCCGTGGCCGGGTTATCGCCATAGGTATCGCACACGATCGGCTTCTGCAGCGAGATCTGTACCGAACCAATGTCGTTCAGGTTGATCTCGTGGCGACCGGTCTCGTGCGACAGCGTATGCACGTCGAGCACGCGATCCACCGACGACACGCGTGCGAACACGCTGGCCGTGGTGTGCTTGAGCACGTACTTGCGCGACGGGTTCAGCGATTCATCGTCAAACCAGCACAGGTCGGCGGTCAGCTTCTTGGCCGACGTGGCCGTGGCATCGGCCGCCACGAACATATCACCGCGTGACACATCGACATCTTCGGCCAGGCGCACGGTCACCGTGTCGCCGGCATTGGCCGAATCGGACGAGCCGTTCGGCGTCAGCACCTCGGCCACCACGGCATCACGGTTGGCGGGCAGCACGCGCAGCTTCTGGCCCACGCGTACGGTACCGGCTTCCACACGGCCAGCGTAGCCACGGAAGTCGTCGGCTGCGGAACCGTCCTGGCGCACCACGAGTTGCACCGGGAAGCGCAACGCGGCATCGCCTTCCGGCGCCGGATCTTCCACCGGCAGCGCTTCCAGCAGCGGCAACAGCGGCTCGCCCTGATACCACGGCATTGCATCGCTGGCATGCACGATGTTGTCGCCGCGCAGCGCCGAGACCGGCACGTACGTCACGTCCTTGAGGCCCAGTTGCGTGGCCAGCTCGGTGTAGGCGGTGCGGATCTCGTTGAAACGCTGTTCGCTGTAGTCGACCAGGTCCATCTTGTTCACGGCAACGATCACGTGCTGCAGTTCCAGCAGCTTCAGGATTGCCGAGTGACGCTTGGTCTGGGCCAGCAGTTCGGCGCGGCCATCGGTCACCGTCACGCGCGTGGCATCGACCAGCACGATCGCGGCGTGGGCCGTCGAGGCGCCCGTCACCATGTTGCGCGTGTACTGTTCGTGGCCCGGCGTATCGGCAATGATGAACTTGCGCTGCGCGGTCGAGAAATAGCGGTACGCCACGTCGATCGTGATGCCCTGCTCGCGTTCGGCTTCGAGGCCATCGGTCAGCAGCGAGAAATCGATCTGCTCGCCGGCCGTGCGCTTGTTCTTGGCATTGGCCAGCGCGGTCAGCTGGTCGGACAACACGGCCTTGCTGTCGAACAGCAGACGGCCGATCAGCGTGCTCTTGCCATCATCGACGGAACCGGCCGTGATGAAACGCAGCAGACCCTGATGTTGAGATTGGTGCGACATATGATCTTTCCTGTTCTTTACCTGGCGTCCGGTGTTAGAAGTAGCCTTCCTTCTTTCGGCGTTCCATCGATGCTTCGCTGGTCTGGTCGTCCATGCGCGTGGCGCCACGCTCGGTGATCTCGGTCACCGCGGTCTCGGCGATGATCTCCACCGGCGACGCCGCGACACTGGCCACGGGGCACGTGCAGCTGATATCGCCCACGGTACGGAAGCGGACCGACAGGACTTCGCTGACATCGCCATCCTGCTTCGGCGTGATCGGCGTTACCGGCACCAGCAGGCCGTTCTTGCGCACCACTTCGCGTTGGTGTGCGTAGTAGATCGGCGGCAGCGCCAGGTTTTCGCGGGCGATGTACTGCCACACGTCGAGCTCGGTCCAGTTCGAGATCGGGAACACGCGCATCTGCTCGCCTTGCGCCATGCGCGCGTTGTACAGGCTCCACAGCTCGGGGCGCTGTGCCTTGGGATCCCATTGGCCGAATTCGTCGCGGAACGAGAAGATGCGTTCCTTGGCGCGCGCCTTCTCTTCGTCACGACGGGCACCGCCCATCAGCGCATCGAACTTGTGGGCCTCGATGGTTTCCAGCAGCGTCACCGCTTGCGCGGCGTTACGCGAATCGGTTTCCTTGCGCAGGCGCACGGTACCGCGCTTGATCGAATCTTCCACGTGACCCACCACCAGGCGCGCGCCGAGTTCGGCCACGCGCTGGTCGCGGAACGTGATCACTTCCGGATAGTTGTGGCCGGTGTCGATATGAACCAGCGGGAACGGCAGCTCCACCTTGCGCTCGCCCAGGCGGAATGCCTTGAGCGCCAGGTGCAGCATGACGATCGAATCCTTGCCGCCCGAAAACAGCAGCGCCGGGTTGCGGCACTCGGCCACCACCTCGCGGATGATGTAGATCGATTCGGCTTCGAGCCGGTCGAGGTGGTCGTTCTGGACCTGGAGCAGGTGTTCCACGTTGGCGGTGACGCCTGCTTCTGCGATGTCGTTCATGATGCCCATGTCGTTCTGGCCTCAGTTATTCTGTTCAGTGCTTGATGTTCTGCTCGTGGAGGCCGCACTCTTTCGAGTCCTTGCTCTCCCACCACCAACGGCCCGCGCGTACGTCTTCGCCAGCCTTCACGGCCCGCGTACACGGCTCGCAGCCAATGCTGGGGTAGCCCTTGGCGTGCAGCGCGTTGACCGGTACGTTGTGGCGCTCCAGGTAGGCCCACACCTCGGCCTCGGTCCAGTCCGCGAGCGGATTGAACTTGGGAATGCCACGCGCTTCGTCGAGTTCTTCGAACGGCAGTTCGGCGCGCGTCACGGCCTGCTCGCGGCGCTGGCCCGTCATCCATGCATCGGCGTGCGACAGCGCGCGGTTCAGCGGCTCCACCTTGCGGATGCCGCAGCAGCTCTTGCGCAGGTCGACGCTGTCATAGAACGCGTTCAGGCCGTTATTGCGCAGGTAGTTATCCACCGCTTCCTGATCGGGCGTGAACTGCTCGATGGTGTAGCCATAGTGCGCTTCCACCTGGTCCAGCACGGCCAGCGTCTCGGCATGCAGGCGACCCGTGTTCAGCGTGAACACGCGCACGCCGGTACGCACCGCGTCGCCGCCGCGCAGGATCGCGTCGGTCAGCACCATGTCTTCGGCAGCCAGGCTCGTGGCAAAGCGAGCACGAAAAAAGCGTGCCGCAATGCCGGACAGACGTTCGGCCAGCGCGCGCTCCTTGGCTTCGAGCGCCTCCACCGAGCCCGTGTAGACCGGCTTCGTCCACAGCGCTGGGGGGCGCAGCGACGATACCGATCCGTCGACGACGGGGATCTCGGAAATCACGGCGCTCATGCCGTGCCTTGCGTCGTGACGTCGGCGCGTGCGCGACGGAACAACGGCAGCGGTTCGTCCACCGACGCCTGGTAGGCCACCGTGAATTCGGTGAAGCCCTTCAGTGCATCGTCGATGTTCTTGTCCGCACGCACCGCGAATGCGTCGAAGCCGCAGCGCTTCATGAAGTTCAGCTGGTCGCGCAGCACGTCGCCGATGGCGCGCAGCTGCCCGGCCCAGTGGTAGCGCGTGCGCAGCAGATAGGCCGACGAGAAGCCGCGGCCATCGCGGAACACCGGGAAGTCCACCGCCACCAGCGAAACCTGCTCGAGCAACGCCTCGACGTCGCCCGGTTCGTCCTCGGGAGCCAGCCACACGCCGGTGATGGCCTTGTCGCGGCCGGCCAGCAGGGCCGCGTTGGCCTTCCATGCCGACAGCGGGAACAGCACCGCGGCGCTGCCCTGGGCCGCAGCCGCGATGGCGGCTTCGTCAAGCGGTTGCGCTTCGGTTGCGCGCAGCACGGTCCAGTTGTCTTCCACGATCACCGGACGGAATTGGCCCGCGTCGTCGCGTTGCAGTTGAATGATCTTTGCCATGTTCAGTCTCTCCGTTCCTCAGGCTTCGGCGCGTTCTTCACGTTGCTTGTCGGCATACACGCGTTCCTTGAACGGGGCGATACCAATACGTGCAAACGTTTCGATGAAGCGCTCGTCGCCGGCGCGGTTGGCCACGAAAGTGTCGATGATGCGCGACACCACCTCGGGCATTTCGTCGGCGCTGAACGACGGGCCGATGACCTTGCCGATGGCCGAGTCGTTGCCCTGGGCACCGCCCAGCGTGACCTGGTACCACTCGGAGCCGTCCTTGTCGACGCCAAGCACGCCGATATTGCCAACGTGGTGATGACCGCATGCGTTGATGCAGCCGGAGATGTTCAGCGAGATCTCGCCAAGGTCATGGACGTAGTCGAGATCGTCGAAACGCTCCTGGATGCCGAGCGCGATCGGAATCGACTTGGCATTTGCCAGCGAGCAGAAGTCGCCGCCCGGGCAGGCGATGATGTCGGTCAGCAGGCCGATATTGGCCGTGGCCAGGCCAGCCTTCTTGGCTTCTTCCCAAAGCGCGAACAGGTCGTGCTTCTTGACGTCGGGCAGCACCAGGTTCTGCTCGTGCGCAACGCGCAGTTCGCCATAACCAAAGCGGTCGGCCAGGTCGGCCACGGTATCCATCTGCTCGGCCGTGGCGTCACCCGGGGGCGACACGGGACCAGGCTTGGTCGACAGTGTGACCGAGGCGTAGCCCGGCACCTTGTGGGCGCGCACACTGCGGCTCACCCAGCGTGCGAACGCCTTGTTTTCCAGCAGGTGCTTCTCGAACGAGGCGTCGGTATCGGCCAGCTTGTCATAGGCGGGCGGCTGGAAGTACTGCGCCACGCGATCGAACTCGACCTGCGTCAGCGTGCCCGGGCCGTCCTTGCTGTGCTGCCACTCTTCTTCCACTTCGGCGGCAAACTTCTCGGCGCCGATGGCCTTCACCAGGATCTTGATGCGGGCCTTGTACTTGTTGTCGCGACGACCGTAGCGGTTGTACACGCGGATGGCCGACTCCACGTAGGTCAGCATGTGCTGCCACGGCAGGTCTTCCTTGATGATGGTGCCCAGGATCGGCGTGCGGCCCAGGCCACCGCCGGCCAGGATACGCAGGCGCGTTTCGCCCTCCGCGTTCTGGTACGCGTAGATGCCGATATCGTGCATCTGCACCACGGCGCGGTCGTCCTTGGTTGCCGAAATGGCGATCTTGAACTTGCGCGGCAGGAACGCGAATTCGGGCTGGAACGTGCTCCACTGGCGCAGCAGTTCGGCCAGCACGCGCGGGTCCACCGATTCGTCCGGCGTCACGCCGGCAAACTGGTCGGTGGTGATGTTGCGCACGCAGTTGCCCGAGGTCTGGATGCCGTGCATTTCCACGCTGGCCAGGTCGGCGAGCACGTCAGGCACGCGCTCGAGATCCATCCAGTTGTACTGGATGTTCTGGCGCGTCGAGAAGTGGCCATAGCCGCGGTCGTACTCGCGCGCGATATGGGCCAGCATGCGCAGCTGCTTCGAAGCCAGCAGGCCGTACGGAATGGCCACGCGCAGCATGTAGGCGTGCCGCTGCATGTACAGGCCGTTCTGCAGGCGCAGCGGCAGGAATTCTTCCTCGGTCAGTTCGTCGGACAGGCGGCGACGCACCTGGTCGCGGAATTGTGCGACACGTTCCTGGACAATGCGCTGGTCGTATTGATCGTACTGATACATGGTGTGGGTCCGTTCAGTATTCGTTGAATGCTTAGGAAACGAGTTTGATGGCGACTAAAGTCAACGTGGTCGCCAGTGCGGCGCGCACGAGCCGTTCGGGCAGCGCCCGCGACAGTTGCGCACCGAGCCAGATGCCGGGGATCGAGCCCACCAGCAGCGCCAGCAACAGATTCCAGTCGACGGTACCGAGCCACACGTGGCCCAGACCAGCCACGGCCGTGAGGGGCACGGCATAGGCGATATCGGTGCCAGCCACTTCGGCCGGCTTCATATGGGGATACAGCAGCAGGATCAGCGTCGCGCCCACGGCGCCGGCACCAATCGACGATACGGTCACGAGCACGCCGATCACGGCGCCGACCACCACCGTTGCCACCACCTGCGCGCGGCCTTCGAGCTGGAAGCGCGGGTTGCGTTCCAGCCACGCCAGCATCTGCTTGCGGAACAGCAGCGACAGCACCGTCAGCAGCACCGACACGCCGATCGTCAGGCGGATCGCATGGAGCCATTGCGCATTGAGCTCACCGGCGCTCTTGAGCACCAGGATCGCGGCCAGCGCGGCGGGCAGGCTACCGATGCACAGCCGGCGCACCACCTGCCACTGCACATGGCCGTGCGCGCGATGCGCGATGGTGCCGAAGCCCTTGGTGATCGCGGCGAACGCCAGGTCGGTGCCAACCGCCGTGGCCGGCGAGAAGCCGAACAGCAGCGTCAGCAGCGGCGTCATGAGCGAACCCCCGCCAACCCCGGTCAGACCGACCAGGAGACCTACCAGCAAACCGGAAACGGTATAGGCGAGGGACATTCGGGGGTTTCTCGACTGCGCCTTGCTCCGGTGGTGCCGGCTCCACCTTTTCAGGCTGGGCGCGGACGCAATGCGGGCAGGCGAACGTTTAACAAAGTTCGAGAATCGTAATAAACTCGCCTCATATCTCAAACTAATAAGAAGTTGTTTGTTTATACGAGCGAAGTTATATGAATCTCCACCAGTTTCGCTTCGTGCGTGAGGCCGTCCGTCAGAACTTCAACCTGACCGAGGCCGCAAAAGCGCTCTATACATCACAACCGGGTGTTTCCAAGGCCATTATCGAGCTCGAGGAAGAACTGGGTGTCGATATCTTCACCCGTCATGGCAAGCGAATCCGCAGCCTGACCGAACCTGGCCGCCGCATCCTGACATCGGTCGAGAAGATCCTGCAGGAGGTGGAAAGCCTGAAGCGGGTCGGCAAGGACTACGCTGCGCAGGATCAAGGCAACTTCACGATTGCCACGACCCACACGCAGGCTCGCTATGCCCTGCCGCGCGTGATTGGCGAGTTCACCAAGCGTTACCCGAAGGTGCGGCTGTCGATCCAGCAGGGCAATCCGGCGCAGATTGCCGACATGATCCTGCATGACCAGGCCGACCTGGGCATCGCCACCGAGGGTATTTCAGGCGACAAGAGCCTGGTGTCGTTGCCGGGCTACCAGTGGCAGCATATGGTGATTACGCCACCCGATCACCCGCTACTGGAAAAGAAGCACCTGACGCTGGAAGACCTGGCCACCTTTCCGCTGATCACCTATGACGTGAACTTCGCGGGCCGGCCCAAGATCGACAAGGCCTTCGAGTTGCGCCAGCTCCAGCCGGACATCGTGCTGGAGGCCATCGATGCCGACGTGATCAAGACCTACGTGGAAATCGGCCTTGGTGTCGGCATCGTGGCCGGCCTGGCTTATGATCCCGAGCGCGACCGCAACCTGCGCGGCCTGCCGGCCGGCCATCTGTTCGGCACCAACGTCACCCACCTCGCTGTCAAGCAAGGCGCGTATCTGCGCAGCTTTGTCTATACATTTATCGAACTGTTCTCGCCGACGCTGAACCGCAAGCTTGTGGAACAGGCCATGTCCGGCGACCACGAGGCTTACGAACTGTAAGCCACGTGGCCCCTGCTAATTACTATATGTCCGCAAACGAATCCCTCCCGACGATCCACTGGACCGAGGACGGCGCCGAGCACAGCGCGCTGTGGCGCTCCGAGGCCGGCCTGCCGCCGCCAAAGCGCGTAGTGATCGCCGACGACCAGACGCCTGCCGATACCGCCTACCGTCTGGCCAGCGAAGGTACCGCCCTGCTCTGGCGCGGCGACTTCCAGAATGCGCGCCAGTTGCTGCAGGCCATGGCGCGGCGGGTCGACCGCAAACCCCAGCGCAAGTCGCGTAACGCCGGCAAGGCGCCGGGCAGCATCACCGAAGCGTTCCACAAGCACCGCCTGGCCCAGTCGCAGCGCGCGCGCACGCTGGGCATGCTGCTGCTGCCGTTCGAGGCCGGCCATGTGGTGCCGCTGCGCCGTGCGCCCGACGTGCACGAGGCGTGCGAACTGGTCTATGGCGCAGGCGACGTGCCCTACGTGGCATCGATGCGCGAGCTGCTGGGCCTGATCGGCGCGTTCGAGTGGCGCAAGAAGGGGGTCGAGATTCCCGTGCTCGGCGAGCGTATCCATCCGTGGTACGGCGTGTTTTCGCCGGTACGTGGCGAATATATCGAACTGGTGGCCAAGGAGCCCCTGCCCTCGACCGCGCTCGCATTCGATATTGGCGCCGGCACCGGCGTGCTGGCCGCGCTGCTGGCGCAACGCGGTGTCAAGCGCGTGGTGGGCACCGACCAGGATCCGCGCGCACTCGGTTGCGCGCGCGAGAACATTGCGCGACTTGGCCTCGACAACCAGGTCGAAATCATCGACGCCGACATGTTCCCCGCGGGCCTGGCCCCGCTGATCGTTTGCAACCCGCCGTGGGTACCGGCCCGGCCGAGCTCGCCGATCGAGCATGCGGTATTCGATCCCGACAGCCGCATGCTGCGCGGATTCCTGGATGGCCTGGCCGCGCATCTGGAACCGGCTGGCCAGGGCTGGCTGATCCTGTCGGACTTCGCCGAACATCTGGGGCTGCGTTCACGTGATGAACTGCTGGGCTGGATCGATGCGGCCGGCCTGAAGGTGCTGGGCCGCTCCGATATCCGCCCGCGTCATCCGAAGGCTGCCGACGCGGAAGACCCGCTGTTCGCGGCGCGCAAGGCGGAAGTCACGTCGCTGTGGCGGCTCGCGGCCAAGTAACCATATTTACCGGGAAGAAAGCATCCATGACTACCGTGGCATTTATCGGCCTGGGCGCGATGGGCACGCCGATGGTGAGCCATCTGATTCGCGCCGGACATACAGTGCGCGCATTCGTACGACGCCCCGAGGCCGCCGACGCCGCGCGCAAACTGGGCGCCGAGCCGTTTTTCACGCCCGCCGAGGCGGCGCGTGGTGCAGCCGTGGTATTCACCAATGTGACATCGTCCGAGGACGTACGCGAAGTTCTGCTCGGCAAGGACGGCGCGATCGAAGGTGCGACGCCGGGCACCATCTGCGTCGATCACAGCACGATCTCGCCGATCGTCACGCGCGAGATTGCGCAAGCGCTGGCCGCCAACGGGATCGAGGCGCTCGACTGCCCGGTCTCGGGCGGAACGATGGGCGCACAGGCCGCCACGCTGACCATCATGGTCGGCGGCAAGGCGGAGAACCTTGAAAAGGTGCGGCCGCTACTGTCATGCCTGGGCAAGACCATCACGCATATCGGCGACCACGGTGCGGGTCAGGTAGCCAAGCTCTGCAACCAGATCGCCCAGGTGGTCAATATCGAAGCCATTGCCGAAGCCATGCGCTTTGCCAGCGCACAGGGCGTCGATACGGACAAAGTATTCCAGGCGATGTCGACCGGCATGGCCGGCAGCCGCATGCTCGACATGATGGGGCCCAAGATGGTGGCGCGGGACTTCGCGGCCGGCATCGAGTCGCGCCTGCATGCCAAGGACTTTGGCCTGGCCGCCGATATAGCCGGCGAGATCGGACTGGACCTGCCTGCGATGCGTGCCACGGCAACGCAGCTTGGCGAACTGATGCAGCAGGGCTGGGGCAATGACGATACGTCGTCATTGCTGAAAGTGCTGGAGTTGAAGGACTGAAATGCGCAGGAATTCAAACTCCCGCGATCATTCCCAGCAAGGCTCGCGACAGTGCGCTGTCGTCGCGCATCAGGTCATCCATCGCGTTGAAATGGTGACGCCCCGGCAACGGGATATTCTCGCGTGCATTGTCCGGCCATGCGGCGCGGATCAACGCATTCTGGCGCTGGTACTCGCTTGATTCGGTCTCGCCCACGGCGGTCAGCAGCGGGGCGCGTGTGGC
The DNA here is from genome assembly GCF_057315035.1 of Cupriavidus sp. Taxonomy (NCBI): domain Bacteria; kingdom Pseudomonadati; phylum Pseudomonadota; class Betaproteobacteria; order Burkholderiales; family Burkholderiaceae; genus Cupriavidus; species Cupriavidus sp. The sequence continues at coordinate 95,710 of NZ_DBHKYV010000005.1, read as the reverse complement.
CGGCACCATGAAAGCCGGCGACAACCGCCCCACATCGGCTTCAGTCAGCCGCAGGTCGACCTGCAGGAAATCGGCGCGACGCAGCGGCTCGAGGTCGTAGATGCCACTGATCGACAGGCCGCCCTTGATCAGGTCCGCCGGCAAATCGGCGGCAAACTGCGGCCACAACGCCGCCATCAGCATGGTCACCAGATGGCCGCCCACCGAATGCCCGGCCAGGAAGATCCGGTTGCGGTCGTGCCCTAGCCGCTCGGCCTCGCGATAGAGCCATGCCACGGACTGCATCACCTGCCAGACAATCGTCTGCACGGTCACGGCCGGACACAGCGCGTAGTTGACCACCGCCACCGACACGCCACGGCGCGTGGGAATACTGGCTACGAAACTGTGATCGCGCTTGTCCAGCGCGCGGTAGTAACCACCGTGCAGGAAAACCAGCAACGGTGGCGGCGCATCGTCGTCGTGCGAAGCGGCAGGAAAATAGTCGAGGGTTTCGGTTGCCGCAAGCGGCGAATCGGCATCGCCATAGGCAAGGTTCTCGAAAAACGTCACCATCCCCGCGCGCACCAGCGCCGAATCGGCGGCCCAGCGGGCCATATGCACTGCATTGTCGGGCACGTTCGCGCGATTGTTGTAGGCGCGCGCATAGAACGCAGGATCCTGCGAGGGCAAGGCGGCCAGCGTGGCCAGGCTGGCGGCGGGGTTGGCATCGAGGGTCGGCTGGGCGGACATGGCTCTCGGCTCCGGACAGGAAACGCGCGGCGACACCGCATGGCGCGGTTGCGCGTAATCCTACCGCAACTGCCGTGACGCCCTCGTGGTTGTCCTGCCCAGAGAATTGCGGCATAATCTGCGGCTCATCGTCGCGCGATGTGCATTCTCGTACATCGCCAAGCCCATGCCCGGGTGGTGAAACAGGTAGACGCAGGGGACTCAAAATCCCCCGCCGCAAGGCGTGTCGGTTCGAGTCCGACCCCGGGCACCAGCTCCTCGCAGATTTCCTGCCGTTTCGATACCAGTGAAGTTCACGAATGCGCGACCTTCGGTCCGTTGACGGGCCCTTGCGCACCCTGCCGCAATGCGACCACATTGCGATCATGGGCATACGTCAGCCGCGGCGCCAGCCCAACACGGATTGCAAGCGTGAGCAGCAGCTCAAGCGTAAAGGTCTGCCACCGCTCCTCATTGATTGCCGCAATGCGCGGCCGCCCGACATGCAACGCAGCGGCGGCCTCGGTCTCATTCCAGCCGCGCTCATGAATGGCGCGACGGAGGTCGATTACCAACTCACGGCGCATTTGCCTGAGCACGGGATACGCGGGATCGACGAACTCTTCATGCGCGGCACGCGACCGCACCGTCTGCTTATGCGTCATGGGTTGCCCTCCAATGGCGCTGTAGTAAGTACGCATTTACTCGTCGAGTATAGGCGGCATCATCGGATCGTGTACGGCTTCCTGTGCGGGTTTCCGCGTTGTTTCCCGTGCGCGCGGCCGTTTCACGTTGCCGTTTGAACAGAATTACGCGACGTCGAAATCAGGCAATCCGTTGTCTGTAAGTTCTTCAATTCAGCGTTCGCCAGACTGCTGTGCCGTCACGGAAATTCCCGCCGGTTCGCCATCGGTGCGGTCGCGCACCAGGATCTCCACGCATTGGTCCAGCGCCACCAGCGCACGCATCAGGTGGTCGACGGACAAGCGCCGCAAGCGGTAGCGCCGGATCAATGACAGCGTCTGGGGGATGACGCGTGGCATTGCGCTATCCGCATGCGCATCGATCAATGCACAAAGGCACATGGCGAGTTCGGTGCGCGCGTCAAGCGTGCTGGCGACATCGGTCAGCGGCAGTTCGTCGAGGACATGCAGGCCCGTGCCGGTCAGCAGCGAGACATGCGGATGACGATGTTTGGAATGGGATTTGCGTGGCATCACACCATTGCGCCGCACTTGCGAACCCTACGCCATAAGACGACTCTGAATCTGCTGGGGTAATGCCGTTGGCTGTGTCAGACATAAACCGCTGGCAAGTGCCCAATCGCTTGCTTATCCTTTTACGCTGCGGTGACGGGAGCCCTGCCAACAGGGATCCCTATGCCGACGCGCCAGAACATCCACAACATCAACAGACTTCAACAGTCAATCCAGGGAACGAAGATGAAGCGCCTTACTGCTACCGCGGCGGCCATTGGCTGCGCTGCACTGCTGGCCGGCTGCGCCGGTGCCAATATGGACGGCCTGACCCAGGCAGGCGGCAGCCTGTTCTCCGCCGCCTCGCTCAGCGACGCCAACGTCAAGCAACTGTCAGACCAGTCGTGCGCCGAGATGGACAAGAAGAACACGCTTGCCACAGCCGACAGCACCTATGCGAAACGGCTCGTGACAATCATGAGCGGCCTGCAGAATACCGGGCTGCCACTCGATGCCAAGGTCTACGTGACCAAGGACGTGAATGCATGGGCCATGGCCAATGGCTGCGTGCGCGTGTACAGCGGCCTGATGGATCTGATGAGCGATGATGAAGTGCGTGGCGTGCTGGGCCACGAAATTGGCCACGTCGCGCTGGGACACACCAAGCGGGCCATGCAGGTGGCCTACACCACTGCCGCCGCACGTGGACTGCTCGGTTCGACCGGCAGTGCCACGCTGACGGCATTGTCGTCATCGCAAATCGGCGAACTTGGCGAAACGTTCATCAACGCACAGTTCTCGCAGAAACAGGAAAGCGAGGCCGACGACTATTCATTCGACCTGCTGACGAAGAATGGCGCCAACCGCCAGGCACTGGTGACCGCATTCCAGAAACTGGCCAAGCTCGATGGCGGCAAGTCGAGCCTGCTGAGTTCGCATCCAGGATCGGATGCCCGTGCAAAGCACATCCAGGACCGGCTCAATAGCGGCAAGTGATCGGGAAACTGAGCGTGCACGAAAGGCATCGCGCATTTCGCGATGTCAATGCGTTTAATTCGCAATCAAAAGCTTTCAGTACGCGCGCGGGCGCCCCACGCGGATAATGCCTCACGCCGCCTGCGGATCTGCCGTATGGCTTGCCATGAGCCATAGGGAGGCCCGCGCCGCGCCATGGAATCCGTTTCCACCCTGCTAGCCGGTCAACCGGAGATTGCGCCGTTCCTCGCATTGGCCGTTGGCCATGCGCTCGGCGCCTTCCCGGCCGGCCCATTCCGGCGGGGCGGCATATGCGGCACCCCGATTGCCGCGCGCATGATCGGCCAGACCGGGGTCCGCCTCGACCACCATTTCAGGAACGTGACGTTCGCGCCGCAGGCGACGAGCAGCGGCATTGCCGCGGCCCGCTCGTCCGTCACGTCACCGCGCAGCGCCCGGACTGTGCCATCCCGTAGCCCGACCATCCGAACCGATTTTCTGCTGCCTGGCATTGGCGTGCCGCCCGGCCCGCTTGCCATGGCGCCGATGTAGCTGTGCCGGCGTGTCCGGACACCACAAGTATCCGGGCACGCGCCCCCGTAACCCGTGTCATCGCTTTACAGGAGGTCCCATGGATTGGTTGCACACCATCTTCCAGAAGTCACCCGAGTCGGCGCTGTTCCTCTCATTGGCCATCGGGTATGCCATCGGCAAGATCACGTTCGGCAAGTTCCAGCTCGGCGGCGTGGCTGGATCGCTGCTGGCGGCCGTGGTCATCAGCCAGGTCGGGGTCGAGATCGACAATGGCGTGAAGGCCGTGATGTTTGCGGTGTTCATCTACGCGGTCGGCTATGAAAGCGGCCCGCAGTTCTTCAACTCGTTGAACCGCAGCTCGTTGCGCGAGATTGCGATGGCCGTGTTCATGGCCGTAGCCGGCCTGGTCACGGTCGTGGTGCTGGCAAAGATCTTCCATCTCGACAAGGGCATTGCCGCGGGGCTGGCCGCCGGTGGCATGACGCAGTCCGCCATCATCGGTACCGCCGGCGACGCCATCACCAAGCTGGGCCTGCCGCCCGACCAGGTCAAGACCCTGCAGGCCAATGTGGCAATCGGCTACGCGGTGACCTATGTGTTCGGCTCGCTCGGCGCGATCATCGTCTGCGTGAATATCCTGCCGCGCTTCATGGGGGCCGACCTCAAGACCGACTCGAAGAAGGTCGAGGCCGCCATGCACGGGGGGCTGCCGCAGTTCGGACCGGGCCAGGCCGGCGCGCTGCCGCGCCTGGTTGGCCGGCTGTTCCGGGTCAGCAACGCGGCGGGCAAGACGGTCAAGGACATCGAGGTTGGCGGCGAAGACCTGATCACCGTGGAAAAGCTCCAGCGCGGTGGCAAGCCCTTCGAGTTCACGCAGGACACCCTGCTCGAAGCCGGTGACCTGGTGCTGCTGGTGGGCCGGCGCGACGCCATGGTTCCCACGGCGCTCCTGATCGGCGAGGAAGTAGCCGATGCCGAAGGCATGGGCATGGTGATGCAGACGCGCCGTTCAGTGTTCACGCTCAAGGGCATGAACAACAAGACGCTGGCCGAGATCGTGGCCGATGTAGGGCGCGAGATGCGACATGGTGTGTATGTCGAACGGATCGAACGTTATGACCACCCCCTGCCGCTGCTGCCCGATCTCAAGCTCCAGCACGGCGACATCATCACGTTCTACGGCACGCCCGCCGACACCAAGCGCGCCGCCAAGACCGCCGGCTATGAGCTGGTACCCAGCGAGAAGACCGACTTCGTCTACTTCGGCGCCGGGGTGCTGGTGGGCCTGCTGATCGGCCTGCTGGTAGTGCGCATTGGCTCGATCCCGCTGACGCTGGGTTCTGGTGGCGGCGCGCTGCTATCGGGCCTCGTTTTCGGCTGGGCACGGTCCAAGCATCAGATGTTTGGCGCGATGCCGACGGCGGCGTGCCAGTTGCTGAAGGACTTCGGGCTGGCCGCATTCGTCGCCATTGTCGGCATCAACTCCGGCCTGCAGGCGGTCGACACCCTGCGTCAAAGCGGCGTGACGATCTTTCTGCTGGGCGCCGTGGTCACGTTGCTGCCGCTGTTCCTGACCATGCTGTTCGGCCGCTACATACTCAAGTACGACAACGCCGCGCTGCTGGCCGGCGCACTGTCCGGGTCGCGCAGCGCCAACCCCGCATTTGGCGGCATTCTCGACAAGGCCGAGAGCCCCGTGCCCACCGTGCCATTTGCCATCACCTATGCACTGGCCAACGTGCTGCTGACCCTGCTTGGCCCACTCGTGGTCGGCCTGGTCTGACCCATTCCTTCGATCGGATTCCCAAAAGGAGTAACGTCATGAGCAAACCGGATCTCTCCAAGCTGTCCAGCCTCTCGCCGTTCGAACTCAAGGACGAGCTGATCAAGCTGGCCAGCAGCAACGCGGACCGACTGATGCTGAACGCCGGCCGCGGCAACCCCAACTTCCTGGCCACGGTGCCGCGCCATGGCTTCTGGCAACTTGGCCTGTTCGCGATGCGTGAATCGGAGCGCTCGTTCCAGTACATGCCTGAGGGTGTGGGCGGCTTTCCGCGCCGCGAAGGGATCGAGGAACGCTTCGACCTGTTCGCGCGCGAGAATCAGGAGGTGCCGGGCGTGAAGTTCCTGGCGGGCGCGGTGTCGTATGTACGCGACCAGCTCGGGCTCAACGCGGCCGATTTCCTCTATGAAATGTGCGAAGGCATCCTGGCCTGCAACTACCCGGTGCCCGACCGCATGCTCAAGTTGAGCGAGCTTATCGTCGGCCAGTACATCCGCAAGGAGATGATCGGCAAGCATCCGTTCATCGGCGAGTTCGACCTGTTCGCGGTGGAAGGCGGCACTGCCGCCATGACGTACCTGTTCAACTCGATGCGCGAGAACCACCTGCTCAAGGCTGGCGACAAGATCGCGCTGGGCATGCCGATCTTCACGCCCTACATCGAGATTCCCGAACTCAACGACTACCAGCTCGTCGAACTGAACATCGATGCGGACCCCGAATCGCGTTGGCAGTATTCGAACAAGGAACTCGACAAACTGCGCGACCCCAGCGTCAAGGCGTTCTTCCTGGTCAACCCGAGCAATCCGCCATCGGTGCGCATGAGCGACGAGAGCCTGGAGTACCTGGCGTCGATCATCGAGGAACGGCCGGACCTGATCATCCTGACCGACGATGTCTACGGCACCTTTGCCGACAACTTCGTCTCGCTGTTCGCGCTCTGCCCGCGCAACACGATCCTGGTCTATTCGTTCTCGAAGTACTTTGGCGCAACGGGCTGGCGCCTGGGCGTAATTGCCACGCACCGCGACAACATCTTTGACGAAAAGCTCGCCAAATTGCCCGAGGACCAGCGCAAGCAGCTTCACACGCGCTACCACTCGATCACCACCACGCCCGATACGCTCAAGTTCATCGACCGCCTCGTGGCCGACAGCCGCACCGTGGCGCTGAACCACACGGCCGGGCTGTCCACGCCGCAGCAGGTGCAGATGGTGCTGTTTTCGCTGTTCTCGCTCATGGACACGCCCGACGCATACAAGCAGGCCATGAAGCGGTTGATCCGCAGCCGCAAGGCCGCGCTGTTCCGCGAAATCGGTATTGCCCCGGATGACACGGAAGACCCGAATGTCGTGGACTACTACACGCTGCTCGATATCGAACAACTGGGCGGCAAGGCGATCGGGCCCGAGTTCGTGAAATGGGTCATGGCATCGGCGGAACCGGCCGAACTGCTGTTCCGACTGGCCGAGGAGGCTGGCGTGGTACTGCTGCCGGGGCGCGGCTTCGGCACACGCCATCCATCGGGGCGGGTCTCGCTGGCCAACCTCAACGAATCGGACTACGCCAAGATCGGCAAATCGATCCGCAAGCTGTTCGAGGACTACGTGGAGCGCTACAACCAGGCCACCGGCAGCAAGGCCAACAAGAACGTGACGAAAAAGTAAAAGCCGTTGCACGCACTACGATGCCCCGCACTGCGGGGCATTTCTTTTTTGCAGGAATACATGAAACTGTTATTACATTCTGACGTGTCACATTCTTTTGGATGAACGACTGTAGATCCAGAAATTTCAGGTGCTTAGGATTCCATTCGCAGCGCAGCCCTTCGCGTTGAGGCTTCCGAGTATTCGGAAAATTTCTACCTGATCCATTCATCCACCCATGCGAGCCACGTTTCTTGTCACCGCCAGCGCACTGATTGCTTTCGCCCCGGCTGCCTTCGCCGCCGACGGCACTGTCACCTTCAACGGAAGAATTACCGCCCAGACCTGCACGATCGGTGGTAACGGCGGCGCCAACAATTTCACCGTCACGCTGCCTACCGTTTCGACAAACTCGTTGAGGACTGCCGGCGCCGTCACCGGGCGCACCCCGTTCAACATCACGCTGTCGGGCTGCACGCCAAATTCCGGCAATGCCATGGTGTACTTCGAACCGGGCGCAACGGTCGATATCGGCACCGGCCGACTCGTGAACTCGAACCGGACTGGTGCCCGCAACGTGCAGGTCGGTCTGAAGAATTCCGACTATTCCGATATTCGGCTCGGCGCCGCCCACGCTTCGCAGAACTCACGCCCCGTGACATTGAACAACGGTGGCGCAACGTTGAACTATTTTGCCGAGTATGTCGCCACCGGTGCCGCCACCGCGGGCGACCTTACCACCGCGACGCTCTACTCGATCGTCTACCAGTAACCGCCGCGTCCTCGACGTCCTCGACACTCTCGACGGCTTCCAGTCTTTCTGTCCTCTACGCGGCGCGTCATCGGTGCCGCGTCAGCCTTCCTGCGCGCTTAATTCATACAAGATTCCGCAATGCTTCTCCGCACACTCTGGCGCGCCATTACCTTGACCGCCTGCATGGCTGCCATCGCCACACCGGCATCGGCGTCCGTCGTCCTCGGTGGCACCCGAGTGATCTACCCCGCCGCCGAGCGCGAGGTCACGCTCAGGCTCGGCAACGAAGGCACCGACCCCGCACTGGTGCAGGCCTGGATCGACGACGGCGACGCCAGCGCAATCCCCGACGACACGAACGTGCCCTTCATGGCGATGCCGCCGTTGTTCCGACTCGACCCCGGCAAGGGGCAGACCTTGCGCGTCGTACATACGGGCGAGCCAATCACGGGCGAGCGCGAGTCGCTGTTCTGGCTTAATGTGCTGCAGGTTCCTCCATCCTCCGACACGGAAGGCGCCAACTCGCTGCAATTGGCGTTCCGCTCGCGCATCAAGCTGTTCTATCGTCCGGACGGCCTGCCCGAAGATGCCGCTGCGGCACCGGCAGCGGTGACCTGGCAATTCTTGCGTAACGGCAACGGCCGCCACGCATTGGCGGCCACCAATCCAACGCCTTACCACGTCACGTTCTCGCGCATCGCCGTGCGCAGCGGCGACGCCACCTATCAGAGCGAAGCTGGCGCCATGGTGGCACCGGGGGCGACGGCCGTCATCGACATCGGAGCGGCAACGGAGATCGTCAACGCGTCTCCTGACAGAGTGGACTACACCTTCGTCAACGACTATGGCGCGGGCGTGGAAGGGGCTCGCGAGAATGCCGACAAGCAGTGACTGCACCATGCCATCGGATCATTGCGCCTGTCTTGCACCGGTCTTGCGCCTTCTTTCGCCATGGACGCGTGGCAACGCGATCTCACGCGGCTACCGCTATATCATGGGCCTGCTCGCTGGCGTGCTGTCGTTGCCCGCGCTTGCCATCGAAGACGAGCGGAGTCGTGACGCGGTGCGTGACGGCATGCGGGAAGTCCGCTTCAACAGTGCGCTGCTTGCCGGGCCCAGCGGCAGGCTTGTCGACGTCGCCCGCTTCGCACGTGGCAATCCGGTGCATCCCGGCGAGTACGTTGTCGACGTCAGCCTGAACGGGGCGCCGTTGGGACGACATGCGGTCCGGTTCACCGACCACAGCGGCTTCGTGACGGCGTGTCCGGCGGGCTCGCTCATGCGCCACCTGAACCTCGACAAGGACGCGCTTACCACGCAAGGCGCTGCAGAGCTTACCCGTGCGGCGGCAGGAGAATGCCTCGATCCGGGCCGCATCGATCCCCGCGTAAGCTGGTCGTTCGACGTTGGCGATCTCCAGTTCGACCTGACCGTTCCCCAAGCCCTGCTCGCGCAAACACCGCGCGATCATGTCGGACAGGAGTACTGGGAAGACAGCACGACTTCCGCGACCCTCGCCTACACGCTCAATACATGGCACACGCGCGGCGGCTGGCGCAATACGAGCACTTACCTGGGCATCGACTCGGGCCTGAATCTCGGCAACTGGCATGTACGGCAACGCTCGGCCCTCAACTGGGATCCCGCCGCGCCAAAAGGATTCGCATACCAGAACATCGCGACCTTCGTGCAGCGTGATGCGCCCGCATTGCGCAGCCAGCTCACGCTCGGCGACTCTTTTACCGATGGTGCGGTGTTCGACAGCTTTGGTGTCAGGGGCGTGCAACTGGCCAGCGATGACCGCATGCTGCCTGACTCCATGCGCGGCTATGCGCCGCGCATCCGCGGCGTGGCACGCTCCAATGCCCGCGTGTCGATCACGCAGAACGGTAACCGTCTATACGAGACCACGGTGGCGCCCGGCCCATTCGATATCCGCGACCTCTATGCCACCGGTTATGGCGGCGACCTCGAGGTCACCGTGAGCGAGGCGGACGGCAACGAGCAACGCTTCACCGTACCGTACGCATCGGTATCCCAGCTCGTGCGTCCCGCCATCACGCGCTATTCGCTGACGATCGGGCAACTGCGCGACACGCGGCTTACTGGCCGATACCAGCTGATGCAGGGCACCGTGCAACATGGCTTCGGCAGCCTGCTGACCGGATATGCGGGCGCAACCGTGGCCGACAACTATGCGGCGGGCTTGCTCGGCGCCGCCTTCAATACGTCGTACGGCACACTGGCCATGGACGTGACGCAGGCAAGCGCCGATATTGCCGGGGTCGACAACGCCACGGGCCAGAGTGTTCGCGTGAGCTATGCCAAGTCCGTGCCCCGGACCCATACCAACCTGACGGTGGCGGCCTACCGGTACTCGTCGAGTGGATTCTGGGCCATGCCCGATGCCTATCTTGCAACCGAGCGCATGGCTGCCGGCTCCGATGTCCGTACCGTGGCACGGCAGCGCACCCAGTTACAACTGACACTGAACCAGAGCCTGCCGGGCCGCTGGGGCAACCTCTACATCAGCGGCAGCTCACGCAACTACTGGAACGATAGCGGAACGACGACGCAGTTCCAGATCGGCTACAACAACGCGTTGCGCCTGTTCAATACCAGCATGATGGTCAATCTTTCTGCTTCACGCCTGCGGCAAGGTGCATCCGGCGCGCTGGTCAATCAGTTCCATGCAGGAGTCTCGATGCCGCTCGGGCGTACGCAACGTGCGCCGCTCATGTCGATGGGGCTGACAAGCAATGAGGCGACAGGCGCTTCGCAGCAGTTCGTACTGGGCGGCAGCGCGCTGGAAGACAATGCGCTCAGCTACGGGCTGAACGCCAGCCACGCTCGCGGTGCGTTCAATGGCGGCGGCAATACGCAGTACATGAGCCCGTTCGCCACGGTATCGGCGTCGGCCAGTGGCGGCGGCGGCAACTCGCAATACTCGGCAGGGCTGCACGGTGCACTCGTAGCCCATCGCGGTGGCGTCACGCTGGCCAACTTTCTCGGTGACACGATCGGCATTGTCGAGGCCAAGGGCGCCGCTGGCGCGCGGCTCGTCAATGCTCCCGGCGTTCGCGTCAATGACGCTGGCTACGCCGTCGTGCCGTACCTGAGTCCCTATGCACGCAACACGGTCGAACTGGACCCCCGGGGCATGCCGATGAATGTCGAACTGAAGTCCACCTCGGCAGAGATCACGCCTCGTGCCAACGGCGTCGTCATGATTCCGTTCGAAGCCAGTAGAGGGCGGTCCGCCATGATCGTCGCCACGCGGTCAGACAGCAAGCCATTGCCATTCGGTGCAATCGTCCGCAATGCACTGGCCAGTGAAGTTGGCATGGTCGGCCAGGGTGGGCGCATCTTTGTCCGCGGCGTTGAGGACACCGGCAAGCTCACGGTGGCATGGGGCCATGGCCACGCACAGCAATGCACGCTGGACTACCGGTTACCGCCCCCGCAACAGGATGCCCGGCCGTGGCCAAAAGTCGACACCGTCTGTCACGCAAGCCGAACTGCACCAGGCACGCGATCGGGCTCGCGGCACCTGGAAATGGAACAGTTCAGCGGCTGATCATGAAACGACATTCACTCTTTATCGGCAGCGCGGTAATGGCATGGCTTGCTGGCGCGGCGATGCGCGTAGAGGCCCAGGAGATTTATCCGCAATGCATCATCACCAGCAGTGCCACGAGCGTCTCGTTTGGCAACGTCAGCGTGCCGCGGAACCTGCCCATTGGTGCCAACATCGGGCCACGGAGGTCCACCTATGGTCGCTACAGGTGTGCAGCGTACTCGCTCGAAATGGACGGCAATTCCGTGGCGGGCTTCTATCTGCAGCTGACTTCCGCACTGGATCTGGCACCAGGGCACACAGACGTCTGGGCCACCGGAACGCCTGGCGTCGGTGTCCGGGTGACATCGGCATACTTCAACAACAGGAGCATGTCGAGTATTGGTGCCGGGCTCCAGCAACACTTCGCGCCAGACATCACAACCGAGACGCTGGTCTCGCGCTCATACATCCTGCACTACCAGTTGGTGAAGACCGGGGAGATGACCCAGGCGGGACCGGCGTCTGTTGCGAAAATGTTCGACCTGCAGAGCCATAATCGCGGCGCCAACCTCAAGAGCGACCCGTTGGTTTCCATCGGCATTGCCAATACGACCATCGCGTTCAATGCCTGCCGGGTGACAACGCCTTCGATCAATGTGGCCTTGCCAGCAGTAAGCCTTTCCGGGCTGCGCACTACGGGTTCGATAGCGGGCGAGACGCCATTCTCGATCGGCCTGGCATGCCCCGCCGGCATCAATGTGTACGCGACGTTGACGGACGCCACCACGCCCGGCAATCGCACCGACCGGCTTACGCTCACCAGCACGTCCACGGCACGCAATGTCGGTCTGCGCGTCGTGGACGCCTCAGGCAGCCCGGTCCGCTTCGGGCCCGATACCGCCACCGCAGGAAATACCAATGCGTGGTTCGTCGGCGCGTCCGGTAGCACGCGGAGCATGCCGCTCAGGGTTCAATACATCGCCACCGGCACCGTCACGCCAGGCTCGGTCCAGGGCCTGATGACGTTCACGATGAGCTATCAGTAAAAAAGGCCTGGTACCGATGTACCAGGCCCTCGTCGTCAATCACGTTGCAGGCGTTATCGCGCTTCCACGAACGCCAGCACGGTTTCCAGCATCTTGCGGATCGCCGGTTGCACATTCGCGGCCTTGGCCGGGTCGTAGGCAAACGGATAGACCTCTTCCATATACGACGATTGGGTCAGTTCGAGCTGGATCGCATGCACGCCGTCACCGGGGTTGCCGTACTGGCGCGTGATATAGCCGCCCTTGAAGCGGCCATTGAGCACCGCGGTATGGAGCGGCACCGCCTTGGCAATTTCCACGACATCGGCGGCCAGGCCCGCATCGCAACTCTTGCCGTCGGCCGACCCCAGGTTGAAGTCCGTGAGCTTGCCTTCGAAGAAACGGGGCAGCACCGAACGGATCGAGTGCGCGTCCCACAGCGCGATCGTGCCATGCGCATCGCGCAGGCGCTTGAGTTCTTCCTGCAGCGCGTTGTGGTACGGATGCCAGATCGCGTCGCGTCGCAGCGCGATCTCGGCGTCGTCGGGACCATTCGTGCCATCGGCATAGATCGGCGTCTTGTCGAAGCTGTCGACGGGGCACAGGCCCGTGGTGTCCTGGCCCGGATACAGGTTCGCGTTATCGGGTGGCCGGTTCAGGTCGATCACATAGCGCGAATGGGTAGCCATCAGGATCGACGCGCCGAGTTCGCGCGCGAAGTCGTACAGGCGATCCATGTGCCAGTCGGTATCGGGCACGGTGCGCGCGTCGGGTGTCAGACGTGCGGCCAGTTGGGCGGGAAGATGGGTGCCGACGTGCGGCATCGACACCAGCAACGGACGGGTGCCGCGATGCAGGGTGAAGGCGGGAGTATCTGTGGTGAAGGACATCTTGTCTCGGGGCTGCAATTCAATGTCAGTCGGCAAGCAGGCGCGCACGCGCCTCGGCAAACCGCTGGCCCGCATCCACCTGTTGTGGATGCACGCCATGCCGCACACGGCACACGCCGCCCGTGCGGACTTCCGCTAGTGTCTCATGACCGTGGCTAGCGAACACGTAAGTGGCCAGCGCGCGTGCGCCATCGAGTCCGGCCAGCGTCGGGTGCTGGCCATCGAGCACCAGTAAATCGGCACGCTGCCCGATCGCCAGTCCGGCCACCGGCCGCGCGGCCGCCCGCGCGCCGCCCGCCACAGCTTCTAGCCAGAGCCGGTCCGCTACCTGCGCATGCGTTTCCGATGCCAGCACGTTACGCCGCTGCAGGCCCAGGCGCTGGCCGTACTCGAAGGTGCGCAACTCCTCGGCTACGCTGACGCTCGCATGACTGTCCGAGCCGATGCCCCACCAGCCCTTCTGCGCCAGGTATGGCGCGGCTTCGAACACGCCGTCGCCAAGGTTGGCCTCGGTGGTCGGGCAGATGCCAGCCACCGCGCCGCTGTGGGCCAGACGGCGTCGCTCGTCCCAATCCATATGCGTGGCGTGCACCAGGCACCAGCGCTGGTCCACGGGCGCATGGTCGAGCAACCACTCGACGGGACGGACACCGGTCGACGCCAGGCAATCGTCGACCTCTTTCTGCTGCTCGGCAATATGGATATGCACGGGCGCCGTGGCATCCAGCGCATGCAGCGCAGCGACTGCCCTGGTAAGACCGTCATGAGGTACCGCGCGCAGCGAATGCGGCGCGAGGCCCAGCCGAGCGCCATAGGCTGCGCAATGTGGCGCCAGCCTTTCCAGCAGCGCCTGCATGGCGTCGGTATCGTTGAGGAAGCGCCGCTGATCATCTTGTGCCGGCTTGCCGCCAAAACCCGCGGTCTGGTACAGCACCGGCAGCAGCGTCATGCCGATGCCGGCGGTCTGCGCCGCACGCAGCAGCCGTAACGACATCTCCGCGCGATCGGCATACGGCTTGCCGTCCGGATCGTGATGCACGTAGTGGAACTCGCACACACTGGTGTAACCCGCGCGCAGCATCTCAACATAGAGCTGCGTCGCAATGGCTTCCAGCGCATCGGGCGAGAGGCGCAGTGCGAAGCGATACATCAGCGTGCGCCAGCTCCAGAACGAATCGCCACCAGCCGGGTCGTCGCCCTGCGATACGCTGCGGTACTCGGTCAACCCGGCAAACCCGCGCTGGAACGCGTGCGAATGCAGGTTCGGCATGCCCGGCAGCACCGCGCCGGCCGCCAGCGGCACGGCCGCGGAGGCAACGGTCCCCGGCGCGACAGTTGTGAAGACGCCTTGGGCGTCCCACTCCAGCAGCACATCACGCGCCCAGCCTTCGGGCAGTAGCGCATGGGCTGCGAACAGTTGACCGGCGCTCATCGGAACACCCTGCCCTGGCGCACGACACCGGCGCATGGATTACGGCCAAACCAGTAGGCCAGCTCGGCCGGCGAGGCTACCTGCCAGAGCGCGAAATCCGCGGCACGGCCTGTGGCAAGCCGTCCATGCCGATCCGCTGCGCCCAGGGCGCGCGCCGCATGCGCGGTGACCCCGGCCAGCACTTCAGGCACGGTCATGCGGAACAAGGTGCAGGCCATATTCATCATCAACAATAGCGACGTGGTGGGCGAGGTGCCGGGATTGTGATCGGTGGAAATTGCAATCGGCACACCATGCTGGCGCAGCAACGCCAACGGCGGCAGATGGGTATCGCGCAGGAAATAGTAGGCGCCCGGCAGCAATACCGCCACCGTGCCCGCCTCGGCCATCGCAATCACACCGGCTTCGTCCAGATGTTCGAGATGATCGGCCGACAGGGCCTTGTGCCGCGCCGCCAGCGCAGCACCCCCGAGGTTGCTCAACTGTTCCGCATGCAGTTTGACCGGCAGTCCATGTCGCGCAGCGGCTGCAAAGACGCGCGCGGTTTGCGCGGGTGAGAAGCCAATGCCTTCGCAGAACGCGTCGACCGCATCCACCAGGCCTTCTTCGGCCAGTGCCGGTAGCATCGTGTCGCAGACCAGTTCGATGTAGTCATCGGCGCGTCCAGCGTACTCGGGCGGCAATGCATGCGCGCCCAGGAACGTGGTGTGCACGGTCACGCCATATGCGCTGCCAAGCTGGCGCGCCACGCGCAGCTGCTTGCGTTCCGCATCGAGCGACAGGCCGTAGCCGGACTTGATCTCGATAGCAGTGACACCTTCCGCGAGCAAGGCTTGCAGACGTACTGCAGACTGCGCGAACAGCGTGGCTTCATCGGCCTCGCGCGTGGCGCGCACCGTCGACACGATGCCGCCACCGGCACGCGCAATTTCCTCGTAGCTCGCGCCACCGAGCCGCATGGCGAATTCATCGGCACGCTGGCCACCATAGACCAGATGGGTGTGGCAATCGACCAGCCCCGGCGTGATCCATGCACCGTTGGCGTCGTGCCTGGGCATCTGCCGATACGCTTCCGGCAGGTTCGCGCATGCGCCGAGCCACGCGATCCGTCCGTGCTCCACAACCAGCGCAGCGTCGTGGATGGCCCGCGCGGGATCGGCATCGGGCAGCAGGTTGCAATGATGCCAGACGCCGTCGGCAGATGGCGCGTCGGTGAAGTTCATCGGTCCCGCTCCATATTCAGGGTCACGCGCAGGCACAGCGCGGAGAGATCGGTGTGGAACAGTGTGATGGCCGGTGTGCCGGCGGACATCAGGATGCCTTCGCCGGCTGCCACATGCTGGCCGTCGCCGGTATCCCATGTGCCGCGCAACACCAGCAGCAGCACCGTGGCGTCATGGGGCACCGCCGTAAATGGCTGACGCATCAGCCTGACTTCGGCACGGCACACGTCGCGGCGCGTCATCACGTTGAAATCCTGCGTAGGCCCGTCTACCAGCGTGGCATGCACGGCGGTATCGCCAGAAAACGCAAACGGTTCGCCCACACGCACGAGCTTGTGGCAGAACGTGTCGTCGTGGGCCTGCAGATGCACGCCCGCGCCGTCGATCAGTACGATCTGCCGGTCGATGCCGGGAAAAGCCGAGAATGGCCCATCGGCGCCGATATCCGCCACGCTGATGCGCCACGCGAAGCTATCCATATCGGCACCCGGCGGCCATACGGCAATCTCGCGCGTGGAGCCGCCACCGTTCTTCCACGGTGTGGGCACAATCGCATCGAGCGCGAACTTCGTCACGGGCATCAGCGTTTCACCATCGGCAGGTTCAGGCCCTTCTCCTCCGCGCAGTCGATGGCGATGTCGTATCCCGCGTCGGCATGGCGCATCACGCCCGTGGCCGGATCGTTCCAGAGTACGCGTTCGATACGCCGGGCTGCCGCGTCGGTGCCATCGCAGACAATGACCACGCCGGAATGCTGCGAGAAGCCCATGCCCACGCCGCCACCATGATGCAGGCTAACCCATGTGGCGCCACCCGCCGTATTGAGCAATGCATTGAGCAGCGGCCAGTCGGACACCGCGTCGGAGCCGTCGCGCATCGCTTCGGTCTCGCGGTTCGGTGACGCCACCGAGCCGCAATCGAGGTGATCACGCCCGATCACGATTGGTGCCTTCAGTTCGCCGGACTTCACCATCTCGTTGAATGCGAGACCGGCGCGATGGCGTTCGTCGAGTCCCACCCAGCAGATACGCGCCGGCAGGCCCTGGAATGCAATGCGGTCGCGCGCCATGTCGAGCCAGCGGTGCAGATGCTTGTCCTCGGGGAACAGCTCCTTCATCTTGGCATCGGTCTTGTAGATATCCTCGGGATCGCCCGACAGCGCAACCCAGCGGAACGGCCCCTTGCCGCGGCAGAACAGCGGGCGGATATAGGCCGGCACAAAGCCCGGGAAGTCGAACGCGTTCTTCACACCTTCGTCGAAGGCCACCTGGCGGATGTTGTTGCCGTAGTCGAGTGTCGGCACGCCCATCTGCTGGAACGCGAGCATCGCTTCCACATGCTTGACGATCGATGTGCGCGCCGCGGCTTCCACGGCCTTGGGGTCGCTCTGGCGCAGATCTTCCCATTGCTGCACGGTCCAGCCTTCGGGCAGGTAGCCGTTGACCAGGTCGTGCGCCGAGGTCTGGTCGGTGACCATGTCGGGGCGCATGCCGCCGGCCTGCGCGCGGCGCACGAGTTCCGGGACGATTTCAGCGGCATTGCCGAGCAAACCCACGGAGATCGCCTCGCCGGCCTTGGTGGCGGCGTCGATCATTGCCAATGCTTCATCGAGCGTGGTGGCCTTCTTGTCGAGGTAGCGGGTGCGGATGCGGAAGTCGATGCGCGACTCCTGGCATTCGATCGCCAGCACGCACGCGCCAGCCAGCACGCCGGCCAGCGGCTGGGCGCCGCCCATCCCACCCAGGCCAGCCGTAAGAATCCACTTGCCGGTCAGGTCGCCGTTGTAATGCTGGTTGCCCGCTTCGACAAACGTTTCGAACGTACCCTGCACGATGCCCTGCGTGCCAATGTAGATCCATGAGCCGGCCGTCATCTGGCCATACATCATCAGGCCGGCACGGTCGAGTTCATTGAACTTGTCCCAGTTGGCCCAGTGCGGTACCAGGTTGGAATTGGCAATCAGCACGCGCGGCGCATCGGCATGCGTGCGGAACACACCGACGGGCTTGCCCGATTGCACCAGCAGCGACTCGTCCTCACCAAGGCGGCGCAGGCTTTCGAGGATCGCATCGAAGCACTCCCAGTTGCGCGCGGCCTTGCCGATACCGCCGTAGACCACCAGGTCCTGCGGACGCTCGGCCACGTCGGGGTCGAGGTTGTTCTGGATCATGCGATACGCGGCTTCGATCAGCCAGTTCTTGCAGTGGAGCTCGGTGCCGTGCGGGGCGCGGATTTCGCGCTGGCCGCGCACGGTGAATTGGTGTTCGTTGGCGTTCATGGTTGTCTCGTATGTCTGAAGTACTGTCGGTTCACTCCCCTCTCCCGCTTGCGGGAGGGGACAGGGCTGGCGCATCAAATGGCAACGTTGGTCGGCAGGATCTCCCGCACGGCGTCGGGCCAGCCTGCTCCGGCATCGCCCTGCACCACCCATTGCTTCATGGCCTCGATATCGGGTGCCAGATAGCGGTCGGATTCCACGAATGCCACGCGGCTGCGAATCCGCGCGAGTTCCTGCTCCACCAGCGGCGATGACCGCAGCGGTCGATGAAACTCGATACCCTGCGCGGCCGCCATGGCCTCGATGCCGACGATCACGGCCGTGTTCGCAGCCATGTCGCCCAGGCGCCGTGCACCGTAGGTAGCCATCGATACATGGTCTTCCTGGTTGGCCGAGGTAGGCAGGCTGTCGACGCTCGACGGATGCGCCAGCGACTTGTTCTCCGATGCCAGCGCCGCGGCCGTGACCTGCGCGATCATGAATCCCGAGTTCAGGCCACCTTCGCGCACCAGGAACGGCGGCAGGCCGGACAACCCGGTATCGAGCAGCAGCGCCAGCCGCCGTTCGGAAATGGCCCCGATCTCGGCAATTGCCAGCGCGATGATGTCGGCGGCAAATGCCACCGGCTCGGCGTGGAAATTGCCGCCCGAGACCACATCGCCCTGCTCGGCAAACACGAGGGGATTGTCGGAAGCGGCATTGGCCTCGATGCGCAGGATGCGCGCGGCGTGGGCCAGGTTGTCGAGGCATGCGCCCATCACCTGCGGCTGGCAACGAATCGAATACGGGTCCTGCACGCGACCGCAGGCCTTGTGCGAATCGACGATCTCACTGCCGTCGAGCATCGCACGCACCGCGCCAGCCACCGCGATCTGGCCAGCCTGGCCACGCGCCTCATGAATGCGTGCATCGAACGGCTTGACCGAACCCTTGATCGCTTCCAGCGACAATGCGCCGGCCACCAGCCCTGCGGCAAATGCGTCTTCGGCGGCGAACAGGCCGGCAAGCGCAAGCGCCGTGGAAACCTGTGTGCCGTTCAGCAGGGCCAGCCCTTCCTTCGGGCCCAGCGTGAAGGCGTCGAGCCCGGCATGGGCCAGGCCCTGCGCGGCCGGCACGCGCTGGCCGTCGATCATCACATCGCCCACGCCAATCAGCGTGCACGACATATGGGCCAGCGGCGCCAGGTCGCCCGAAGCGCCGACCGAACCCTTGGCCGGGATGCACGGCGACACGCCGTGGTTGGCCAGCGCCAGCAGCGCCTCGATCAAGGCCGGGCGCACGCCGGAATGGCCGCGCGCCAGGCTCACCGCCTTGATGGCCAGGATCAATCGCACGGTGTCGGCCGGCAGATCCGCGCCGGTACCCACGCTGTGCGACAGCACGAGATTGCGCTGCAGCAAGGCCAGCTTGTCATGCGCGATCCGCGACTGGGCCAGCTTGCCGAAGCCCGTGTTGATGCCGTAGACCACGGCGTCGGCGTCGATGATGTCCTGCACGGTGGCCTGCGCGGCACGCACACCAGCCCACGCCGAGTCGGCCATCGCCAGGCGCACTTCGCCACGATAGATGCGGCGCAGGTCGTCCAGCGAGACATGGCCTGGGTCCAGGGTCAGGAGAGAGCGGGAATCTTGAGTCATCGTTATGTTGTATGAGCCTGTCTATACAGGTTAGTCGAAAATAAAACCTGATGGCCAGCTTTTGACTGGCCTCAGGTACCAGTTCTAGCCGAAGGCGGGGTTGCCGTCGGCGCGAAAACGGCTGCCCAGCCGGTACCGGTTGCCCGGATGCAGGCAGCGCACAAAGGTCACGGGCACGCCGTTGGTCCAGGTACGGCGCGTCAGCAGCAGGCATGGCTGGGTGGGCGGCATCTCCAGTTGCGTGGCCTGTTCCAGCGTGGCGGCGATGGCATCGACCACATGTTCCACCTGGTCGTATGGCACGTTGCGCAGCAGGTATTCGCCAGGCTGGGTATCGCCAAAATCCTGTGCAATGAAATCGGGGGCGACACGCGGATTGACGTAGCGGTCTTCAAGTTGCACCGGCACGCCGTCTTCGCGATGAATGCAGATCGAATGGAACACCGATTCGCCCGTGCGCAACTCCAGTGCAGCGGCCACCTCGATCGAAGCCGCCACGCGTTCGACCAGGATCACGTCGCAGCCATAGTCATGGCCACGCATGCGAATCTCGTCCTGCAGATTGACCACCGACAGCAGCGTCGATTGCGGCTTGTGCTCGGCCACGAACGTGCCCACACCGGCCACGCGCACCACCCGGCCCTGCTCCTGCAGCTCGCGCAGCGCGCGGTTGACCGTCATGCGCGACACCGAAAAGCGGTTCACCAGTTCCTGCTCCGACGGTACGCGGTCACCGGGTTGCCACGCGCCGCTCTGGATCTGGCGCGCGATGTACTCCTTGACCTGCTGGTACAGCGCAGCGGGTGCGGCGGAGGGGGACGATGCCGGTGTGGCGGACTGATTCATGACCTGATTGCTGATTGCCGTTCAATGCTCGGCCGAGGCCATGGCCTCGGCGCGAATCTCCTCGGTCAGCCGTGCCTTCAGCGCGGAGAACTCGGGCGATGTCTTGATCGTGTAGTGGCGCGGATGAGGAAAATCCACCGCGATTTCGCTCTTGATCCGACCCGGCCGCGCGGAAAACACCGCCACGCGGTTGGCCATAAAGATGGCTTCGTCGATATCGTGCGTCACGAATAATACCGTTTTGCGCGCCGACTCCCATATGCCGAGCAGCAACTCCTGCATCAGCACGCGCGTCTGGTTGTCCAGCGCGCCAAACGGTTCGTCGAGCAGCAGGATCTTCGGATCATTGGCCAGCGCGCGCGCAATGGCCGTGCGTTGCTGCATGCCACCCGACAGTTGCTTTGGATAGTGTTGTTCGAAGCCACGCAGCCCGACGCGGGCGATAAAGAAATCGCTGCGCTCCTTTTGCGCGGCCGTGCTCATGCCACGTTCACGCAGCCCGAAGCGCACGTTCTGCTCGATCGTGAGCCACGGAAACAGCGTGTACGACTGGAACACCATGCCGCGGTCGGCGCCCGGACCGGCCACGGGCTGGCCATCGAGCAGCACGCGGCCGCCACTGGGCGTATCGAGCCCGGCCACGATGCGCAGCAGCGTGGATTTGCCGCAACCGGACGGTCCGAGGATCGTCACGAAGTCGTTGTCGCGGACTTCGAAATCAACCGGCAGCAATGCCTGCGTGCTGCCGCCGCGCGGATTCTCGAAGGTGCGGGATACCTGCTGGATCGACAGCGCGCTCATTTGATTGAACTCCACGGAAACAGGCGCTGGTTGGCCAGCTTGAATACCAGATCGGAAACCAGGCCGATGCAGCCAATCACGATGATGCCGAAGATGATCTGCCCGGTATTGAGCAGTGCCTGGCTGTCGGTGATCATGTGCCCGATGCCCGAGGACGACCCGATCAGTTCCGCCACGATCACATAGGTCCATGCCCAGCCCAGCACCAGGCGCAGCGTTTCGGCAATCTCGGGGGCCGCGCCCGGAATCAGCACGCGCCGCACAATGCCGCGCGGCGTGGCACCGAGCGTATAGGCCGCCTCGACCAGATCCTTGCGCGCCCCGCCGACCGTCACGGCCACCATCAACACGATCTGGAAGAACGAGCCGATAAAGATCACCAGCAGCTTCTGCGTTTCGCCAATGCCAGCCCACAGGATCAGCAGCGGAATAAACGCCGAGGCCGGCAGGTAGCGGCAGAACGACACGAACGGTTCGAAAAACGCTTCGGCCGCCTTGTAGCTACCCATGAAAATGCCGAGCGGCACGGCCAGCACCGCGGCCAGCACGAAGCCACCGACCACGCGCCATACCGTCATGCCGATATCGCCGATAAATCCATACTCGGTGAACAGCAGCCAGCCCTCGTGCGCCATCGTCAACGGATCGGCCAGGAACGTGCGCGGCACGAAGCCGCCCAGCGTGACCACGGCCCAGATGGCGAAGAACGCGACGAAGAACGCCAGCCCGAGCACCCAGCGCGTACGCGCAGGCACCGGCACCAGCGGCGAGAGCCATGGATGGCGTGCGCGCGGCGCGCGATCGGACGCCTGTGCGGCGATGGGCGCGGGCGGGCGCGTAGTGGTCGTGGCTTGCGACATGGCGGCGACCTCCGGCTTACTTGAGGAATCGGGCGTCATAGATCGCCGTGACGTCAGGCACCTGGCGGATCACGCCGATGTCCTTGAGCACGTCGGCGGCTTCCTTGCTGAAGCTGGCCAGTTCACCCGCAAAGAATTTCCGGTTGGCGTCCTTGTCCTGCCAACGCAGGTAGGCCGACGATTTGGCGAATTGCTCGCCGGTCTGCTTGACCGCCGCGCCCATGATCTCGTTCGACTTCTCGGGCTCCTTGCGGATCATCTCGAGCGATTCGAAGTAGCTGTCGACCAGTGCCTGGGCGGCCTTGGGGTTGTCCTTGAGCCATTTCGGCGCGCAGCCGAGCGTATCGGTCACCATCGGGTAGTCGAGCGTGGTGGCCAGGATCTTGCCCTTGTCCGGGTTGGCGCGCACCGTCGACAGGTATGGCTCGTAGGTCATAGCGCCATCGTTCTGGCCCGCCACGAAGGCCTGCGCCGCAGCCTGCGGCGAAAGCGTGGTCAGCTTGACGTCCTTGAGCGTCATGCCGTTTTTCTTCAGCATCCAGGCCAGGCCAAAGTACGGCGCGGTGCCGGGCGCATCGACGCCGATCGTCTTGCCTTTCAGGTCCGAAAACGTCTTCACGTCGCCACGGACGGCCAGGCCATCGGCCCCGTAGGATTTGTCGAGCTGCACGATCTGTGTGATCGGCACGCCATTGGCGTTCCATGCCACATGGGTTTCCACGGTAGTGGCCGCGCACTGGATCGCGCCCGATGCCAGCGCCAGATGCCGGTCCTTCTGCGGAATCATCTTGATTTCCACGTCCAGGCCGTGCTTCTTGAAGATGCCCGCCTTGTCTGCCAGCGTCAGCGGCGCAAAGCCGGTCCAGCCACTCATGCCAAGCGTGACAGGCGTGTTCTGCGCCTGGGCTGCAGGGGTTGCCAATGCGATGGCGAGAAGGGTTGAAGCAAGGACGGCGCGAGGTACGGCGTAACGAGGCAGCAACATGCTGTCGGCTCCATCAGTCGTGGGGTGTGGGCAATCTAGCAAGCCTGTATATACAAGTCAAACCCGGGGTTTACCTGAGCCAGTGCCGATGTGCAGCTTGCTGAATCCGCGTGTGGAAGCGCACTGAAGCCGCGAAGTGGTGCGACGGCTGCACCGCGGACGATCAATTCATCACTCGGCTCGCTGCATATGCACCGATCTTGTATAGACAGGATAGATTGCCGCAATGCCGAGCAATTGGCGTGCCCGGGCGTGCCCGCCGACGCCCCGACAGGCGTCGGGGCGCCCGGCTGGGCTCAGCGGTCGAAAAACGATTTGACGGTGGGAAAGCGCAGCCGCAGCCGCAGTTCGCGCTTGAGCCGGCGGTTGTCGAGGCGGCGCGATTCGCTCATGAAGCTGAGCAGCGTAGGATCGATGGTTTCGCGCGCCTGCTGGCGGCTGATACGCGGGGGACGCGGCAAACCGTTGCGGTCCGCCACGAGGTCGAAGTAGTCGGCCATGCGCAGCTCGGTGTCGTCACTGGCGTGCACCACGCGCTGCGGCCGGCCGCGCCACAACGCGGCGATCATGCCGCGCGCCAGATCATCGGCATGGATATGGCTGGTGTAGACGTCATCCTGCGGCGCCAGCGCCGGCGTGCCCTTGCGCAGGCGCGCCAGCGGCAAGCGGTCTTCGGCATAGATACCGGGAATGCGTACGATACTGGTGCGCCATCCAGCGTCGCGCCCGAATGCGCGCACCGCTGTTTCGGCTGCCACGCGACGCCGTGCGCGGGCGGTCTGCGGACGTACCGCGTGAAATTCCTGCACGCGCGCCCCACCCCGGTCGCCATAGACGCCGGTAGTACTGGCGTAGATGAAGGCCCCGACCGAGCGATGGCGCGACGCCGCCTCGAACGCACGGTGCCAGCCCCGCTCGGGTAGAATATCGGCCTCGCCCGAACCGACGCCAAAGCGTGTGGTACGTGAGCGGCGCCAGGCCGTACGACGCAGTGCCGCAAGCAAGGCTTGCGTGCGCGGATCGCCACCACCCTGACCGGGCGGCGGCGCCAGGTCCATGACCCGATCCGCCAGACGCGCCAGTCGGGACAGCGTGGCGGGGTGGTCAAGATTGGCCACCAGCGGCACCGCGCCGGCGTCGCGCAGTTCGGCGCGACGCAGTGGTTGCGAAGTGACGGCGAACACGCGCATGCGCGTGGCCAGCAGGCGCAGGATGCGCGTGCCGACGTCGCCACAACCGACAATCAGCAGGCGCGGACGGCCAAGCCGGCGTCCCTGCCGTATGCCCTGTGGGATAGACAACGCCGCTTGCGGCGACAGAATTTGGTTCATAGACCCGATTATGGCTTATCAAGTTACCGTCACGCCGAGTGGCCACAAGTTCGAAGTGGCTGCCGACGAAACCATCCTCGGCGCAGCACTGCGTCATAGCATCGGCCTGCCCTACGGCTGCAAGAACGGCGCGTGCGGATCCTGCAAGGGCCGCGTCGTCGAGGGTACGATCCAGCAGGGCGACCATGCCGCCTCGGCACTGACCGCACAGGAAAAGGCCGAAGGCCGTGCGCTGTTCTGCTGCGCCAATGCCACGTCCGACATCACGATCGAATGCCGTGAGGTGCATGGCGCCGGCGATATCCCGATCAAGAAGATTCCGTGCCGTGTCAGCACGCTGGAGCGCCTGGCCGATGACGTGATCGCCATCAAGCTGCAGTTGCCGGCCACCGAGCGCATGCAGTACCTGGCCGGCCAATATGTGGAATTCCTGCTGCGCGACGGCAAGCGCCGCAGCTACTCGATCGCCACGCCGCCGCATGAGGAAGGCCCGATCGAACTGCATATCCGCCATATGCCGGGCGGCGCCTTTACCGACTATGTGTTCGGCGCAAAGGAAGGCATGCCTGCCATGAAGGAGCGCGACATCCTGCGTTTCGAGGGTCCGCTGGGCAGCTTCTTCCTGCGCGAGGAATCGGACAAGCCCATCGTGCTGCTGGCCTCGGGTACGGGCTTCGCGCCGATCAAGGCCATCGTCGAGCATGCCGCCTACACCGGCATCACGCGCCCGATGACGTTGTACTGGGGCGGCCGGCGCCCGGCCGACCTGTATATGCACGCACTGTGCGAGCAATGGTCGCGCGACCTGCCGAACTTCAAGTACGTGCCGGTGATTTCCGATGCCAAGGCCGAAGATGGCTGGACCGGCCGTACCGGCTTCGTCCACCAGGCCGTGATGGCCGACCATCCGGACCTGTCGAACCACGAGGTCTACGCCTGTGGCGCACCGGTCATGGTCAATGCCGCACGCACCGATTTCACGGCACAGTGCAAGCTGCACGAGGACGCATTCTTTGCCGATTCGTTCACGTCCGAGGCCGACCTGCACCCGGCCGGCGCGGCCTGAACTGGCCCCGCCGCCGTTCCGTCGACACAACAATGCCACCCGGGTCCGCCATATTTCGCTTTGACACCCGGGCGCATGCGTTTTATATTGGCCGCCATGAACACCGCCATGATCCGACGCCGCGCACGTACGTTGCTCCCCTCCGGGGTGCCGCGCGGCTGACCGTAGACAGCGTCTGTTCAGGTCAACAAGCCACGGGCAACCCCCGTGGCTTTTTGTTTTTGTCCGTCCATCGTTTCATGCCGACCCCAGGAGTCCGCCATGGCATTTGCTGAGTTTCCCGTCCAATCCCTGATGTACATCACCAACCGGCCCGAACTGGTCTTCACCGAAGGCAAGGGCTCGTGGCTGACGGACCATAACGGCAAGCGCTATCTGGATTTCGTGCAAGGCTGGGCAGTCAACGCACTGGGCCACTCGAACGAAGGCATGATCGAGGCACTGGAACAGCAGGCCCGCAAGCTGCTGAACCCGAGCCCGGCGTTCTACAACGAGCCGATGCTGAAGCTGGCCAGGCAGCTGACCGACAACAGCTGCTTCGACAAGGTCTTCTTCGCCAACAGCGGCGCCGAGGCCAACGAAGGCGCCATCAAGCTGGCGCGCAAATGGGGCCGCAAGCACAAGAACGGCGCGTACGAGATCATCACCATGGACCACAGCTTCCATGGCCGTACGCTGGCTACCATGAGCGCGTCGGGCAAGGCCGGCTGGGACACCATCTTCGCGCCGCAGGTGCCGGGTTTCCCGAAGGCTGAACTGAACGACCTGGCTTCGGTGGAAAAGCTGATCACCGACAAGACCGTCGGCATCATGCTGGAACCGGTGCAGGGCGAAGGCGGCGTGATTCCCGCCAGCCGCGAATTCATGCAGGGCCTGCGTGCACTGGCCGACAAGCACAAGCTGCTGCTGATTGCCGATGAAGTTCAGACCGGCTGCGGCCGCTGCGGCACGCTGTTCGCGTACGAACTGTCGGGCGTGGAGCCGGACATCATGACGCTGGGCAAGGGTATCGGTGGTGGCGTGCCGCTGTCGGCGCTGCTGTGCAAGGCCGACGTGGCCAGCTTCGAGGCCGGCGACCAGGGTGGCACCTACAACGGCAATCCGCTGATGACCGCAGTGGGCAGCTCGGTGATTTCGCAACTGACCGCACCGGGCTTCATGGACGATGTGAAGGCCAAGGGTGCATACCTGCGCGAACAGCTGCTGGCGCTGTCGTCGGAATTCGGCCTCGGCGGGGAACGTGGTGAAGGCTTGCTGCGCGCGCTGGTGCTGGGCAAGGACATTGGCCCGCAGATCGTGGAAGAAGCGCGCGAGATGGGTCCGGTGGGCCTGCTGCTGAACGCCCCGCGTCCGAACCTGCTGCGTTTCATGCCGGCGCTGAACGTGACGCGCGAAGAGATCGACCAGATGATCGGCATGCTGCGCGAACTGCTGAAGAAGCTGGCGTAAGCCCGCTCAAATACTGCTGACCCGCTCCCCTCTCCCATTGCATGGGAGAGGGGCGAACACCGAGGGCGTTCTTTATTCCCCCAGATACGCGGCGCGCACCTTCGGGTCGTCCAGCATCTGCTTGGCGTCACCACTCATGGTGATCAGCCCTGACTCCATCACGTAGCCACGGTGCGCAGCCTGCAGCGCCAGGCGCGCGTTCTGCTCCACGAGCAGTACGGTCACGCCCTGTGCTGACACGGTACGTACCACTTCGAAGATCTTCTCGACCATGATTGGCGAGAGACCCATCGACGGCTCGTCCAGCAGCAACAGCTTCGGCTGGCTCATCAGCGCACGCGCCATCGCCAGCATCTGCTGCTCGCCGCCCGACATCGTGCCGGCCAGCTGGTTGGCCCGTTCCTTCAGGCGCGGGAAGGTCTCGAACATGCGATCGATATCGGCCTTGATGCCGGCCTCGTCGTTGCGCGTGTACGCACCCATCTGCAGGTTTTCGGTGATCGTCATGCGCGCGAACACGCCGCGGCCTTCCGGCACCATCGCCAGACCCTGCTTGAGCAACGTGTAGCTGGGCACGCCCTTGATGGACTTGCCCATGTACTGCACGTCGCCACCGGCCCAGCCCTGCAAGCCGGTGATGGCCTTCATGGTGGTGGTCTTGCCGGCGCCGTTGGCACCGATCAGCGTCACGAGTTCGCCATCGGCGATTTCCAGGTCCACGCCCTTGACGGCCTGGATCCCGCCGTAGGCCACCTTCAGGCCCGCAATCTTAAGAATCGTCTGTGTCATGTTGCTTCGCTCCCGCCGTTCTGGCCTTAGTGCGCCGACGCGCCGAGGTAAGCCTCGATCACGGCAGGATTACTCTGGACTTCCTGGGGCAGGCCCTGCGCGATGACCTTGCCGTAGTCGAGCACGGTCAGCCGGTTGCACAGGCCCATCACCAGCTTCACATCGTGCTCGATCAGCAGGATGGTCTTGCCATCGTTCTTGATCTTCTCGAGCAGGCCACGCAGTTCCACCTTCTCGGTGGCGTTCATGCCAGCGGCGGGTTCGTCCAGTGCCAGCAGCTTTGGCTCGGTGGCTAGCGCGCGGGCAATCTCCAGACGGCGTTGGTGGCCGTACGACAGGTTGCGCGACGTGAAGTTGGCGTACTTGCCAATGCCCACGTAGTCGAGCAGGTCGTGGGCCATGTCCTCGATGCCCTCTTCCTCGCGGCGCACCGAAGGCGGGCGGAACACGGCGCCGAACAGGCCGGCCTTGGTCCGCACATGGCGGCCCACCATCACGTTTTCGAGCGCCGTCATCTCGCCAAACAGGCGGATGTTCTGGAACGTGCGTGCGATGCCGGTCTTGGCCACCTCGTGCACGGCGGTCGGCTCGTAAGCCTGGCCACCGAGCACGAACTCGCCGGAGTCGGGCGTGTACAGGCCCGTGATCACGTTGAAGAACGTGGTCTTGCCGGCGCCGTTGGGGCCGATCAGGCCATAGATTTCACCGGGCTTGATCTGCAGGCCCACTTCGGACAGCGCCTGCAGGCCGCCGAATCGCTTGTTGACCCCCTGTACGGACAGGAGGAAATCGGAATTGCTCATGTTGTCCTCCTGTTCAGAAACGGCCCACGCTGCCCGGGCGGCGCACCACCGGGCGGTCTTCCTTGCGTGGCGACGGCCAGATACCGGCCGGGCGATACAGCATCACGCCCACCAGGGCCAGACCGAACAGCAGTTGGCGCAGCACTTCGGCATCGATGATGACGTGGCCGAACAGGCCGGTCTGCATCGGCTCCGCCACCACGCGCAGCAGTTCCTGGAAACCCACCAGCAGGATGCCGCCCAGGATCACGCCCGGGATGTGGCCCATGCCGCCCAGCACCACGATGGCCAGGATGTAGATCGATTCCCACAGCGTGAACGATTCCGGCGACACGAAGCCCTGGAACGCACCGAACACCGCGCCCGACGCGCCGCCGAACGAAGCGCCCATGGCAAACGCCAGCAGCTTCATGTTGCGCGTGTTGATGCCCATCGCCTTGGCGGCGATCTCGTCTTCACGGATGGCCACCCAGGCGCGGCCGATACGCGAGTTCTGCAGGCGCAGGCACACGAACACGATCACGATGACCAGAAATACCAGCAGGTAGTAGTACATGAACACCGGTGTGAACTTCATGCCGAAGATCTCGTGCGATTTCGAGAAATCGAAGCCGAAGATATGCACCGGGTCCACCGCCGTGATCCCCTTGGGGCCATTGGTGATGTTCAGCGGGCGGTCCAGGTTGTTCACGAAGATCCGGATGATCTCGCCGAAGCCCAGCGTCACGATGGCCAGGTAGTCGCCGCGCAGTTTCAGCGTTGGCGCCCCCAGTAGCACACCGAACGTGGCCGCGATCAGGATCGCGCACGGCAGGACCAACCACATCGTCAGGTGGATGCCGTTCGGGAACAGCTGATGAATCCACTCGAACTGGTTGGACAGGTGCGGCGACCCCAGCAAGGCCATGCTGTAGGCACCCACCGCGTAGAACGCGATATAGCCCAGGTCAAGCAGGCCGGCAAAGCCGACCACGATGTTCAGGCCCAGCGCCAGCATGATGTAGAGCAGCGCGAAGTCGAGCACGCGCACCCAGTAGTTGCCGCCGAAGGTCTGGACGAAGAATGGCGCGCACAGCGCCACCACCAGGAAGGCCAGCAGCGCGGCCAGCGTCTTGGCCGGGACGCGCGACGGCGCGGCCACGGCCGTGGATGGAATCGGGGTATTCATGGATTCGCTCTCCTCAGGCGCGGTCTGCCACGCGTTCGCCCATGATGCCGGACGGACGGAACACAAGTACGGTGATCAGCACGATGAACGCGAACACATCCTGGTAGTTCGAGCCGAACACACCATTGGTGAGGTCGCCGATATAGCCGGCACCCAGCGCTTCGATCAGCCCCAGCAGCATGCCGCCCACCATGGCGCCAGCCAGGTTGCCGATACCACCCAGCACCGCGGCCGTGAACGCCTTCAGGCCCGGGATGAAGCCCATGTAGAAGTGCGCGTTACCGTAGTTGGTGGCCATCATCACGCCCGCCAGCGCCGCCAGCGCGGCGCCGATCATGAACGTGGCCGAAATCACGAAGTTGGGGTTCACGCCCATCAGGCCCGCCACCTTCTGGTTCTCGGCGGTGGCGCGCATCGCGCGGCCGAGCTTGGTGCGGTTCACCAGGGCCAGCAAGCCAGCCATGACCATCACGGCCAGGCCGATGATGACCATTTCCTTGCCGGTAATGGTGGCGCCGGTGGAGCCGATATCGATCGGTTCCGAAGGCAGCAGCTGCGGGAACGTCAGCGGGTTGCGCGACCAGATCAGCATCCCCATGGTCTGGAGAATGATCGAGACACCGATCGCGGTGATCAGCGGGGCCAGGCGCGGCGCGTTGCGTAACGGCCGGTAAGCCACGCGTTCAATGGTGTACGCGAGAACTGCACAGACGGGCATGGCGATCAGCGTGGCGATCACCAGCGTCAGCCATTCGGGCAGGCCGGGCGCAAATTTCTGCAGCCCCATGATTGCCGACAAAGCGGTCAGCGCGCCAATCATCAGTACGTCGCCGTGAGCGAAGTTGATGATGCCCAGAATGCCGTAGACCATGGTGTAGCCCAGTGCGATCAGCGCGTAGATGCTGCCGAGCACGAGACCGTTCACGATCTGCTGGATAAAGATATCCATGAAAACTCCTGCTTCAGCCCCGCTCCTGCCGGCATGGTGTGGATGCCGCGGATGGGACGGTAATGTTGGATAGGTCGGGTAGTTTGGTAGTCAGTTTGCTGGTGTGCTGCCCGCCCTGTTCCATCCATGGTAAGGATGCTGATAACACGTTGGCGAGACTAAAAAGAACGGCACCGCAAGGTGCTCACGGTGCCGTTCGTATGGGCCGGTAAGCCCCGGTTACATCTTCACGACGTCGAGGACGGACTTCTTCTTGTCCTTGTACTCGTACAACGTGATGGTGCCTTCCTTCATGTCGCCCTTCTCGTCAAAGGCGATGTTGCCGATCACGCCCTTGTAGTTCGTCTTGGGCATTTCGGCCAGGATGGCAGCCGGTTCGGTCGAGTTGGCGCGCTTCATGGCGTCAACGATCACCATGACGGCGTCATAGGTGAACGGTGCGTAGATCTGCACCGGCGAGTTGAAACGGGCCTGGTAGCGCTTCTCGAAATCGGCGCCGGTTTCCATCTTCGACAGGGCCAGGCCAGCTTCCGAGCAGATGATGTTGCTCACTGCATCGCCAGCCAGTTCGGCCACCTTGTCGGTACAGACGCCGTCACCGCCGACGATCTTCGACGAGATGCCCAGTTCCTTGGCCTGCTTGGCGAACGGACCGCCGGTGGCATCCATGCCGCCGTACATGATCACGTCCGGCTTCTTGCCCTTGATCTTGGTCAGAATGGCCTTGAAGTCGGTGGCCTTGTCGTTGGTGGCTTCACGTGCCACCACGTTCACGCCAGCGGCCTTCGCGGTCTTTTCGAACTCGTCGGCCAGGCCCTTGCCGTAGGCGGTGGCATCGTCAACGATGGCCACGCTCTTGGCGTGCAGGCTCTTGGCGGCGAAGTTGGCCAGTGCCGGACCCTGCTGGGCGTCGGTGGCCACCACGCGGTACGTGGTCTTGAAGCCTTGCTTGGTGTAGTCGGGGTTGGTCGACGACGGCGAGATCTGCACGATGCCCGCATCGCTGTAGATCTTCGAGGCCGGGATCGACACGCCCGAGTTCAGGTGACCCACGACGGCCACGACCTTGGCATCCACCAGCTTCTGGGCCACGGAGGTACCGGTCTTCGGATCGGCGGCGTCGTCTTCGCCAACCAGTTCCAGCTTGATCTTCTTGCCGCCGATCTCCAGACCGGTCTTGTTCACTTCCTCGACGGCCAGGCGCGCGCCGTTTTCGTTGTCCTTGCCAAGGTGGGCGATGCCGCCGGTCAGCGGTGCGGCGTGGCCGATCTTGACGACCATATCGCCACCAGCAGCGGCGGGCGCCGCAGCGGCTGCCGGAGCGGATGCTGCCGCATCAGCCGGCTTTTCTTCCTTCTTGCCACATGCAGCGACCAGCGCCACAGCGGCCGCGATCGGCAGAATCTTGGCAAACGTGAATTGCATGAGTGATCTCCTAGGATTCACAAAAACAGGGAAATTAACTACGCCTCCCGGACGTATTCCCTGGACCGCCTTTGTTTAGTTTCAATTTGAAACGCGCGCATTGTATCCCCTTTCTTTGCGGATGCAATACGCGACGCAACAACCTGAACCATTTACCCGCCAATTGAGCTAGGGAATTTCCCCAATGCACCGATTGGGGCAATCAACGCTCATTTGGCAGACCCGTCTGCTACCCTTTCAAGAATCGTGCCTGCTGCGCCTGTAGAGGCGCTTACGGCACGCGGCGGTACCGATTAAGGCATTTCGGCGCCACCTATAATGCTTTCGTATTAATTAGGCATTTCATTCGAAATACGAGGCACTTACTCTAATGTGCAGAATGTAGCGCCGCACCATAATAGGGAAAACCCCATTCCCCGGGATTACCCTGATATTGTCTGCGTATGCGTACAGCCACCCCGCGGATAATCAGGGAAATGCGGCTTTGCGGTTGTTCCAGATTGACTGTAGTTGTTTGCGCAACAGAATGTGTGCGACTGGCAGGATTTACACATGGCACCAGACCGGTGCCGCGACGTAGGCAACGGCTTAAGAGGCGCGGGGCGGGTACAAATGAAAACGCCGCGGGCGGGAGCCAGCGGCGTTCGGTGAAGCAGAGGGCGGGAACGGGTCAGGACTGGACCGATACGCTCGCCAGGCCGCGCGGCAGCGGGAACGACATGTTCTCTTCCACACCTTCCAGTGCGCGCACATTCTTCACACCGAACGTGCGCAGGCGCTCGACGATGGCCTGGGCCAGCGCCTCGGGCGCGGAAGCCCCGGCGGTCAGGCCGATGCGGCGCTTGCCAGCCACCCACTCGGGCTTGAGCTGATCGGGATCGTCAACCATGTACGCCGGCACGCCGAGACGGTCCGCCAGCTCGCGCAGGCGGTTCGAATTCGAGCTGTTCGGGCTCCCCACCACGATCACCACTTCCACCTGCGGCACCATGAACTTCACGGCGTCCTGGCGATTCTGCGTCGCATAGCAGATGTCCTGCTTCTTGGGCTCGCGGATCTGCGGGAACCGCAACTTGAGCGCGGCCACGATCTCGGCGGTCTCGTCCACCGACAGCGTGGTCTGCGTGACATAGGCCAGCTGCGCCGGATTGGCCACGGCCAGCCGGTTCACATCGTCCACGGACTCCACCAGCAGCATGCCGTGCTCGGACTGGCCCATCGTGCCTTCCACCTCGGGGTGCCCCTTGTGGCCGATCATGATGATCTCGCAGCCCTCGGCGCGCATCTTGCCCACTTCCACGTGAACCTTGGTCACCAGCGGGCAGGTAGCGTCGAACACGGTCAGGCCGCGCCGCGTGGCATCCGCACGCACTTCCTTCGACACGCCGTGCGCGCTGAAGATGACCGTGGAGCCGGCCGGCACTTCATCGAGCTCGTCGATGAAGATCGCGCCCTTCTTGCGCAGGTCGGCCACCACATAGGCGTTGTGCACGATCTCGTGGCGCACGTAGATCGGCGCACCAAACAGCGACAGCGCACGTTCCACGATTTCGATCGCGCGATCGACGCCGGCACAGAAGCCGCGCGGCTGCGCCATCAGGATTTCGGCCTCGGCAGAGGTAGTAGTTTCGGTCATGCTGCGTTCCATCGCCACGGCAGACATCAGAGAATTCCGATCAACTGGACGTCAAACAGGATCGTCTGTCCGGCCAGCGGGTGGTTGAAATCGAAGAGTGCAGCGGTCTCGCCGTATTCCTTCAGCACGCCGGCGTACTTGCCGCCGCCAGGCGCATTGAATTCGACGAGATCGCCAGGCGTGTATTCCTCTTCGAACGAGCTGTTCTCGCGCAGCGTGGCCAGCGAGACCCACTGCAGCAGTTCAGGATTGCGCGGGCCGAACGCATGCTCGGCGGCCAGGCGGTACGTAGTGCGGTCACCCTCGGGCATGCCCAGCAGCGCCTGTTCGAGCGTCGGAGCAAACTGCCCCTGGCCCAGCAACAGCGTCGCGGGCTTCTCCTCGAACGTGCTCACGACTTCGGTGCCGTTCTCGAGGGAGATGCTGTAATGAAGAGTCAGGAAGGAATCGGCCTGGACGGTCTTGCGCGTGGGCGTGCCGCTGAGGTCCGCTTCCGGCGCGATATTTTGCAGAGTCATGGGAATCAACCGGTCAACAGCCGCCATTGTATGCGACTGGACCATCCGCCGCCGGGACGGCTACGCCGGCATGTCGGAAATCTTTGACTGTCGCGCACCCCGCCTGGTGCTGGACATCGGCGGGCCGCCCGATTACAGTGTGGCCCGCATCGCGCAGCACGCGATGCCCAGAGCAGGACCGGCCTCCAAGGCGTCGCAGCAACGTGACGCAGGCGTCACCACGCAACAGTCCGCTTCCGAATCTACCGGAAGGCGTTGATTCGTCGCTCGAATCCGGTCTATAATGCTCGTTTCGCTGAAGTACCAACCGCTGCAGTCCGGGCCCGCGCGCCTTTTGTTGATCTGTTGCGAACATTGTCCACGAATAAGATTTAGGAGTGCTTCATGGCACGCGTCTGTCAAGTGACCGGGAAAGCGCCGATGGTCGGCAACAACGTTTCCCACGCAAACAACAAGACCAAGCGCCGTTTTCTGCCCAATCTGCAGAATCGCCGCTTCTTCGTTGAATCGGAAAACCGCTGGGTGAGCCTGCGCGTCTCGAACGCCGGTCTGCGCCTGATCGACAAGAAAGGCATCGACTCCGTGCTCGCAGACCTGCGCGCACGTGGCGAAGTCTAATTAGGAGTACATCATGGCCAGCAAAGGCGGACGCGACAAGATCAAGCTGGAATCGACCGCAGGTACGGGTCATTTCTACACGACCACCAAGAACAAGCGCACCATGCCGGAAAAGATGGAGATCTCGAAGTTCGATCCCGTCGCCCGTAAGCACGTGCCTTACAAGGAAACCAAGATCAAGTAATTGATCTACGGTCTTCAGCCAAAAGCCTCGCAATTTGCGAGGCTTTTTGCTTTCTGGCGCCGTGATGAACGCGATTGCAAGCGCCGTCATGGGCGCATCCCGCGAATGCCGCTCCCTTGCAACCCTTGTCGGACAAGGGAAAGATGTCAGGAGTATTGCAAGCGGGTGTAGACTTGCCAGCTTTCCCCCAACGCTCTTTCGCCCCCGTGCGATCCCCCTGCACCATGAACTTCGATGTCGCGATCGTCGGCAGCGGGCTGGCCGGCCTTACGGTCGCGCTGCAGCTTGCCGACACCCACCGGGTTGTCATCCTCAGCAAACGTGCCATGACGACGGGGGCAAGCGACTGGGCCCAGGGCGGAATCGCCGCCGTGCTCGATTCGGGTGACAGCCATGACGAGCATACGCAGGACACGCTCATTGCCGGTGCGGGGCTCTGCGATGAAGAAGCGACGCGCTATATCGTGGAGCATGGCCGCGCGGCGATCCAGTGGCTGATCGACCGCGGCGTGCCTTTCACGCGCGACGAGCAGGCCGAACTGGGCTTCCATCTGACGCGCGAAGGCGGCCATAGCCGCCGCCGCATCATCCACGCGGCCGATGCCACGGGGCACGCCGTGGTAAGCACGCTGGCCGAACAGGCCCGCAATCATCCGAACATCACGATCCTCGAAGACCAGTTCGCGATCGACCTGATCACGTCGGCCAAGCTGGGCCTGCCGGGCAATCGCTGCTACGGGCTCTATGTGCTCGATGTGGCTACCGACGAGGTTCGCACGATCATGGCCACGCATACGGTGCTGGCCGCTGGTGGTGCGGGCAAGGTCTATCTCTATACGACCAATCCGGACACCGCAACCGGCGACGGCATTGCCATGGCCTGGCGCGCGGGATGCCGGGTGTCGAACATGGAATTCATCCAGTTCCACCCCACCTGCCTCTACCATCCGTATGCGAAGTCGTTCCTGATTTCCGAAGCGGTGCGTGGCGAAGGCGGCCTGTTGAAGCTACCCGACGGCACCCGTTTCATGCCCGAGCACGACGACCGCGCCGAGCTGGCACCGCGCGACGTGGTGGCACGTGCCATCGACTTCGAGATGAAGAAGCGCGGCCTCGATTGCGTGTATCTCGACATCACGCATCAGCCCGAGTCGTTCCTGAAGGAACATTTCCCGACCATCTACGCGCGCTGCCTGGAGTTGGGCATCGATATCACGCAGCAGCCGATTCCCGTGGTGCCCGCCGCGCACTACACATGCGGTGGCGTGGTGACCGATACCGCGGGTCGTACCGACATCGGCAACCTGTATGCGGTTGGCGAAACCGGCTCCACCGGCTTGCATGGCGCCAACCGGCTGGCCTCGAATTCGCTGCTGGAATGCATGGTGATCGGCCAGGCCGCGGCCACCGATATTGCGTCGCAAGGCAAGGCGGGCGTACCCGATATTGCGCTGCCGGCATGGGATGCGAGCCGCGTCTCGGATGCGGACGAGGAAGTCGTGGTTTCGCACAACTGGGACGAGTTGCGCCGCATGATGTGGAACTACGTGGGGATCGTGCGCACCGACAAGCGACTGGAACGTGCGCAACATCGTATTGGCCTGCTGCGCGAGGAGATCGCCGAATACTATGCGAACTTCCGCGTCACCAGCGACCTGCTGGAACTGCGCAACCTCGTGGAAGTAGCGTCGCTGATCGTCGATAGCGCGTACTCAAGACACGAAAGCCGTGGCCTGCATTTCAGCCGCGACTATCCGGAAACGTTGCCGAAGGCGCTGCCGACCGTGCTGCAACCGCTGACGGGCCGCGCGGCCCGCCATCGTCGGCATAAGAACGAGTTCTGACGGACGAGTTGCCACGTGGCCGGCTTCCGGTCACGTGGCAGCCTGACGGTTATCCGTCCGTTACCGACGATTAACCGATGATGCGCAGCGAGTAGTCGGTGGCCCGCACGTCCTTGGTCAGCGCGCCGACAGAGATCCGGTCGACACCAGTCTCGGCGAACTTGCGGATCGTCTCGTAGTTCACGCCACCCGACACTTCGAGCAATGCACGTTCGTGGTTGAGAACCACGGCCTCACGCATCATCTCGAGCGTGAAGTTGTCGATCAGCACCGACTTCGCGCCCGCGTTGAGCGCTTCTTCCAGTTCGGCAATCGATTCGACCTCGATCTGGATCGACGCATCGGTGCCCAGCGCCAGCGCAGCTTCCATGGCGGCCGTGATGCTACCTGCCGCGGCGATATGGTTTTCCTTGATCAGGATGCCATCGTAGAGCGCCAGCCGCTGGTTCTCGCCACCGCCGATCCTGACTGCATACTTCTGCGCCAGACGCAGGCCCGGCAGCGTTTTGCGCGTATCGAGCACGCGCGCACGCGTATCGGCGATCAGGTCCGCATAGCGGCGGGTCACCGTCGCCACACCGGACAGCAGTTGCAGGAAATTCAGCGAAGGACGTTCGGCGGTCAACAACGCCCGCGCCGGGCCCGTGATCTCGCAAACCACATCGTCGGGCGCCATGCGCGCGCCCTCTTCCTTGAGCCACTTCACCTGCAGCCGTTCGTCGACGGCCTTCATGCAGCCCTCGAACCACGGACGACCGCACAATACCGCTGCTTCGCGCACGATCACGCGCGCATGCACGGGCTTGTCGGCCGGCACCAGCAAGCCGGTCAGATCACCAGTACCCACATCCTCGGCGATCGCCGCTTTTACATTGGCTTCCAGCGCGGTCCTGAGCGCCGCGCCGTAGCTGTCGAAAACCGGATTCACGCTCATGCCGGACCTACTCCCTGGAACAACGCCGCTTCCTTGGCAAGGTCTGCGGCGGGACGCACATTGGCCTTCTGTTGCGCAGCGAAATCGAGCATGCGGTCGATACAGACGACGGCACGACGGCCGATATCGGCATCGACATGAATTTCATTGCGGCCGGTCTCCAGGACCTCGGCCAGGTTGGTCAAGGCGTTCATGGCCATCCACGGGCAATGCGCGCAGCTCTTGCAGGTAGCGCTATTGCCGGCGGTGGGCGCCTCGATGAACATCTTGCCCGGCGCGGCCATGCGCATCTTGTGCAGGATGCCGTTGTCGGTGGCCACGATGAACTCGTTGGCGTCGAGCTGTTGCGCGGCGGCAATCAGCTGGCTCGTGGAACCCACCACGTCGGCCTGCTCCACCACATTGGCCGGCGATTCCGGATGCACAAGGATCTTTGCCTTGGGATGCTCGCGACGCAGCAGGTCGAGCTCGATGCCCTTGAACTCATCGTGCACCAGGCACGAGCCCTGCCACAGCAGCATGTCGGCGCCGGTCTGTTTCTGGATATAGCTGCCCAGATGCTTGTCTGGCGCCCACAGGATCTTCTCGCCGCGTGCGTGCAGGTGCTCGACGATCTTGAGGCCGATGCTCGATGTCACCATCCAGTCCGCGCGTGCCTTCACCGCGGCACTGGTGTTGGCATAGACCACCACCGTGCGATCGGGGTGCGCATCACAGAACGCCGTGAACTCATCGGCTGGGCAGCCGAGATCGAGCGAACAGGTCGCATCGAGATCGGGCATCAGGATGGTTTTTTCCGGGCTCAGGATCTTGGCGGTCTCGCCCATGAAGCGCACGCCGGCCACTACCAGCGTCTGCGCCGCGTGGTCCCTGCCGAAGCGAGCCATCTCGAGCGAATCGGAAACGCAACCACCGGTTTCCTCGGCCAGGTCCTGCAGGTCGGCGTCAACATAGTAGTGCGCCACCAGCACCGCATTGCGTTCCTTCAGCAGCCGGCGGATACGGTCCTTCAGCGCGGAGCGTTCATCGGGCGTGAGTGCCGGCGGCACCTTGGCCCAGGCGTGGGCAACACAACTGCCGCCCGCGCCATTTTCGGCATCCACCAGGTTCGGTTTCTCGAACTCGACGGTCTTGATCGATTGAGTCGATTGTGGGGTCATCTCTGCAGTACTCCTCGGCGCACCCGCTTCTCTGCCGCGCTCTCAATTGCGCGGTCTGTGCCATGACATGGGGGAGTTTAGCGAAAAGAAAAGCCCCGCCGGGGGCGGGGCTTTGTAGCCATGACGGGCGCGTCGGCGATTGTATCAGGCGTACCGGCGCAGGCGCAGCGAAAACTCCTGCAGCGCCTGGATACCGCTGGCCTCGGCACGATGGCACCATGCCTGCAGTTGCGCCAGGAGTTGCTCGCGCGTCATGTTCGAGCGGCCCCAGATCACTGCCAGTTCACGTCGCATTTCCACGTACGTGTGCAGCATCTTGTTCTGCTCGGTGATGCTGGCCAGTTGCTGGCGCTGCGGTGCGGCCAGCTTCATTTCCTCGCGGTGGAACCACTTGCGCGCCGGCTTGTAGCTCTTGTACTCGGGCGAGCCACCTTCCTTGTGCTTGCGCAGTTCATCCTTGTACGCGGTCTTGAGCGCCTTGGCGTAACGCGCCATCACGTCGTAGCGGTTGGCGATGATTGCTTCCAGCGTGTTGTGATCCACCGGACGGGCGTCCATCAGGCGAGCCTTCGGCGGGGTCTTCTTGACCTTGGCCAGGCCTACCGACTGCATCGCGCGGATATACCACCAGCCCACGTCGATCTCGTACCACTTGATCGAGAACTTGGCCGAAGTCGGATACGTATGGTGATTGTTGTGCAGTTCCTCGCCACCGATGATGAAGCCCCACGGCGACACATTGGTCGACGCGTCTTCGCAGTCATAGTTGCGATAACCCCACCAGTGGCCCAGGCCATTGATGATGCCGGCGGCATGGATCGGGATCCAGAGCATCTGCACGGCCCACACCGTCATGCCGATCACGCCGAACAGCGCCAGGTCGATGATCAGCATCAGGCCCACGCCCTGCCAGCCAAAGCGCGAATACACATTGCGCTCGACCCAGTCATTGGGCGTGCCATGGCCAAACTTGGCGATGGTTTCCTTGTTCTTGGACTCGGCGCGATACAGCTCGGCGCCTTCGAGCAGCACCTTGCGGATACCGCGCGTCTGCGGGCTATGCGGATCGTCCTCGGTCTCGCACTTGGCGTGGTGCTTGCGGTGGATGGCGGTCCATTCCTTGGTCACCATGCCCGTGGTCAGCCAGAGCCAGAAGCGGAAGAAATGCTGGGCGATCGGATGAAGATCCAGCGACCGGTGCGCCATGCAGCGGTGCAGGAAGATCGTCACACCGGCAATCGTGATGTGCGTCATCACGAGCGTGTAGATCACGATCTCCCACCAGGACCAGTTGGCAAGGCCGTTGGCGGCCCAGTCAAGAATTGTGTCGAACAAACTATGTTCTCCGTCGTAAAACGAATGGTTGCAGCGCGGCACTACTGTACGGCGCACCTGTCGCGCAGAAAAAGGACTGCAAAATCAACGATTGCGATAGCTTTCTGGCGCAGGCGTAACCCTGAGGGGGCCGGGCCGAGGCACGAACCGCTGCAATCTGGCGGTTGTCTGGGGTGGGGCTGCGGGTAGTCGGTATACACCCACGACAACCCGGCATTCTACCGGATCGCAGCGAGAGGGACATCCGCTTTTTCCCCGACTTTGATACACTGCCTTGCGATTCGTTCCGCAGGTGGCTTGTGAGCAACTCAGTCTTGCGCCACGGAAGTTGCCGATAACGCACCAGAAGCCGGGTTCAGCACGCGCAATTCACGCTGCGGATACGGGATTGAAACGCCATGTTGCTGGAACGTACGCCAGATTGCACGGTTCATGGCCGATTGCACCCCGAGCTTGCCGTTCTGCGGATCGGCGATG
Source organism: Cupriavidus sp. (assembly GCF_057315035.1). Lineage (NCBI taxonomy): Bacteria > Pseudomonadati > Pseudomonadota > Betaproteobacteria > Burkholderiales > Burkholderiaceae > Cupriavidus > Cupriavidus sp. The sequence continues at coordinate 54,889 of NZ_DBHKYV010000005.1, read as the reverse complement.
TTGACGGCAACTTCGTACTCGATACCGCTGTCCGCAAAGGCCACCAGGAACGCCGAGGGAACCGGCTCAGGCAGCACACGTGGAATATCGCGCACACAATCCTGCAACAACGCAATGACGGTTTCAGGGTCGGTGGCGTAGTCGGCCTGCACGCGTACGGCTACCCTCACATTGGTGCCGGAGAACGAATGGTTCTGCACCGATTGCGCCACCAGTTGCTCGTTTGGTACCAGCGTTTCGCCGTCGCCGTTGCGCACCACGGTGTAGCGGGTGCGAATCTGCGACACGATGCCCGTGTACTTGTCGACGGTGATTTGGTCGCCCAGCTTGACCGAGCGGTCCAGCAGGATGATGAAGCCCGAGATGTAGTTACTGGCGATCTTCTGCAAACCCAGACCCAGGCCGACACCCAGCGCGCCGCCGAAGACCGACAGCACGGTCAGGTCAATGCCGACCAGCGACAGGCTCAGCAGTAGCGATACCAGCAGCAGCAACGCCTTGGTAATGCGCGTCAGTACGACCTTGAGGTTCGAGTCCAGGGTCTGGGCGCGCATCAGGCGCTCCTCGAGCCAGGAACCGAACCACATCGCCACCAGCACGGTCAGCAGGATCCAGATCACGCCCAGCAGCGCATCCGCGATGCTGATCGGATGCTTGCCGCCCACCGGGAAGCGCACGGCTTCCATCCACTGCAGTACGTCGGGCAGCAGCCCGACCACATACAGTGCCATGCCGATCCAGACCAGCGTGGTGAGCACCTTCTCCACCAGCACCAGCATGCCGTGAAGTTGCCCGTTGGCGGACATCACGCGGCGCAGGATATAGAACGCGATATAGAGCGAGGCAATGCCGAATAGCGGCACGAGCGCCAGCCGTAGCACGCTGACCGAAGCGAACGGCGCCAGCGCAAAGCGCGCCACCATCACCAGCAGCCAGCCGAACAGCGGGAACATGGCCCGCTCCAGGCTGACCGCGGCCAGGCGCAGTGCAAAGCTTGACGATTCGTAGCGCGCTTCGAGGCGTTTGACCACATGGCGGGCCAGCGGCCATGCAATCAGCAGGCAGACAGCCAGCAGGCCGACCTGCCAGAAGAAGCCCTGCCCGCCCGCGTCATGAATCAGGTCGTCGAGCATCTTGCCCAGCACCGAATGCGAGCGCGTCAGGTCTGCCAGCGTACTTGGGTTCATCGGCCTGCTTTCCACCAATATCCACGCATATTAGCTCTCAACGCGTGCGTTCCAGCACCGCGGCAAAGAAGCCGTCGGTCTGGTGAATGTGCGGATACAACGCCAACATGCCGCTTTCCGCCGGCAAATCGGGCACGGTGATCTTCTGTTCGGCCAGCACTTCCGCAACCGGCACCAGGCGGAAATTTTCGTTCTTTGCCAGGAAATCCTTCACGATGGCTTCGTTTTCCGCACCCAATACGCTGCACGTGGCATAGACGATCCGGCCGCCACCCTTCACGAGCTTGGAAGCAGCTTCCAGAATCGCCGCCTGCTTGGCGCTCAGTTCCACCACCGATTCGGCGCTCTGGCGCCATTTCAGGTCGGGGTTGCGGCGCAGGGTACCCAGGCCGCTGCAAGGTGCATCGATCAGCACACGATCGATCTTGCCCGCCAGTCGCTTGACCTTGCTATCGCGCTCCGAATCGATCAGCACCGGATGTACGTTGGACAAACCGCTGCGTGCAAGGCGCGGCTTCAGGTTGGCGAGGCGCTTTTCCGACACATCGAATGCATAGAGACGGCCGGTGGAACGCATTGCCGCGCCCAGGGCAAGCGTCTTGCCGCCGGCACCCGCGCAGAAGTCGACCACCATCTCGCCACGGCGCGGCGCCACCAAATGGCACAGCAGTTGGCTGCCTTCGTCCTGCACTTCCACGCCGCCATTGATAAACAGCGGCAGCTGGTTCAGCGCTGGCTTGCCCTTGAGACGAATCCCGGCGGGCACCATCGGGGCCGGCTCGGCGGCAATGCCAGCCGTCTCCAGTTCAGCCAGGGCCTCTTCGCGCGTCATCTTGGCGGTATTCACACGCAGGTCCAGCGGTGCGGGACGCAACCACGCATCGCCAATGGCTGCCGTGAAGGCTTCGCCGTGATGCGCTACCAGGTCGTCGTAGAGCCACTCTGGCAGATTGGCGCGCACACGTGGCGCCAGGCTCGAACGTTCGATCGTGGTCAGCCGATCGAGCCATTCGGCTTCATCGGGATGCAGGAATGGCGTCAGCGTGTCGCGACCCAGCGTTGCCGCCAGGCCCAGCAACCCAAGGCGACGGGTGGTCGAACCAGTGCCGCTTTCGGCAAATTGACCAAATTCGACGCGTCGACGCAACACCGCGAAAATTGCTTCAGCGATGATTCCGCGATCACGATGACCAAGTTTGCTATTTTCACGGAAGTAGTAGCTGACTACCGCATCGGACGGGCGCGCGAACAGCAGCACCTTGCCCAGCAGACGGTCGATATGCTGCAGATGGAACGCCTGCAGGGCGCCCGGCGTGCGGGAGCCGTCGGCACCCGGCGTGCGCGCCTTGCGAATCGGACTGGCCTTGCCTTTGTTGCCGCGCGGGCGTTGGCGGTTGTCCTGGGAGGTTTCGGGATGACGACTCATGGCTGTTTTCCTGCCGCTTCGGGCGAGATGGCCATGAACCATTGGGGTTCGGCCGGTTGAACTTGAACGACACCGTCCTGCACATGCAGGCGATCTTCGACGAACCAGCGCACAGCGCGCGGGTATATGACATGTTCGCTATCGAGCAAACGATCGGCCAGCGACTCCGGAGTATCGCCAGGCAGAACATCCAGTGCTGCCTGCATGACGATAGGCCCGTGGTCGAGCTCGGGCGTGACAAAGTGCACGGACGCGCCATGCAGCTTGACGCCTGCCTCGAGCGCCTGCCGGTGCGTATGCAGGCCCGGAAAACTCGGCAGCAGCGACGGATGGATGTTCAGCATCCGGCCCGCGTAGTGCTCAACGAATTCCTGCGTCAGGATCCGCATGAAGCCAGCCAGCACGACGAGGTCGGGCTGATATGCATCAATGGCGTCGCGCATCGCCGCATCGAAGCTCGCGCGATCGGGAAACTGCTTGTGGTCCACCACACCGGTAGCAATACCGTGTGCGGCGGCAAACTGCAGGCCCGACGCATCGGGCCGGTTCGACAGTACTGCGGCCACGCGCGCCGGCCATTGCTCGGCCGCGCAGGCCCGGACAATGGCTTCCATATTGGAGCCACGCCCGGAAATCAATATGACAATATTTTTCATCGCCGCGATTCTACCAAGCTGTTGTCCAAACGCTTGCAATCCGTGCTCATTAGGCACTTAATTAACGCGAAACGCGCACTGCGCAACGCTTTCAGCCATCTGTGCAACAGGAAATACCCCATTGCGACGGATTGTGACGCGCACCCCGCTCTGTTAGAGTGGGCTCTACGTCCACGCTCCGAATCTCAGGATCTCGGTGACAACAAGGACGAAACGGGAAATTAGACGGGAATACGCATGTCGAACGCTGCACCGACTCTGTTGGTGGTCGATGATCATCCTATGGCTCTTTCCGGCACCACCGCATTTCTTGCGGAGGTGATGCCCGACGTCGCAGTCCATGCTGCCGGCAGCGCCAAGGAAGCTCTCCACACGCTGAACCAGGGACTTCGCCCCGATATCGTTCTACTCGATATCTGGCTCAACGACGGAACCGGCTTCGATGCCATGCAGGCATTCAAGACCGTGATTCCTGCCGCGCGGTTCATTTTCATGTCTGCCGAAGCCACGCCTGAAATCGTGGGGCGCGCACGTGCGCTGTCCGCATGCGGCTTCGTCGGCAAGCATCTCGATGCCAACGCCTTCACGGCCGCCGTGCGCAAGGTACTGGCCGGCGATACCAGCTTTCCGTCAGACGAGGCATTGTCCGGCCGCTCGCAGTCCTTCGGACCCGCGCACGGCATTCCGGTCACGCCCGCCGAACTCGGCCTGACGCCGCGCCAGGGTTCGGTGCTGGCACTGGTACTGGAAGGCCTGCCAAACAAGGTCATCGCACGCAAGCTTGGGCTGACCGAAAACACGGTCAAGGAACATGTTTCCGCGATCCTGCAACGCCTGGGCGTGCGTACGCGCATGCAGGTGATGTCGCGCATGGAGCGGTTCCGTCTGCGTCAGTAACGCTAGACAGCGCAAGACACGCAAAACGCCGCCCGAGGGCGGCGTTTGCATTTGTTCCAGGCCACATCCCGACCGCTTTCGCGGTGCTCAGCCCACCGGCAGCCAGCGCCGCAGCAGCAGGCGCAGATTGGCCGGATCCACGGGCTTGGGTAGCACGAAGTAGCCGGCATCCTCGGCCGCCAGCAGCGCGGCCGACTTCAGGTCCCCGGTCAGCAGCGCGCTACGCGCCTGAGGTTGCGTGGTCTGCCAGCGTTCCAGCAGATCGAGGCCGTTTTCGTTACCGGGCAAGCGCAGGTCGCAGAAGATGATGTCCGGCCTCAGGCCCTTGGCAAACAGCACATCGGCTTCCTGGCCGTGCGCGGCGCATGCCACGCGAATTCCCCAGGCTTCCATCAATGCGATCCATGCCTTGCGGATCTGGCTGTCGTCGTCCACCACCAGCACCGTGCCACGCAGGCGATCCTGCCGCGCTTCCTCGGCCTGCGCGTTGGCGCGCATGGCGCGCACGCTGGCAACCGTCTCGCTCGGTACCGGCGCCAGTGCGAACCAGAACACCGAACCCTTGCCTGGTACAGAGCGCACGCCATAGGTCCCGCGCATCAGGCGCACGCATTCCTTGAAGATGGCCAGTCCGAGGCCAAGCCCCTGCGATGGATCGCGCTGCGGGTTATGCACCTGGTAATACGGCGAGAAGATCTCAGGCAGGTGTTCAGGGGTAATGCCCGCGCCGGTATCCCAGACTTCAACACGCACATGCTTGCGGCGCTGCCGCGCGGTGACCAGGATGCCGCCGCGCTTGGTATAGCGCAGCGCGTTCTGCACGAGGTTGAACAGTGCGCGCCGCAGCAGAACCGGTTCGGCCATTGCGTAAAGTTCGTCGGGCACTCGCGGCGTCAGCGTTAGCCCGCTTTCGCGCGCATCGGCCGCGAATTGGCTCATGACATCACTGATCAGCGAATTCAGTTCGCAAGGCTCCAGCGTTGGCAATACCTTGCGGCCTTCGAGTTTGGACAGGTCAAGCAGCGAGCGGAACAGCAGGTCGATGGTCTGCGTACCCGCAGCCACCTGCTCCACCAGCGGATGCAGCGCGCTCGACTGGTTGCGCGCACGCAACGCTTCCACCAGCATCACCAGCGCATGCACGGGCTGCCGCAGATCGTGGCTGGCCGCCGCCAGGAAGCGTGATTTTTCCTCGCTCGCATGCAGTGCCCGTTCCTTCTCTTCCTGGAACTGCTTGGCCAACCGACGGCTTTCCGATTCGAGCTGGATCGCCCGCACCAGCGTGTGTCGCAGGTTCAGCGAATGGCGCGCCAGCATCAGCGCATAGACCACCAGCAGGAACTGCACGAACCCGCCATGGCTGGGAAACGCGAAGTCGGCCAGCAGGATGTTCGGCACCAGGATCGGCACCCCGGCGAACACCAGGTTGGACGGAATCGGCGACTGAGATGTGGCGCCACCGGCCAGCACGCCCAGCGTCAAAAGGTACAGCACGCTCGAAAACACCACCGAGCTGCTGTACAGATGAAGCAACGCCGAGCTTCCCCAGGTGATCCCCGTCAGGAACGCAATGGCCCGCATATTGTTCCACCACTTGCGCGTGTGCGCTGAGCGGCTCATTTTGCCGCTATCGCGCTGGTAGCCGAGGTAGAACCAGGTACCGCCCACGGTCAGCAGCAGCATGGTTGCGCACCAGAGCAGCAGTGCAACGTGGCTCGCTTCGCTCCAGAAAGCCCAGGTGGTCAGGGCAGGCAGCAGTACGGACGAGGCGATCGCGGTGGGCGATACGCGATGGACGGTGGCCAGCAGCTTGGCTCGTGTCTCGGTATCTAGTTGCGGCCCCGGGGGTGGCAGGATCTTGTTAAGCAGCGCGTTCAAGTGTGGCCTGGCATGTTAGGCGACGACATTCCGCTGCAACCGGCTGCGCCAGTTCATGGCGACTGGCGAGGCGAGCGACTGTTACAGGCTACTGTTGCAGGAATCGCGCGGTTCTTGTTCTGAATGGCGCATATCATGCCGCCTTTTGCGGCGCTGCGCCATTGCCGGGCGGCACGATCGCGCACAAATTCGCCGTTTGTGGGCAGCATGCATACAAAGGCGCCGGGCCGCTGCCCACAAAACAGGCAAGCAGGCGGCAAGCGGGGCCATTCGCCTTATAATGCTCGCTTTCCCTAAAACGCTCGTCCGCCGTCCTCGTGAAAGTCTTCCGCGGCCTGCCCAACGCCGAAAGCCGGGCGCCCTGCGCGCTCACCATCGGTAATTTCGACGGTGTGCATCGCGGCCACCAGTCGCTGCTCGCACGTGCGCGCGCTGCCGCCGACGCACGCGGCCTGCCGCTGTGCGTGATGACATTCGAGCCACACCCACGCGAATTCTTCGCGCCCGAGCACGCGCCGACCCGGATTGCCCTGCTGCGCGACAAGCTCGACGCGCTGCGCCGCAACGGCGTCGACCGCGTGGTGGTGGAGCATTTCAACGCCCATTTTGCCGCCCAGTCGCCGCAACAGTTCGTCGAGAATGTGCTCTGGCACGGCCTGCACGCACGTTGGGTGCTGGTGGGGGACGATTTCCGCTTCGGTGCCAGGCGCGCCGGGGACTTTACCTATCTGCAGGAGGCCGGCCGCCAGTTCGGCTTCGATGTGGAGCAGATGGGCTCGGTATCCGAAGGCGGTATCCGCATTTCAAGCTCGGCCGTGCGCCAGGCCCTGGCCGACGGTGACCTTGAACATGCGCGCCGGCTGCTGGGCCATGGCTACGCAATCAGCGGCCACGTGATTCACGGCCGCAAGCTCGGCCGCAATCTCGGCTTCCCGACACTGAACCTCAAGATCACGCACAAGCGCCCGGCCGTCAACGGCATCTTCGTGGTGCAGGTGCATGGTATTGCCGACCACCCGCTGCCGGGCGTGGCCAGCATTGGCGTACGCCCGACCGTCGAGGACGCGGGCCGCGTGCTGCTGGAAGTGCATCTGTTCGACGTCAACCAGAACCTGTACGGCAAGCTGGTGCGCGTGGAATTCATGAAGAAGCTGCGCGATGAAGAGCGTTTCCATTCGCTCGATGCGCTGACCGCCGCGATTGCGAAGGATGCCGAGGACGCCCGCGCGTTCTTCGGCCTGACTGCGCCCGATGCCCGCGGCGGACAGCGCGACTTTGCCACCTCGGCCACCGACCGAATTAGCTAGCGGCCGGTAGCGCGCCGCGGCGCACTACCGGAACCCGCCCTGCCTGACCCCAAACGACACGCGCGCGGCGGCCCTTACCCCGGTCCGCGCCCAACGAATTGCCTCGAGAATTGAACATGTCCGACGACAAACGCGCCAAGCCTGAAAAAAGCAAGTATCCGGTCAACCTGCTGGATACCCCGTTCCCGATGCGCGGCGACTTGCCCAAGCGCGAGCCGCAGTGGGTCAAGCAGTGGCAGGACAAGCAGCTCTACAAGAAGATCCGCGCCGCGCGCAAGGGCGCGAAGAAGTTCGTGCTGCACGACGGCCCGCCGTATGCCAATGGCGATATCCACATCGGCCATGCGGTGAACAAGGTCCTCAAGGACATGATCATCAAGGCGCGCGGCCTGACCGGGCTCGACGCCGTCTACGTGCCGGGCTGGGACTGCCATGGCATGCCGATCGAGATCCAGATCGAGAAGCAGTTCGGCAAGGGCCTGCCGGTGCAGGAAGTCCAGGCCAAGGCGCGCGCCTACGCCACCGAGCAGATCGCCCGCCAGAAGAAGGATTTCGAACGCCTGGGCGTGCTCGGCGACTGGGACAATCCGTACCTGACCATGAACTTCAGCAACGAAGCCGATGAGCTGCGCGCGCTGGGCAAGATCATGGAAAAGGGCTACGTGTTCCGCGGCCTGAAGCCGGTGAACTGGTGCTTCGATTGCGGCTCGGCGCTGGCCGAGGCGGAAGTCGAGTACAAGGACAAGGTCGACCTGTCGATCGATGTCGGCTTCCCGTTCGCAGAGACGGACAAGATCGCCCACGCGTTCCACGTGCCGCTCGCGCAGTTGCAAGGCAAGCCGGGCTGGATCGTGATCTGGACCACCACGCCGTGGACGATCCCGTCGAACCAGGCGCTGAACATGCACCCGGAAGTGGAATACGCGCTGGTCGATACGCCGCGCGGCTTCCTGATCCTGGCGAAGGACCGCGTCGAGGAACAGCTCAAGACCTACGCGCTGGAAGGCTCGATCGTGGCCACCGCGCGTGGCGATGCGCTGACCGAAGTCCGCTTCCACCATCCGCTGGCAAAGATGGACGCCGGCTATGCGCGCACTTCGCCGGTGTACCTGGGCGACTACGTGACCACCGACACCGGCACCGGCATCGTTCACTCGGCGCCTGCCTATGGCGTGGAAGACTTCCAGTCGTGCAAGGCGCACGGCATGCCCGATGCCGACATCATCAGCCCGGTGATGGGCGATGGCGTCTACGCCAGCACGCTGCCGCTGTTCGGCGGCCTGTCGATCTGGACCGCAAACCCGAAGATCGTGGAAGTACTGCGCGAATCGGGCAACCTGTTCAACTCGCACAAGTACGAGCACAGCTACATGCACTGCTGGCGTCACAAGACGCCGATCATCTATCGCGCCACCTCGCAGTGGTTCGCGGGCATGGACGTCGATCCGGTCGACAACGGCCCGACGCTGCGGGAATCCGCGCTGGCCGGCATCGAAGCCACCGAGTTCTACCCCGCATGGGGCAAGCAGCGCCTGCACAACATGATCGCCAACCGCCCGGACTGGACGCTGTCGCGCCAGCGCCAATGGGGCGTGCCGATGGCTTTCTTCATCCACAAGGAAACCGGCGCACTGCACCCGCGCACGCCGGAGTTGCTCGAGGAAGTGGCAAAGCGCGTCGAGAAAAGCGGTATCGAGGCCTGGCAATCGCTGGACCCCAAGGAACTGCTTGGCGATGAAGCCGCGCTGTACGAGAAGAACCGCGATACGCTCGACGTCTGGTTCGATTCGGGCACCACGCACTGGACCGTGATCCGCAGCTCGCACCGCGACGAACTCTATGATCCGTCCGCCGACACGCCTGACGGCCGCCTGGCCGACCTGTACCTCGAAGGGTCGGACCAGCACCGCGGCTGGTTCCACTCGTCGCTGCTGACCGCGTCGATGCTGTACGGCAAGCCGCCGTACAAGGCGCTGCTGACACACGGCTTCACGGTCGACGGCGAAGGCCGCAAGATGTCGAAGTCGGTGGGCAACACGGTGGCACCGCAGGACATCTCCAACAAGATGGGCGCGGAAATCATCCGCCTGTGGGTGGCGTCGACCGACTACTCGGGCGAACTGTCGATCTCCGAGGAGATCCTCAAGCGCGTGGTGGAAGGCTATCGCCGCATCCGCAACACGCTGCGCTTCCTGCTGTCCAACCTGGCCGACTACGACCATGCCAAGCACGCGTTGCCGGCATCGGAATGGCTTGAGATCGACCGCTACGCGGTGGCACTGACCGAGCGCCTGCAGAAGGAAGTGCTGTCGCACTACCAGGCCTACGAGTTCCACCCGGTAGTGGCCAAGCTGCAGACGTTCTGCTCCGAAGATCTGGGCGGCTTCTACCTGGACGTGCTGAAGGACCGCCTGTACACCACCGCTGCCGACTCGAAGGCACGCCGCGGTGCGCAGAACGCGCTGTATCACATCACCCAGGCGATGCTGCACTGGATGGCGCCGTTCCTGTCGTTCACGGCCGAGGAAGCGTGGCAGATCTTCGCCCATGGCACCGAACACACGGACACGATCTTCACGAGCACGTACTACGAGGTGCCGTCGGTGGACGATGCCGACAACCTGCTGCAGAAGTGGCACGAGATCCGTACCGTACGCGCCGAAGTCACGCGCCAGCTGGAAGCCGTGCGCGTGGAAGGCGATATCGGTTCGTCGCTGCAGGCCGAGGTCACGATTGCCGCCGGTGGTCCGGTACTGGCCGCGCTGCAAAGCCTGGCCGACGACCTGCGCTTCGTGCTGCTGACATCGGCCGCCAAGGTCACCGCGGCGCCTGAAGGCGGCGACCTGCTGGTAACGGTCACGCCGTCGCAGCATGCCAAGTGCGAGCGCTGCTGGCACTACCGCGCCGACGTGGGCCACAACCCCGAGCACCCCACCATTTGCGGCCGCTGCGACAGCAACCTGTTCGGCGCCGGTGAACACAGGAGCCACGCCTGATGGCATCGTCTTCCACCCGTTCCTCGCGCCCGACCCCGGTGCGCAGCAAGAGCAAGGGCAAGGGCAGCAGCAACGTCACGCCGTGGCTGTGGATGGCCTTTGCGTTGCTGGTGGTCATGATCGACCAGTTCTTCAAGGTGGTGATCACGCGGTCGTTCACCTACGGCGAATCGCGCCCGGTCACCAGCTTCTTCAACCTGGTACTGGTCTATAACAAGGGGGCCGCATTCAGCTTCCTGGCCGATGCGGGCGGTTGGCAGCGCTGGTTCTTCACGCTGCTGGGCGTGGTGGTGGGAGCGTTCATCGTCTGGCTGCTGTATCGCCATACGGGCCAGAAGCTGTTTTGCCTGGCGGTGTCACTGATCCTCGGCGGCGCCGTTGGCAACGTCGTGGATCGCATCATCCACGGCCATGTGATCGACTTCCTGGACTTTCACCTGCGCAACACGCACTTCCCGGCCTTCAACGTGGCGGACTGTGCGATCACGGTCGGCGCGGTACTGCTGATCGTCGATGAATTGCGACGCGTAAGGCGGCACTGACGCACCACTTCCGGTACTCCCCTCTCCCGCGCTGCGGGAGAGGGGAGCCAAACAAGTCGCACCTCCCTGCGCATCCTTCCTGCCAGCGGTATCATGCGGAACTCCAGTTTCTGAAGAGTCCTTCCCATGGATTTGCGCGGCAAGCATATCGTCCTTGGCCTGACCGGCGGCATCGCCTGCTACAAGTCGGCCGAGCTGGTTCGGCTGCTGACCAAGGCCGGCGCCACCGTGCAGGTGGCGATGACCGAGGCGGCAACCCATTTCATCACGCCAGTCACGATGCAGGCGCTGTCCGGGCGCCCGGTATTCCTGTCGCAATGGGATGCCCGCATCGACAACAACATGGCCCATATCGACCTCTCCCGCGAGGCCGATGCCATCCTGATTGCCCCCGCTTCCACCGATTTCCTGGCCAAGCTGGCCAACGGCCTCTGCGACGACCTGCTGACCACGCTGTGCATCGCGCGTGAATGTCCGCTGCTGGTGGCGCCGGCGATGAATCGCCAGATGTGGGCCGCGGCTCCGACACAGCGCAATGCCGCACAGCTGCGCGCGGATGGTGTGGCAATTCTGGGGCCCGGAACCGGCGACCAGGCTTGCGGCGAAATCGGCGATGGCCGGATGCTGGAGCCGGAAGAACTGGTCGAAGACCTGATCGCGTTCTTCCAGCCCAAGCCGCTGACCGGCAAGCGCGTGCTGATTACCGCCGGCCCGACCTTCGAGGCCATCGATCCGGTGCGCGGCATCACCAATCTGTCATCGGGCAAGATGGGCTTCTCGATTGCCCGCGCCGCGCGCGAGGCCGGCGCCGACGTATTGCTGGTGGCTGGCCCCACCGCATTGCCCACGCCGCGTGGCGTGGTGCGTACCGACGTGCGCAGTGCCCAGCAGATGCATGATGCCGTGATGGCGCAACTGCGCGATGTCGATGTCTTTGTGGCCGTGGCGGCCGTGGCCGACTGGCGCCCCGCCGAAGTCGCGCAGCAGAAGCTCAAGAAAGCCAACGACAGCGATACGCCGACGCTGCAGTTCGTGCAGAACCCCGACATCCTGGCCGCCGTGGCCGCGCGTGCCGATGCGCCCTACTGTGTGGGCTTCGCGGCCGAGAGCGAGAACCTCGAGCAGTATGGCGAGCAGAAGCGCCAGCGCAAGCGCGTACCGTTGCTGGTGGGCAATATCGGCCATCACACCTTTGGCCTCGACGACAACGAGATTGTGCTGTTCGATGCCAATGGCATGACGCGCCTGCCGCGTGCCGACAAGCTGTCGCTGGCGCGCGAGCTGGTCAATGCAATCGGCCAGCGCCTGCCGCGCAAACCTGTCTAACTCGCCGTTCCTGCTGCCATGAGCGATACCCGTCCCAAGTTGCGTCTTTCGGTTCTCGACCAGAGCCCGGTCATCCACGGCCACTCCGCGCGCGACGCGCTGGCCGCCACGGTCGAACTCGCGCAACTGGCCGATGACCTTGGCTATACGCGCTACTGGTGCGCGGAACACCATGGCCTGCAAGGCGTCTGCAACCCGGCGCCCGAAGTCATGCTGGCGCGCCTGGGCAGCGTGACTTCGCGCATTCGGCTCGGTTCGGGCGGCGTAATGCTGCCGTACTACAGTCCGTTCAAGGTGGCCGAGCAGTTCCGCATGCTCGAAGGCCTGTTTCCGAACCGGATCGACCTCGGCGTGGGCCGCGCGCCCGGCGGTGACATGCGCACGGCACAGGCCGTGGCCATGGGGCAGTACAACCGTGGCGACCAGTTTCCGCAGCAGGTGCAGGACCTGTCGTTCCTGCTGCGCGGCGACGTGCCGCCCGACCATCTGGCCGAAGGGGTACTGCTGCAACCGGCAATCGATACCAAACCCGAACTCTGGGTGCTGGGATCGAGCGATTTCGGCGGTGCGCTGGCGGCCCGGCTCGGCCTGCGCTTTGCGTTTGCGCATTTCATCAATGCGCATGGCGGGCATACGGTGGCACAGCAATACCGCGAGGATTTCGAAGCCGGCTATGAGGATCGCCCGTACAGCGCGGCAGCCATCTTCGTCATCTGCGCCGATACCGAAGCCGAAGCCGCAGAGCTGGAGCGCGCGGTGGATATTCGCCGCCTGCAGATGGCCTATGGCGTCAACGCCCCGATTCCGTCGCTGTCACAAGCGGCCGACTTCACCCCAACCGAACGCGACCGCCTGATTATCGAGCGCGAACGCCCACGCACGATCTGCGGCACGCCCGCGCAGGTAGCCGAACGCATGCTGGCCGTGAAAGACCGCTTCGCCGCCGATGAGCTGGTGGTCCTGAGCGTGACCGCTTCATACCAGGCGCGCCTGCGCACCTACCAGTTGCTGGCGGAAGCCTTCGATCTGCAAGAGTGAGCCTGCGAGTGGCGGATTGGCGTCGGCGGCGCGGTATCATGCCGCCTTTGTCCGTCAACGCATTGCAGGAAATCCAATCCATGACCGTAGCCGCGAATCCGACCGTCGAGATCAAGGTGCTCGACACCCGCCTGAACGACTGGGGCCTGCCCGCCTACCAGAGCGACATGGCTGCCGCCATCGACCTGCACGCGTGCGTGGATGGCCCGCTGACGATCGAGGCAGGCACGGCCGCGCAACTGGTGCCGGCCGGCATTGCGGTGCATATGGGCAATCCGTTCATGTGCGCGACGATCGTGCCGCGTTCGGGCCTGGGCCACAAGAAAGGCCTGGTGCTGGGCAACTCGATCGGCGTGATCGATGCCGACTACCAGGGCCAGATCATGGTCAGCGTCTGGAACCGCAACGCGCCCGGCACCGAGCCAATCGTGATCCAGCCCGGCGAGCGCATCGCCCAGATGATGTTCGTGCCCGTGCTGCGCCCGGTGTTCACGACAGTGGAAGAGTTCTCGGAAGATTCGGTACGCGGAGCCGGCGGCTTCGGCTCGACCGGCGTGGCACACGCGAAGGCGTGAAGTCCGACTGAGGGGGTTCTCCCCTCTCCCGCGCAGTGGGAGAGGGGCGGGGGAGAGGGCCAGCGGTTCAAATTGCGCTGGGTGGCAAGCAGAACCTCATGCCCTCTCCCCCAACCCCTCTCCCGCACGCGGGAGAGGGGAGCAAGGAATCGTTAGCGCTGCTCGAAAATCAGCGCCACTCCATTGGCCTGCTCAGCCGGGACAAGCGACATCGATGGTGACAGGTCGATCGCCTGCACACCATGCGCCTGCCAGTGCGTGCGGGCTTTCGATAGATCATCGGTCACGAGCCGGATCGCCGCATAACCAGGCTTGGCAGCTTGAACCCCGGTCGCCTCGGCCAGCGCCTGCGACGTCGTCACGACGAATGCCGCGCCAGCGATATCGAGCGTCGCCGAATCGCCCACCGACCCGCTCATCGCAGCCCCAGTCAACGTGGCGTACGCCTCGGCCGTCTTGGCCACCTGCCCTGCCCCGACCACCAGATACGTTGCCGCAATCGCCTGCGCGCCATTGGCATGCGTCATCCATTCCGGACGCCATAGCAGTTCCGGTGTGCGATGTTCGCAGACGAAGTAGCGCGCGCCCGGGGCATGGTCGAGCGCCGTCACGCGGAACGTGGCGGGATGCTCGCTACCATCGTCGAGCCGTACGGGGCGTGAGAATTCGATCGGATCGGAAGGCTGGAAGCCGGCGGCACGCAGCCGGTCAGCCGTGGCAAAAGCGTCGCGGCTCTTGCACGACATCGCCGCGCAACCACCGCCGCGTTGCTGGGCATCCCAGTAATACTGGCGGCTCGGGCTCGGCGCGGTGACATGCAGCAACTCGAGATAGTCGCGCGCCAGCATGATGCAGTGGTTCTGTGAACCCAGCGTGTGATACCCGCGCGGCGTCAGCGTAAAACCTAGCGCGCGCCATTGGGTGACAGCGGTATCGAGGTCGCCGCAGACGATGACCGCGTGATCGAACGGCTCAGGCAGTGCACGCATTGCTTATTCGAACTGGATATTGGCCTTGCGGGCCACGGCCTGCCATTTGTCGTGCTCGTGACGAACCAGGTTGCCCAGATCGGCTGGCGAGCCCACGGCAATTTCGAATCCCTGGGCCATCAGCGCTTCCACTACCTTCGGCTGCTTGATCGATGCTGCAAGCGCGTCGTGCAGCCGGGTCACGGCTTCCGGCTGCATATGGGCCGGACCGAACACGCCGATCCACGAATACGCCTCGAAACCCTTGAAGCCCTGCTCCGCCACGGTTGGCACCTGCGGCAGTTGCCTGATGCGGCTGGTGCCGGTGACACCCAGCACCTTGATCGTCTTGGCCGCGATATGGGCCTGCACCGCGGCGTAGCTGCTGAAGAACAGGTCGACCTCGCCCGCCAGCACGGCCTGCACGGCCGGACCGCCACCTTTGTACGGCACATGCAGGAAATGCACGCCGGCTTCGGTGGCCAACGCCTCGGCGGCCAGCTGGTTCAGGCTGCCGATACCGGACGAGGCATAGCGCACGGCCGTCGGATTGGATCGGGCCAACTCGATCAGTTCGCGCACGTTAGACGCCGATAGCGCTGGGTTGGCGGCAATCACGAGCGGGAAGCGCACCAATTGCGTAATCGGCGTGAAATCCTTGAAGGTGTCGTACGGCAGGTTCTTGTACGCGAACGGGTTGATGGCGTGCGTATCGAACGCCATCAGCAGCGTATTGCCGTCGGGCTTGGCCCGCGCCACGGTGCTGCTGGCAATCAGGCCACCGGCCCCGGGCTTGTTGTCCACCACCACGGTCTGGCCCAGGCTGGTCTTGAGGCCCGGCTGCAGTTGTCGCGCGACGATATCGACGCTGCCTCCCGGCGGGAATGGCAGCACCATCGAGATCGGCCGGCTGCTCGTGGCAGGTTCGGCGGCGTGGGCAAGGCTGGCCAGCGACGCCGCGGGCATGGCGCTCATCGGCAGCGACTTGAGCAGCAGGCGGCGAAGCCGCATGCGTTCGGGAGAAGACATCAGGATTCGGAGCTAGGCGACCAACACGGCCGCAAACGAAAAAAGAAAGGGGCGGCATGCCGCCGCCCCGTATTTTGCCCGATGATCGCTCAACTTGCAGGAATGCCCGTCGCTGATCGCCCAAAAATGGAACAATCGGCGCGCACGCTCAAACCTCGGCGCGCTGTTCGCTCTCCGGTGCCTCGGGCGGCTCCGGATCGGCTTCCGAGAACGTCAGCTTGATCTGGTCGCCCTCGTCCAGATCCACGGCCACCTTGCCACCCGTGACCAGCTTGCCGAACAGCAGCTCGTCGGCCAGCGCCTTGCGGATCATGTCCTGGATCAGGCGCTGCATCGGCCGCGCCCCCATGAGCGGGTCGAAACCCTTCTTGGCCAGATACTTGCGCAGTTTCTCCGAGAAGCTGGCTTCCACCTTCTTCTCGTGCAACTGCTCTTCCAGTTGCATCAGGAACTTGTCCACCACGCGCAGGATGATCTCCTCATCCAGCGACCGGAAGCTGATCGTCGCATCGAGCCGGTTGCGGAACTCGGGCGTGAACATGCGCTTGATATCGGCCATCTCGTCGCCCTGCTCGCGCGACGTCGTGAAACCGATGGTGGCGCGGTTCATCGTCTCGGCTCCCGCATTGGTGGTCATGATGATGATCACGTTGCGGAAGTCGGCACGGCGACCGTTGTTATCGGTCAGCGAACCGTGGTCCATCACCTGCAGCAGGATATTGAAGATATCCGGATGCGCCTTTTCGATCTCGTCGAGCAGCAGCACGCAGTGCGGCTTCTTGGTCACGGCCTCGGTCAGCAGGCCGCCCTGGTCGAACCCGACATAGCCCGGCGGCGCGCCGATCAGGCGGCTGACCGCATGGCGCTCCATGTATTCCGACATGTCGAAGCGCAGCAGCTCGATACCCATGATGAACGCGAGCTGCTTGGCCACCTCGGTCTTGCCGACACCGGTCGGGCCCGAGAACAGGAACGAGCCGATCGGCTTGTCCGTCTTGCCCAGCCCGGCACGCGACATCTTGATGGCCGACGCCAGCGCATCGATGGCCGGGTCCTGCCCGAACACCACCGACTTCAGGTCGCGCTCCAGCGTCTGCAGCTTGCTGCGGTCGTCCTGGTTCACGCTTTGCGGCGGGATACGTGCGATACGCGAGACGATGTCCTCGATCTCGCCCTTGCCAATGGTCTTCTTCTGCTTCGACTTTGGCAGGATACGTTGCGCCGCACCTGCCTCATCGATCACGTCGATCGCCTTGTCGGGCAGATGACGATCGGTGATGAAACGTGCCGACAACTCGGCGGCGGCAGTCAGCGCCGAAGCCGCGTACTTGACGCCATGGTGCTCTTCAAAGCGCGACTTCAGGCCGCGCAGGATCTGCACGGTCTGGTCCACGGTTGGTTCGACCACATCGATTTTCTGGAAACGGCGCGACAATGCCGCGTCCTTCTCGAAAATGCCGCGGTACTCCGTGAATGTCGTGGCACCCACGCACTTGAGCTGGCCGGACGACAGCGCCGGCTTGAGCAGGTTGCTCGCATCCAGCGTGCCACCCGATGCGGCGCCCGCGCCAATCAGCGTGTGGATTTCGTCGATAAAGAGGATCGCGTTCGGATTGTCCTTGAGCGCCTTCAACACGCCCTTCAGGCGTTGCTCGAAGTCGCCGCGGTACTTGGTGCCGGCCAGCAGCGCGCCCATGTCGAGCGAGTACACGACCGCCTTTTCCAGGATGTCGGGCACTTCGTTCTTGGTAATGCGCCAGGCCAGGCCCTCGGCGATCGCGGTCTTGCCCACGCCGGCTTCACCGGTCAACAGCGGATTGTTCTTGCGGCGGCGGCAGAGTACCTGCACCACGCGCTCGACCTCGCTGTCGCGACCAATCAGCGGGTCGATCTTGCCCGCCTTGGCCAGCGTGTTCAGGTTCTGCGTATATTGCTCGAGCGGGCTTTCCTTGCCGTCGCCGCCCTCGCCTTCGGGATTGCCTTCGCCATGCTTGGCGGGCTCGGCCTGGTCCTTGCGGATGCCATGGCTGATGAAGTTGACCACGTCCAGGCGCGTGACGCCCTGCTGCTGCAGGTAGTACACCGCGTGCGAGTCCTTTTCGCCGAAGATCGCCACCAGCACGTTGGCGCCGGTTACTTCCTTCTTGCCGTTCGACGTCGATTGCACGTGCATGATGGCGCGCTGGATCACCCGCTGGAATCCCAGCGTGGGCTGCGTGTCCACCTCGTCCGTGCCTGGCACGACGGGCGTGTTATCGGCAATGAAGTTCTTCAGACTGGTGCGCAAGTCCTCGATATTGGCCGCGCAGGCGCGCAGCACTTCAGCTGCCGTGGGGTTGTCGAGCAGGGCCAATAGCAGGTGTTCCACGGTAATGAACTCGTGGCGTGCCTGGCGAGCCTCGACAAAGGCCATATGCAGACTTACTTCCAATTCTTGCGCAATCATGCTTCCTCCATCACGCACTGCAGGGGGTGGCCCGCCTGCCGCGCATGGGTTGATACAAGCTCGACCTTGGTCGCCGCAATATCCCGCGTATAGATACCACAAACGCCTTTACCTTCCCGGTGGACGGTGAGCATGATCTGCGTCGCCGTTTCCCGGTCCCTGCTGAAATACTGCTGCAGGATCATCACTACAAACTCCATCGGAGTGTAGTCGTCATTGAGCAGGAGCACCTTGTACATCGCCGGCGGCTTGAGCTGCTGCTCTTTCCGCTCGATCACTGTGCCTGCTTCGCGTTGGGGGGTGTTCGCCAGCCGTGTCGCCATGGCTTTTATTCTAACTCTTACTCACAAGTCTGCAATTTGGGGAACTGGGCCCTTATTCAAGGCCCAGCCTTCGGAAAAATCCTAGCGTGGGCTGCCGCACAAAGGCCGCCCGGCGCACGTTCGCGGTGCACGCCGTCTCATTGCCCGGTCAATCACGGGGCGTGAATGACCGACATGGGGCGGCATTGGCCTCCGTCATGCGGGCCGCGCGGAAATCCGTGCACCACAGCGATAAAGGTACCATTTACTGCCGTTTCAATCCTGCCACACCCCACGCCGAGTGGGGAATCTGCCAACTTGACAGTAGTTTGGTTTGCCAGAAAAATCGTTTGCACATCCGGACCTGGCCGGCGAGCCAAGCATACAGGCCGGACTGGATGTTTCCGTGAGCAGGGAGGCCCACGACCGGCGTAGGTCAGCTGTTTGCAGCCCGTTTTCGAACGGGTTCCAGATGGCTGGCCACGCGAATTTCATTTGCGCGGCGCTTGTTGCAACCGGTCCGTCAGGAGCGGCATGCAAAGCCCGTCTGGGTGGTTTTCAGCTGGCCATTGGTTTCCCCGCTTGATATCAGTTTTTTCGTTGGGGGAGTTTATGGCAAGCGGTATCGTCAAATGGTTCAATGACGCCAAGGGTTTCGGCTTTATCAAGCCGGACGACGGCGAGGAAGAACTGTTTGCGCACTTTTCGGCAATCCAGATGGCTGGATTCAAGACGCTGAAGGAAGGCCAGCGCGTGGTGTTCGAAGTCGTGCAAGGCCCGAAGGGCAAGCAAGCCACGAACATCCAGGAAGCTGCCCAGTAAGGTGCGCCGCGGCCGAACGCGCCATAGAGCAGCGTCGGTCCATGCGGATGTGAAGGGGATGCACTCCCCTTCGGAACGGGATCCTGTGCCACGGCAGGCAATGACTGCCCGGGGCACGCACAAGCGGTACGCCAAGCATCCGGCAAAACGCCCGGCACATGTCAGCCATGTGCCGGGCGTTTCTGTTCATGGGTGGACCATGCGTTTTACATGTTGTCGATCATCACCTGTCCGAAGCCCGAGCACGACACCTGCGTCGCACCTTCCAGCAGGCGCGCAAAGTCATACGTGACCTTCTTGGACTGGATCGACTTCTCCATGGAAGCAATGATCAGGTCGGCTGCCTCGGTCCAGCCCATGTGGCGCAGCATCATTTCGGCCGAGAGGATCTCCGAACCCGGATTCACATAATCCTTGCCGGCATACTTCGGCGCGGTGCCATGGGTGGCTTCGAACATCGCCACGGAATCCGACAGGTTGGCGCCCGGCGCAATCCCGATACCGCCCACCTGTGCGGCCAGCGCGTCAGAGATATAGTCGCCATTGAGGTTCAGCGTGGCGATCACCGAATACTCGGCCGGGCGCAGCAGGATCTGCTGCAGGAACGCATCGGCAATGGCATCCTTGACCACGATATCGCGCCCGGTCTTCGGGTTCTTGAACTTGCACCACGGGCCGCCATCGACCAGTTCGGCGCCAAATTCCTGCAAGGCCAGTTCATAGCCCCAGTCGCGGAAGCCACCCTCGGTGAACTTCATGATATTGCCCTTGTGCACCAGCGTCACCGAGGGCTTGTCGTTGTCGATCGCGTACTGGATTGCCTTGCGCACCAGGCGTTGCGTGCCCTGCTTCGACACGGGCTTCACACCAATGCCCGAGGTGTCCGGGAAGCGGATCTTCTTCACGCCCATCTCGTTCTGCAGGAACGCGATCAGCTTTTTGGCCCCTTCGCTTTCCGCTTCCCATTCGATACCGGCATAAATGTCCTCCGAGTTCTCACGGAAAATCACCATGTCGATCTTTTCGGGCTCGCGCACCGGCGACGGCACCCCCTTGAAATAGCGCACCGGCCGCAGGCAGACGTAGAGGTCGAGCTGCTGGCGCAGCGCGACGTTCAGCGAACGGATACCGCCGCCGACTGGCGTGGTCAGCGGCCCCTTGATCGAGACCACATACTGCTTGACCACGTCGAGCGTCTCGTCGGGCAACCAGACGTCCGGGCCGTAGACCCTGGTGGACTTTTCGCCCGCGAAAACCTCCATCCACGCGATCTTGCGTTTGCCGGCATAGGCCTTGGCCACGGCCGCATCTACCACCTTCAGCATCACCGGCGTAATGTCCGCGCCCGTGCCGTCGCCTTCGATATAGGGAATGATCGGGTTGTCCGGCACATTCAGCGAGAAATCGGCGTTGACCGTGATCTTCTCGCCTGCCGGCACCTTGATGTGCTGATACATGTTTTGTCTCCAACTGCTAACAGGGTGATGACGGGCACCGGGACGCGGTGCCCGGCGATGCGATTGTGTTGTCCAAGGCATTGTAACGGGCGTCGCGCCACTGGGGGATAATGCGCGCCCATGACCCTGATTGCCCTCAACAAGCCCTTCCAGACGATGAGCCAGTTTTCCGCGCACCCGTCGCGGCCGACGCTCGCCGATTGCGTCGACGTGCCCGGCGTGTACCCGGCTGGCCGCCTCGATGCCGACAGCGAGGGCCTGCTGTTGCTGACCGACGACGGCGCACTGCAAGCGCGTATCGCAGATCCGCAGCACAAGTTGACCAAGACCTACCTGGCGCAGGTGGAAGGCGTGCCCGACCACGCCGCGCTGGCACGGTTGCGCGGCGGCGTCGACCTGGGAGATTTCACCACGTTGCCGGCCATTGTGCGAATCGTTGCGGAGCCCGCGTGGGTATGGGAGCGAAACCCGCCAATCCGCCATCGCGCGGCAATCCCCACGACCTGGGTCGAGCTGAAAATCCGCGAGGGCAAGAATCGCCAGGTCAGGCGCATGACGGCTGCGGTGGGTTTTCCGACCCTGCGCCTCATACGTGCGGCAATCGGCAACCTGTCACTGCCGGCGCTTGGGCTGATGCCCGGTCAATGGTGCGAGACCGATGTCGGCGCACTAGGACTTTCAGCACGCCATTCACCTGTACGCCACGCAATACAAGTACGCGAGCGAAGGTAAAACCCGGTTACAAATACCAACAAACATGACGTCAACGCCAAAAGATGGCGCTCCGTTTTTGCGGGTGACACGTCAATACGCGTCAGATCTTCCAGATCCTGGATACAAAACTCTTTGAGGTACTCGCAATGAAAAAACTGATCGCTGCCCTGGTTGTTGGCCTGTTCGCTACCGGCGCCTTCGCCCAAGCTTCGGCTCCCGCTGCTGACGCTGCGCCGGCCGCCAAGGAAGCCGCGAAGCCCGCGAAGACCACCAAGAAGAAGCACACCAAGAAGCACGCCAAGAAGGCTGAAGCTTCGGCACCGGCCGCACAGTAAGTTTTTCTCGCGGCATGGCGGTTCGCGCAGGCAGCTTGCCCGCGCGCATCGAAAAGGCAGGCACGCCACGGCGCGTCCTGCCTTTTTTCATGTCCGCCCCCCAACCGCTGCAACACGTGCCTGCCGCGCCTGCGCTATGCTCTCGCCTGCAGTTGATCTCCCAACGACAAGAACCGCCATGCACTTCGTGCTCAAGTCTCTGCTCGCCATCGGCACCATTGGGGCTGCCTCGCTGATCAGTTCGGCCCAGGCCCAATCCGCGCTACCCGTCGTACCGCTGACCGCCGGCATGTACGCGATCCAGGCCGAGGTGGCCGCATCGCCCGAACAGCGCGAACGTGGCCTGATGTATCGCAAGTCGATGCCCGCCAACGCCGGCATGCTGTTCATCTTCGATGAAAAGGCCGGACATTGCTTCTGGATGAAGAACACGGACCTGCCGCTGTCGATCGCCTTCCTGGCCGATGACGGCAGCATCGTGAATATCGAGGACATGGCGCCGCAGACCGAGGATAACCACTGTCCGCGCGCGGCCGTGCGCTACGCGCTGGAAATGAACAAGGGCTGGTTTGCGCAGAAGGGCATCAAGCCCGGCGCCAGGATTGGCGGCCTGCCGCGGCCGCGGCAGGCGCAGTAGCTGAAGGAATCAGCCGGAATCAGTCGCGGAAGTTGTTGAAGTCCAGCGGTGCTTCATCGACGTCCTTGCGCAGCAACGCGATGACCGATTGCAGGTCGTCGCGCTTGGTGCCCGACACGCGCACGGCATCGCCCTGGATGCTGGCCTGGACCTTGATCTTGCTGTCCTTGATCATGCGCACGATTTTCTTGGACAGGTCGCCGGTCACGCCCTTCTTGATCGTGATGACCTGCTTGACCTTGTCGCCGCCGACCTTGTCGACCTTGCCATAGTCCAGGAAGCGCGTATCAACATTGCGCTTGGCCATCTTGTTGATCAGTACGTCCTTGACCTGGTCGAGTTTGAAGTTGTCATCGGCAAACATGGTCAGTTCGCCCTCCTTCTGCTCCACACGGGCATCGGACCCCTTGAAGTCGAAGCGCGTGGAGATTTCCTTGTTGGCCTGCTCCACGGCGTTCTTCACTTCCACCATATTGGCTTCACACACTACGTCAAACGACGGCATATCGATTCTCCTGGTATTGCGGGGCGGTAGCCGACATGCGGCGGCCGTCCGTAACGGTTACGTATAATCTGGGCCTGCCCCGGTCCGGGGTGCTTTCCCCGTCCTTGCATGGCAGATTTCCACGAATTTTATCCCCTGCGCACCCACAATACATTCGGCTTCGATGCGCGCGCGCGTCTGGCGGCGCATATCCGCAGCGAATCTGACCTGGTTTCAGCCCTGTCCGACCCGCGCGCGGGCGGCCTGCCGGTCATTGTGCTCGGTGGCGGCAGCAATGTGGTGCTGACCGGCGACCTCGATGCCTGCGTACTGTTGATGGAAATTCCCGGCTACGAGATCGCCGAGGACAGTACCAGTTGGCTGGTCACTGCGGGCGCCGGCGAGAACTGGCACGCCCTGGTCGGGCGTACTGTGGCCGACGGCATGCCAGGGCTCGAAAACCTGGCCCTGATTCCCGGCACGGCCGGCGCCGCGCCGATCCAGAACATTGGCGCCTATGGTGTGGAGTTGCGCGAGCGCTTCGCCCGGCTGCGCGCCTACGACCGTCAGACCGGCCAGTTCGCCACGCTGGACCTGGACGATTGCGCATTCGGTTATCGGGACAGCCTGTTCAAGCACACCGGCCGCGATCGCTACATCATCACGGCCGTAACCCTGCGCCTGCCCAAGGCCTGGCAGCCAGTACTGGCCTATGTCGAACTGGCGCGTGAACTGGAGGGCCAGCCCACTCCAAGCGCGGCGCAAATTCGCGATGCCGTGATCGCCATTCGCTCTCGCAAGCTGCCCGATCCAGCGCAGATTGGTAACGCGGGCTCGTTCTTCAAGAATCCGGTCGTCGAGTCAGCGCAACGCGATGCCTTGCTGAAGCAGCATCCGACCCTGGTCAGCTATGCACAGCCCGATGGCCGCTACAAGCTCGCGGCGGGCTGGCTGATCGACCAGTGTGGCTTCAAGGGCGTCGACGACGGCCCGGTGGGCGTCTATGGGAAGCAGGCGCTGGTGCTGGTACACCATGGCGGTGGCACGGGTGCCGCGCTGCTGAAGCTGGCGCAACGGATCGCGGATACGGTCGAGGCCCGCTTCGGGGTAAGGATCGAACCGGAGCCGGTGATTTTGTAGGAAGGATTCGCTCCCCTCTCCCGCGCGCGGGAGAGGGGAGAAAAACAGTGGCAAGTTCAACCGAAGTGGCAGACGTAGTCCAGGGTCTCGGTCACTTCGATGTCAAAGCTGCTATTGCCCGGCACGTCGAACTGCTGGCCCGCGCCGTAGGTCTTCCACTCGTCCGAACCGGCCAGGCGTACGCGGCAGGTGCCCGCGTTGACTTCCATGATTTCCGGTGCACCGGTATTGAACGTCAGCGCGGCCGGGAAGATCACGCCCAGCGTCTTGCGCGTGCCGTCGGCAAACACCACCGTGTGGCTCACGCACTTGCCATCGAAATACAGGTTGGCCTTCTTGACGACAGACACGTTGTCGAACTGGCTCATCTCAATCTCCTCGGATCGTTCGGTTCAGGTTTCGCAAAGACGTAAAAAAGGGAGCCCTTGCGGCCCCCTTTCATTAGCTCCGACGCGGCTCAGTAGCGGCCGCAGAGCAGGTATTCCATCAGCGCCTTCTGCACGTGCAGGCGGTTCTCGGCTTCATCCCAGACCACGCTGCGCGGGCCGTCGATGACCGCGGCTTCCACTTCCTCGCCCCGGTGCGCGGGCAGGCAGTGCATGAACAGCGCGTCGCCAGCGGCACGGTCCATCATCGCCGTGGTGACCATCCAGTCCTTGAACGCACGCTTGCGCGCTTCGTTCTCGGCCTCGAAGCCCATGCTGGTCCACACGTCGGTAGTCACCAGATGCGCGCCCTGGCATGCGTCCAGCGGGTTCTCGAACACCTTCACACGCGGCGCGGCCGATGCCGGCACCATGGCTGGATCGAGCTGATAACCCGGGGGCGCCGAGAAATGGAAGGTGAAATCGAGCCGCTCGGCCGCCTGGATCCAGGTGTACGCCATGTTGTTGGCGTCGCCGATCCATGCCACGGTCTTGCCGGCAATGCTGCCGCGCTGCTCGATGTACGTGAATACATCGGCCAGCACCTGGCAGGGGTGGTATTCGTTGGTCAGGCCGTTGATCACCGGCACACGCGAATGCGCGGCAAAGCGGTCCAGGATGTCCTGGCCATACGTGCGGATCATGATGATGTCGACCATGCGCGAGATCACCTGCGCGGCATCCTCGATCGGCTCACCACGGCCCAGCTGCGAATCGCGCGTGTTCAGGAACACCGCATGGCCACCGAGCTGGTGGACGCCGGCTTCGAACGACAGGCGCGTACGCGTGGAATTCTTCTCGAAGATCATGGCCAGCGTGCGGTCGTGCAGCGGGTGCCATGTTTCGTAATTCTTGAACTTCGCCTTCAGGATCCTCGCGCGGTCCAGCAGGTACTCGTACTCGTCGGCACCGAGGTCGCTGAACTGGAGGTAATGCTTGATCGGGGTTGAGCTCATAAAACAAAGAAGGCGGCTCGCCAGGGACACTTGGCCCGTCTGCCAGGGTGGCATCCGTCAGGCCAGAGCGTGTCGCGGAGTCGCCTTTCGCGTCGCTTACGCAATGTAATTGCAAAGATCATAAGGGATTATTCCAGCTTTGGCGAGCCCGGGCCGATAACGTAGCAAAGGCTCGCCAGGCCGCGCGGATGCCGCTCTTGCCGGAGCGGACGCGGCCACTGACAGGTTCCCGACAGGATTTCGCCATATGCGCAGGTCTTATATAAGATATAATACTTGCTGATTCACGCGGGGCCCGGCATACCCATGCCACCGCCCGCCACCCGGCATCAAAAGTGCCCCCGCCGACGCCATCGCCCCGCTGCTCACGTTCGGATGCGCGCGAACCAATCGCCCGCCGACACGTCAAACGGGCTGCCCGTCGCAGCGGGTTTTCCGTCGAGTCACAAAGCAGATCCCCGCAGTCCCATGACCACCCCCCAAGTTCGCGAATACTTTATCCAAGGCGTTACCACGGAAGGCAAGACCTTCCGCCCCAGCGACTGGGCTGAGCGACTCTGCGGCGTGATGGCCCAATTCCGCCCCGAGGGAGATACCGGGGATCCCCGCCTGACCTATTCGCCGTATGTGCGACCGGTGATCGTCGCCGGCATCAAGAACGTGGTGGTCGATACCCGCCTGCGCGCCATCGAGCCCAAGGCGCTGGACTTCGTGCTGAACTTCGCGCGCGACAACAATCTGCAAGTGGTAGAGGCCTGCTCGGTCGGCGATTGATCGCGCCCCACAGCCAGGCTGACCGATGCCATGAAAAAACCCGGCGCGATCGCCGGGTTTTTTGTTGCCTGCTGCTGCCCGCCGCCGAGGGCCACGCGCACAGCACTGCAAAAACAAAAAAGCCCGTCCGAAGACGAGCTTTTTGAACTGCGGGCCACCGAAGTGACCGAGGCAGTTATCAGGCGGTCATGCCCTTGATGGCAGCCGACAGACGCGACTTGTGACGTGCAGCCTTGTTCTTGTGCACGATCTTCTTGTCAGCGATGCTGTCGATGATCGTTTGCGATTGCTTGTAGATCTCGGCAGCGGCAGCCTTGTCGCCAGCGGCGATGGCCTTGCGAACGGCCTTGACAGCGGTGCGCAGACGCGAGCGCAGGCTGGAGTTGTGGGTGTTCGCGGCGACGGCTTGGCGCGCGCGCTTGCGTGCTTGTGCGGAATTTGCCATGTATCTCTTCCTGAATTCAGAATGCGCGCCCGGGGCGACGCAATAAATTGGGACGCAACAATTAAGTCACATCGTGCGACCCGGGATGTTTCGACAAACGAATCCTGGACGCGACTGTCCTTGCGAATCGGCGATTATACACACATGCCAGCGACGCAGGCAAGGCCGATTCGTATACCCCGCGTCATGACCTCCGCGTGCCGGCCGATCCGTATAATAAGCGCCACATATGGCGTCGATACGCGCAACAGGCGTGGCGCCACGGCAACTTTATGACCGCATGAGCGTCTGAACCGCGTCTGCCACCGGTGCCGCGCCTCGTTCCGGCATCCTGGGCACCTGGCATCCAGGCACCTGAAGCTACCCCGACTCATCACCTTGAACCTGCTCAAAGCGCTTGCCACCATCAGCGGCCTGACGATGCTTTCGCGCATCACCGGACTGATGCGTGAAATCCTGATTGCCCGGGCGTTCGGCGCCTCGGACATGACCGACGCCTTCAACGTGGCGTTCCGCATCCCCAACCTGCTGCGCCGCGTGTTTGGCGAAGGCGCCTTCTCGCAGGCGTTCGTGCCGATCCTGAACGAATACCACGGCAAGCGCGGCGCGGACGAAACGCACCGCCTGATCGACGCCGTGGCCACGGTCATGGCCTGGGCACTGGCGGCGGTCTCGCTGATCGGCGTGATTGCCGCGCCGATCGTGATGACGGTGGTGGCCACCGGCTTCCGTGGCGATGCCGAGACCTATGACGCGGCGGTGTTCATGACGCGCGTGATGTTCCCGTATATCGGCCTGATCTCGATGGTGGCACTGGCGTCGGGCATCCTGAATACGTGGCGCAACTTTGCAGTACCCGCGTTCACGCCCGTGCTGCTCAATCTCTGCCTGATCGTGGCCGCGCTGTTCGTGGGCCCTCACATGAGCCAGCCGATCTACGCCCAGGCCTGGGGTGTGCTGGTGGGCGGCGTGCTGCAACTGGCCATCCAGATTCCGGCCATGCGCAAGCTCGGCGTGCTGCCGCGCGTTTCACTCGACCTGCGCGCCGCGTGGTCCGATCCGGGCGTGCGGCGCGTGGTCAAGCAGATGGCGCCCGCGCTGCTGGCCGTATCGGTGGCCCAGATCAGCCTGATCATCAATACGAACATCGCCTCGCGCCTGGCCGCGGGCAGCGTCTCGTACCTGACCTATGCCGACCGCCTGATGGAGTTCCCGACGGCACTGCTGGGGGTGGCACTGGGCACGATCCTGCTGCCAAGCCTGTCGCGTGCCAGTGCCAACGATGACCGCGCGGAATACTCGGGCCTGCTCGACTGGGGCTTGCGCCTGACCTTCCTGCTGGCCGTGCCGTGCGCCGTGGGACTGTTCGTATTCGGCACGCCATTGACCTCGGTACTGTTCAACTACGGCAGGTTCGACGCGCACGCGGTGGAAATGACGCGCCAGGCGGTGGCCACCTATGGCGTCGGCCTGCTCGGCCTTATCCTGATCAAGATCCTGACCCCGGGCTTCTATGCACGCCAGGACATTCGCACCCCGGTCAAGATCGCGCTGCTGGTGCTGGTAATCACGCAGGCATCGAACTACGTGTTCGTGCCGATGTTTGCCCATGCGGGACTGGCCCTGTCGATCAGTTTCGGCGCCACGGTCAACGCCCTGCTGCTGTTCTTCGGGCTACGCCGCCGTGGCTTCTATCACCCGGAGCCGGGCTGGGGCATGTTCCTGCTGCGACTGGTGGCGGCGGTGCTGATCCTCGCGGGCGTGCTGCTGTGGCTTGCGCGCAATTTCGACTGGGTGGGCATGGGTGCCACGCCGGGCCTGCGCATCGCGCTGATGGGGGCCTGCCTGGTACTTGCGGCGGCGGTCTACTTCGGTACACTGTGGCTCATGGGCCTGCGCTATGCGGCCTTCCGCCGCCGCGCTGGCTAGTCAGGAATTCCGCCCATGACCTCCACGAAAGTCCTGGATTACTTTGCCAGCCTCGTGGCCGATGACGACGCAATCCCGCTGACGGAAACCGCGCTCGCGATCGCCCAGGATGCTTACCCGGATCTCGACCTGCAGGCGGAACTGGCCGCACTGGACGTGCTGGCCATGCGCCTCAAGCGCCGGATTGCCGAAGGCACGCCAGCCATCCAGCGCCTGCGCCTGCTGAATCATTTTTTCTACCGCGACCTGGGCTTCGGCGCCAATGCGAACGACTACTACGATCCGGACAACTCGTACCTGAACGTGGTGCTCAAGCAGCGCCGTGGCATTCCGATCTCACTGGCCGTGCTCTACATGGAACTGGGCCAGCAGATCGGCCTGCCGCTCAAGGGCGTCTCGTTCCCGAACCATTTCCTGGTACGCATGACGATTCCCGCAGGCGAGGTCGTGCTCGATCCGCTGACTGGCGAGACGTTGTCCAGGGAAACGTTGCAGGAGATGCTCGATCCCTACCTGGAACGCGAAGGCATCACCGGTTCGAACGAGGTGCCGTTGGGATTGTTCCTGCAGGTGGCGGGCCACCGCGAGATCATTGCGCGCATGCTGCGCAACCTGAAGGCGATCTACCTGCAGGAATCACGCTGGCAGCGGCTGCTGGCGGTGCAGAACCGCCTGGTGATCCTGCTGCCCGATTCGATCGAGGAAGTGCGTGACCGGGGGCTGGCCTATGCCAACCTGGAATGCTTCCGGCCGGCGCTGGAAGACCTGGAAGCCTATGTCCAGGCCCGCCCCGATGCGGCCGACACCACCCAGATCCGGGACCGGATGCCGGCCCTGCGGATGATGAGCCGCAGCCTCAGTTGAGCGCCAGGCTGCTTACCGGTCCACCGGTGCGCGCGAGGCACGGCCCTTGCCGCGCACCAGCTTCCACAAGCCACCCAGCACCAGCGGCACCACGGCCGCGCCGATACCGGCCAGTACGATCAGGTTCAGGTACTGTTTGATGAACGGCAGGTTGCCGAAGAAGTAGCCGGCAAACACCAGGCCGAACACCCAGGTAGCCGCGCCAATCACATTGAACAGCTGGAAGCGCGCGAACGTCATCTGCGACACACCGGCCACGAACGGCGCAAACGTGCGCACGATCGGGATGAAACGCGCCATCACCAGGGTCTTGCCGCCGTGGCGTTCATAGAAATCATGCGTCTTGCGCAAGGCAGTCTGGTCAAGAAAGCGCCAATGGTGGTCGAACACCTTGGGCCCGATCCAGCTACCCACGAAATAGTTGACCGTATTGCCCGTCACGGCGGCCACGAACAGCAGGCCCGCGAGCACCCATTCATTCATCGCACCGGCCGCGCACATGGCGCCGGCAATGAACAGCAGCGAGTCGCCGGGCAGGAATGGCAGCACCACGAGCCCGGTTTCGGCGAAGACGATGGCAAACAGGATGCCGTAGACCCAGACGCCATAGTCCAGGACGAACTGACCGAGGAATTTATCGACATGAAGCACCATGTCCATCAGTTGCAATGCGGTATCCAAACTAGTCCCCTCTCAATGAAGGCTCTCATCATACAAGAGCCATTACGACAAACCGTCACGTGCCGGCCATGGCTGTGCCGAAAACGTGTCCGCCCGCACGTATAATCGCCCGCATGCCTGCCGACGCCACACAACCCGAATCCCGGGCCAGCCTGCGCACCGCCCAGCCCGGTCGTCCCATCCGTCCGTTGCCCGATCAACTGATCAGCCAGATTGCCGCCGGAGAGGTCGTTGAGCGGCCGGCATCGGTGGTCAAGGAACTGCTCGAAAACGCACTCGACGCCGGCTCCACGCAACTTGGCGTACGACTCGAGGAAGGCGGCGTGCGGCGCATCGTCATCACCGACAACGGCTGCGGCATCCCCGCCGACGAACTGCCAGTGGCACTGATGCGCCACGCCACCAGCAAGATCGCATCGCTCGACGAACTCGAATCGGTACTGACGCTCGGCTTCCGCGGCGAGGCGCTGGCCTCGATTGCCTCGGTTTCGCATCTGGTACTGACCAGCCGCACTGCCACCGCCACGCATGCCACGCAGATCAGTGCCGATACCGGCAACCTGCAGCCGGCGTCGGGCGGCACCGGGACGATGATTGACGTACAGCACCTGTACTTCAACACGCCAGCGCGCCGAAAGTTCCTCAAAACGGAACAAACCGAACTCGGTCATTGCATGGAAATGATCCGGCGCACCGCGCTGGCCCGGCCCGATGTCACGATCTCGGTCCACCATAACGGCAAGCCGCTCGAACACTGGAATGCCGGCGATGTGGCCACGCGCACCGCGCAGGTGCTCGGCAGCGACTTTGCGCGCGCCCGGCTGCCGCTGGACGAGGATGCCGATGCCCTGCACCTGTACGGTTTTGCCGGGCTGCCTACCGCCTCGCGCGGACGCCCCGACCAGCAGTACTTCTTCGTCAACGGCCGCTTTGTGCGCGACAAGCTGCTGAACCACGCGGTGCGCAGCGCCTATCAGGATGTGCTGCACGGCGACCGTTTCCCGTCCTATGTACTGTGCTTGGACCTGCCGCCCGAACTCGTCGATGTGAACGTGCATCCGTCGAAGATCGAAGTGCGTTTTCGCGAATCGCGCGCGGTGCATCAGTTCGTGTATCACGCAGTGCAGCGCTGCCTGGCCCGCCAGGCTGGCGAACAGGGCGACAGCCTGCATTCCGATACCGACGATGGCGCCGGCATTGCACCGCTGCCCGCCGCGCGCCCGGCAGGCGTACCCGGTGCCGCGCCGCAATGGGTCAACTATTCAGCCGGGCGCCAGACCGAGCTCGGCATTGCGCAACCGCGCCAGGCCTATCTGGGCATGGTGCGCGACGCTACCGGTGGGCAGTCATCAAATGCGCCGCGCCCATGGCAAGCACCGTCGCAGCCTCCGGCCTGGCTGGCCGACGCGCAGGCCGCGCGCGCCGATGAGCCACCGAGCCTGCTCGACCGCCTGCCAGCGCGGGTATCCGAACTGCCTGGCACCGCTGGCGAAGACGGCTCGGCAGATCATCCGCTGGGCTACGCGATTGCGCAGTTGCATGGCATCTACGTGCTGGCGCAGAACGCCCGCGGACTGGTGCTGGTGGACATGCACGCGGCTCACGAGCGCATTCTCTACGAGCAGATCAAGGCCGGCCTCGACGCGCGCGACCTGGCCGTGCAGCCGTTGCTGATCCCGGTCACTTTGCCGGCCAATCCCGTGGAAATCGGCGCAGCCGAGGAGCATCAGGAAACGCTGCAACTGCTTGGCTTCGACATTGCCCCGGTCTCGCCAACCACGCTGGCGGTGCGCGCGATTCCCGCACTGCTCAAGCAGGCCGATGCCGAGGCACTGGCGCGCGACGTGTTGCGCGACCTGCAGGCATTCGGTGGCTCGCGCGTGCTGGCCGAGCGCCAGAACGAACTGCTCGCGACGCTGGCTTGCCACAGCGCGGTGCGTGCGAATCGCAAGCTGACGGTCGAGGAAATGAATGCGCTGCTGCGCCAGATGGAACAGACCGAACGCGCCGACCAGTGCAACCATGGCCGCCCCACGTGGGTCCAGCTGACCGTGACCGAGCTCGACCGCCTGTTCCTGCGCGGCCAGTAATCACGTAACACGATGTCACCGCAGTCTTCCGCATTCCCGCCAGTCGTCTGCCTGCTGGGCCCCACCGCGTCCGGCAAGACCGCGGCCGCGCTCGAACTGGCCGCGCGCAAGCCGGTCGAGATCATCAGCCTGGATTCGGCGCTGGTCTATCGCGAGATGGATATCGGCACGGCCAAGCCCACGGCCGATGAACTGGCCAGCGTGCCCCACCATCTGATCGATATCATCGATCCGCTCGACAGCTACTCGGCCGCGCAGTTCGTGACCGACGCGCAGCGCCTGATCGGGGAAATCCGCGCACGCCAGCGCACGCCGCTGATCGTCGGCGGCACCATGCTGTACTACAAGGCGCTGACCCAGGGGCTCAACGACCTGCCGCAGGCAGATGCCACGGTACGGGCCGAGCTCGATGCGCTGGCCGCCGAACGTGGCTGGCCGGCACTGCATGCCATGCTGGCCGAGGTGGATCCGGTTACCGCCGCGCGCCTGGCGCCGAACGATGCGCAGCGCATCCAGCGCGCGCTGGAGATTCATCGCCTGAGCGGACAGCCGATGTCGGCGCTGCTGGCGCGGCAGGCCGATGCGCGCACGTTCACTGGCGCCGCCGACGCGCGTTACCGTGTGATCGCGCTCGAACCGTCGGACCGCGCCGTGTTGCACGCGCGGATTGCCGAGCGCTTCGATGCGATGCTCGAAGGCGGCCTGATCGACGAGGTCAAACGCCTGCGCGCGCGTGGCGACCTGCATCTGGGCCTCCCTTCCATGCGTTGCGTCGGCTATCGGCAGGTCTGGGAATACCTCGATGGCGACTGCGATTACGCCACCATGCGCGAGCGCGGCATCGCCGCCACGCGCCAGCTCTGCAAGCGGCAATTGACATGGCTGCGCAGCACCCCGGAACGCATCAGTGTGGATGGGCTGGCGCCGGACTATGTGGCGCAGGTGGGGCGGGCTGCGGGGTGGTGATTGTGCAAACCCCTGCTTGATACCGGATCGGCATAACGACCGCTTACCCTCTCCCCCGGCCCCTCTCCCGCGCGCGGGAGAGGGGAGAAAACCAGGGAGAAGAAAATAAAAAACCCGGTCGTGCGACCGGGTTTTTTTGCGAGGACCGACGTATCAGACCACTACGGTCTGCGCCTGACCTTCGGCGCGTTCCTTGATTTCACCGATCTGCCACACGGCTTCACCAGCCGCCTGCAGATGACGGATCGCGCGTTCGGCGTCTTCCTTCGCCACGATCACGACCATGCCGATACCGCAGTTGAACACGCGGTGCATCTCGGCGTCGGCCACATTGCCTTGGGCCTGCAGCCACTGGAACAGCGGCGGCAACGTCCAGGCGCTCTTCTGGATCACGGCGGTCAGGTTGTCGGCCAGCACGCGCGGCACGTTCTCGGTCAGGCCGCCGCCGGTGATGTGGGCCATGCCCTTGACCGGCAGCGTCTCGATCAGCGACAGCAGCGGCTTCACGTAGATGCGCGTCGGCGCCATGATCGCGTCCTGCAGGCGCTGGCCATGGAAGTCGGCGTTCAGGTCCGGCTTGGCCACGTCGAGGATCTTGCGTACCAGCGAATAACCGTTCGAGTGCGCGCCCGACGAGGCCAGGCCCAGCACCACATCGCCCGGCTGGATCGTGGTGCCGTCGATGATCTTCTTCTTTTCCACGGCGCCAACCGCGAAACCGGCCAGGTCGTATTCACCGTCCGGGTACATGCTCGGCATTTCGGCGGTTTCGCCACCGATCAGCGCGCAGCCAGCCAGTTCGCAACCATGGGCGATGCCCTGGATCACGGTGGCGGCGGTATCCACGTCCAGCTTGCCGCAGGCGAAGTAATCAAGGAAGAACAGCGGCTCGGCACCCTGCACCAGGATGTCGTTGACGCTCATGGCCACCAGGTCCTGGCCCACGGTGTCGTGGCGGTTCAGCTGGAACGCCAGCTTGAGCTTGGTGCCCACGCCGTCCGTGCCGGACACCAGCACGGGCTCCTGGAACTTCTTCGACAGTTCGAACAAGGCGCCGAATCCGCCGATGCCGGCCATCACGCCTTCACGCATGGTGCGCTTGGCAAACGGCTTGATGCGGTCAACCAGTGCGTCGCCGGCTTCGATGTCAACACCGGCGTCGCGGTAGGAAAGGCCTGCCTGGCCGGTGGTCGAGGATGCGCTCATGAGAACCTGCTTGTCTTTGAGGAGGTGAAGTGTGGAATGCAGCACAATCGCAACGCTTCCCGGGCCGAAGAGACCAATCGGGCGCGGAGCACGGGCGCGACTCCAGTAAAATCGCGATTTTAACGGATACAGGCTCCCGGCGACCAGTGATCGCGGACGATTCCACCTGCCACACTGCCAACCCATGACCCGCCGGCCCCTCCGATGACCGCTCCCCTGCTTTCGCAAGACACCAAACGCATCCTGTTGTGGATTGTCGTGGCCGCCGCGCTGTTCGCCGTGATCCTGGCGCTGGCACCGGTACTGACGCCATTCCTGGTGGCCTTCATCTTTTCGTACATCCTCAATCCCGGCGTGGACTGGCTGCAGCGCCGCCGGGTACCGCGCTTTATCGGCGTGGCGCTGATGATCGGCCTGCTGGGTGTGATCCTCGTGTTGCTGGCGCTGCTGCTGATCGCCGTGCTCCAGCGCGAGATTCCGCAGCTGCGCGAACAGGTGCCGCTACTGTTGCAGAAGCTCAACAGCGTGCTGGCGCCGAAGCTGGCCGACCTGGGCGTGCGCGTGCGATTCGACTTCCCGGGCCTGCGCCGCATGCTGCAGGACCGCTTCGCGGCCAGCCCCGAAGACCTGCTGCAGGTGCTGTTCAACTACGTCAAGGTGTCCGGTTCGGCACTGATGGAAGTGGCCGGGCTGCTGTTCATCGTGCCGATCCTGATGTTCTACCTGCTGATGGACTGGCACATGGTCATGCGCCGTATCGAGCGCCTGGTGCCGCGCCGCTGGGTGCCAAAGGTGCATGAACTGTCCGCCGAGACTGACGCCCTGCTGTCGCAGTACCTGCGCGGACAGATCCTGGTCATGGTGATCCTGGCCGCGATCTACTCGATCGGCCTGACCATCGCCGGCTTCGACGTGGGCATTCCGGTGGGCATCTTTACCGGCCTGGCCGTGTTCATCCCCTATATTGGCTTCGGCATTGGCCTGACACTGGCCATCGTGGCCGCGCTGCTGCAGTTTGGCAGCTGGTACGGCCTGGGCGCCGTGGCCGTGGTGTACGGCATCGGCCAGTTTGTGGAAAGCTTCTATCTGACGCCACGCCTGGTAGGCGAGCGCATCGGGTTGCATCCGCTGGTGGTGATTTTCGCGCTACTTGCATTTGGGCAACTGTTCGGCTTCTTCGGTGTGCTGCTGGCGCTGCCAACCTGTGCCGTGCTGCTGGTCGGCGCCCGGCAGTTGCGCCGCGTTTACCTGGCTAGCGACCTGTACCGCCACTAATGTGGCGGACAAAAGAACGGGCTAAAGATCAGGCCAAGTACTGGATTCGTCATGTCATCGCGTCATAGTCATAAGCAGCTCTCGCTGGAACTGGGCAGCCCACCGCCTTCCACGTTCGAGAATTTCTTCGTGGCCGCCAACCGCGAGCCCGTGCAGCGGCTGCGCGAACTGCCGGGCCTGCTGGCACGCGAGCAGGCCAACGACCGCCTGATCTACCTGTGGGGCGAAGTCGGCTCGGGCCGTACGCACCTGCTGCATGCCGTCTGCGATGCCGCATTCCACACCGGCCTGAACTGCCGCTACCTGAGCCCGCATCACGCGTTGTCCGATTTCATCTTCGACCCGTCATGCCAGCTCTATACCGTGGACGACGTGGAATTGCTCGATGAAGCGCGCCAGATTGCCGTGTTCTCGCTCTATAACGAAGTTCGCGCGCACGTGCGCTGCGCGCTGGTGGTGGCCGGCGGACTGGCGCCGCGTGTCATGCCGATACGTGAAGACCTGCGCACTCGGCTGGGCTGGGGGCTGGTCTACCAGCTGCAGTCACTGTCCGACGAAGACAAGATGGCCGCGCTGGTCCAGGCCGCCCGCGAGCGCGGACTGCAGCTGTCACCGGAGATCCCGCACTGGCTTGTCACCCGTCACTATCGCGACATGCCCAGCCTGATGGCATTGCTTGATGCGTTGGACATGTATTCGCTGGAACGCAAGCGCGCGGTAACGCTGCCACTGCTGCGCGAGATGTTTGCCGAGTTCCGCGAGTAGCCCCTATCTGAAGGAGCTGGCATGAAATCCGCTCCGCTTCATCCGGGCCAACCGACCGCCCGTTGCACCTTAATGTAAAATCGCGCCCCATGAATCTGGCACTGTTTGACCTCGACCACACCCTGATCCCGACCGATAGCGACCACGAATGGGGGCGCTTCCTGGTCCGCCTTGGCGTTGTCGACGAGGAATCGTATCGTCGCAAGAACGACGAGTTCTATAGCCAATACAAGGCTGGCACGCTCGATATCGAGGCGTTCCTGCGCTTTGCATTGGCCCCGTTGGCCGCCAATCCGCGCGACCGGCTGGACCAATGGCGCGTGCGCTTCATGCACGAAGTCATCGAGCCGGTCATGACGCCGCAAGCCAGGGCGCTGGTCTACAAGCACCTGGAAGCCGGCGACCTGTGCGCGGTGGTGACCGCCACCAACAGCTTCGTGACGGCGCCGATTGCCCAGGCTTTCGGCATCAAGCACCTGATCGCGACCGAACCCGCGACGATCGACGGCAAACCCGACAGCGCGTTCACCGGCGACGTGGCCGGTGTGCCGAGCTTCCGCGAAGGCAAGATCACGCGTGTGGATAGCTGGCTCAAGAGCCTGGGCGCCAAGTGGGAAGACTTTGGCACCACCACGTTCTACAGCGACTCGGCCAACGACCTGCCACTGCTCGAGAAAGTCAGCGAGCCGGTAGCCGCCAACCCCGACGACCGCCTGCGCAACCACGCTGCCGCGGCCGGCTGGCGCATCATGGACCTGTTCTGACGTGATCAAGAAGCTCATCAACCGGCTGCTCGGCAAGCCGGGCCCCAAGCAGCGCCGCACTGGCCGGGCCCACACCCCACGCGTGGTAGGCGTGGAAGAACATCGGATCGATCCGACGCTGATCTCGCGCAACGCGGTCAAGGTCACCGCCACGCTGCAGCAGGCCGGTTACCAGGCCTTCATCGTCGGCGGCGCGGTGCGCGACCTGCTGCTCGGCATCAAGCCGAAGGATTTCGACGTGGCCACCAATGCCACGCCAGAGCAGGTGCAGGCCCTGTTCCGCCGCTCGCGCATCATCGGACGACGCTTCCAGATCGTGCACGTGACGTTCTACGGCGGACGCGAGCAGGAAATCATCGAAGTCTCGACCTTCCGCGCGCTGGTTGACGCCGTGGCCAGCGAAACGCTGCCCGAAGGCCGCCGCCTGAAGCGCGCCGAGCTCGACAGCAAGACCCACGCGATCGATGCCAGCGGCCGTGTGCTGCGCGACAACGTATGGGGCTCGCAGGCCGAAGACGCGGAACGCCGCGACTTCACGATCAACGCGATGTACTACGATCCGGCCGCCCAGACCGTGCATGACTACCATCACGGCATGGAAGACATCCGCGCACGCACGTTGCGCATGATCGGCGATCCGGTCACGCGCTACCGTGAAGACCCGGTGCGCATGCTGCGCGTGGTGCGCTTCGCGGCCAAGACCGGCTTTGGTATCGACGAACAGACACGCGTGCCCATCAGTGAACTGGCGCCGCTGATCCACAACGTGCCAAGCGCGCGCCTGTTCGACGAAATGCTCAAGCTGCTGATGTCGGGCCACGCGTGGGCGTCGCTGCAGGAACTGCGCAAGGCCGGCCTGCACAAGGGCCTGCTGCCGCTGCTCGACGTGGCCATCGAACAGCCGATGGGCCAGCGCTTCGTGCAACTGGCGCTGGACAATACCGATCGCCGCGTCCAGGCCGGCAAGCCGGTATCACCCGGCTTCCTGTTTGCATCGCTGCTATGGCATCACGTGCTGCAGCGCTGGACCAAGCTGCGCGAAGGCGGCGAGCACCCGATTGCCGCGCTCAATACGGCAATGGACATGGTGCTCGAGAAGCAGACCGGCCAGTTGGCCATCCAGCGCCGTTTTGTCACCGACATGCGCGATATCTGGGGCATGCAGCCGCGTTTCGAAAAGCGCACCGGCCGTATGCCGTTCCGCCTGCTGGAATCACCGCGCTTCCGGGCCGGCTACGATTTCCTGCAACTGCGTTGCGAAGCCGGCGAACAGCCTGCCGAGCTGGGCCAATGGTGGACCGACTTCCAGAATTCCCCGCCCGACGAGCGCGAAGCGCTGATCGATGCCGTGCGCCCCGCGCGCGGCAAGGGTGGCAAGGGCGCCAAGGCTGGCAAGGCCGCCCGGGGTGACGATGGCGGCGGCCAGGATGGTGCGGACGGCACCGACGACCAGGCCGACCAGGGTGGCGAGCACGGTGGCGACGAGGGCGGCAGCGAAGCCCCGGTGCGCAAAAGGCGCCGTCGGCGCGGTCCGCGGAAATCAGATACAGTGTCTTCCCGCAGCGAGGCAGATTCGGCCGAAGGCCAACCGCAGCCGGAATCCCGCCGCGCCCAGCCGGAGGAATAACATGACGCTCGCCTTCATCGGCATCGGCGCCAATCTTGGCGATGCGCGCCAGGCTTTGAAAGACGCCATTGTGTGCCTGGCCCAGCAGGTCGGCATCACGGTGGTTGCCAGGTCTTCGTTCTATCGCACGGCACCGGTCGATGCCACGGGTAACGACTATGTCAACGCGGTGGTGAAGGTGGAAACGCCATTTACCGCGGCGCAGCTGCTGCGTATCTGTCACCACATCGAAGACCAGTTTGGCCGCGAGCGGCCCTTTCACAACGCCCCGCGCACGCTGGACCTGGACCTGTTGCTGTTTGGTGGCGAGTCGATCAATTCCGAAGTCCTGACGGTGCCGCACCCGCGCATCACCGAACGCGCGTTTGTGCTGGTGCCGCTGGTGGAGCTGGACGCCCTGCTGGAAATCCCGGGCCGGGGCCGCGCGGCCGATCATCTGCCCGGGGTACAGAACCAGCGCATCGAAAAGCTTTCCTCATGCAAGTGCACACGCCTGCAGGAAGGCGGCTCGCAGGCGTGAGCGCGCGGAGCATCTGATCCATGCTCGACCACCTGCGCCGTATCGTCGTCGAAGGCCCGATCGGATCGGGCAAGACATCGCTGGCGCAGCGTCTGGCGCAAACGCTGCGCGCTGGCGAACTGCCCGACGGCGTGCGCCACAATCCCTTCCTCGAACGCTTCTATCGCGAACCACAGCGGTATGCGCTGCCGATGCAGCTGGCCTGCCTGAACCAGCGCGCGGCGCAGCTTCGCCAATGGCATGCGGCAATGCTCGCCGGCCATCGCATGATCACCAATTTCCTGTACGCGCGAGACCGGCTGTATGCGTCGCTGACACTCGAAGCGGACGAGCTTGCGCTCTACGATGCGCTGGCTGCGCAGCTCGAGGTGCCGACACAGCGCGTGGATCTTGTCATCATGCTGCAGGCCACCCCGTCGCTGCTGCGCGAACGCATCCTGCGGCGCGGCCTGCCAGGTGAAACCGGCATTGACGAGGCGTACCTGCAGCAGCTGCACGATGCCTACGGCGAGCTGTTCCATCGCTACGACGACGCACCGGTATTGTTCGTCGATACCGCCCACTTCAATCCGGTGGACAACGACGTTGATTTCCGTACACTACTGACGCGCATCGAGAACATGCGGGGCCGCAAGGCCTTCCTGAATCTCGCGGCGTCCTGAGTTGCTGCGTACAAGCGCCTAAGGCCCCGGGCAGCATCACACGATAACGACAACGGCCGCCGCCGAAGCTTTTCGTGCGAACAACGGCCGCCACTCCTACGGGCACTGCCATGAGTTACCTTCTCGACCCCTCCCGCAAGACCGTCACCATTCCCAAGCTGCAGGCCATGCGCGACGCAGGCGAACGCATCGTCATGCTGACCGCATATGATTCGAGCTTCGCCGCACTGCTCGATTTCTGCGGCGTCGAAATGATCCTGGTGGGCGATTCGCTCGGCAACGTGATGCAAGGCCAGCAGACCACGCTGCCCGTCACGCTCGAACACATGGCCTATCACACCGAATGCGTCGCGCGCGGCA
The DNA here is from genome assembly GCF_057315035.1 of Cupriavidus sp. Taxonomy (NCBI): domain Bacteria; kingdom Pseudomonadati; phylum Pseudomonadota; class Betaproteobacteria; order Burkholderiales; family Burkholderiaceae; genus Cupriavidus; species Cupriavidus sp. Next base: position 14,418 of record NZ_DBHKYV010000005.1, on the reverse strand, counting down.
ACCAGACCGCGCTGCTGGTGGCTGACCTGCCGTTCGGTACCTACCCCACCCCCGAGAAGGCCTTCGAAAGCGCCGCCACGCTGATGCGCGCCGGCGCGCAAATGGTCAAGCTCGAAGGCGGCGAATGGTTGGTGCCCATCGTGAAGTTCCTGGTGGAGCGCAGCATTCCGGTGTGTGCGCATATCGGACTGACACCGCAGTCGGTGCATGCGTTCGGTGGCTTCAAGGTACAGGGCAAGACCGAAGCCGGTGCGGCGCAACTCAAGCGCGATGCACAGGCACTGCAGCAGGCTGGCGCGCAGGTGATCCTGATGGAAGCGGTACCCGCGAAGCTGGCCGGCGAAGTCACCGCACTACTGACCGTGCCGACCATCGGCATCGGCGCCGGCGTCGACTGCACGGGCCAGGTGCTGGTGCTGCAGGACATGCTCAATATCTACCCGGGCCGCAAAGCCAAGTTCGTGCGCAACTTCATGGAAGGCCAAACCTCGATCGAGGCCGCCGTACGCGCGTATGTGGCAGCAGTAAAGGACGGTAGTTTCCCAGCCGTGGAGCATACGTTTTCGGCTTGAGGGTCTGGCTTGACTACCTGTTTTGCTCCCCTCTCCCGCAAGGCGGGAGAGGGGTTGGGGGAGAGGGCAATGCGGTTCAATTTGCCGATGTCGCGTCTTGATGCGCTGGCCCTCTCCCCCGCCCCTCTCCCGCATGCGGGAGAGGGGCGCAAACCCTCAGCATTAGCTAGCGCAACTCCGCTTGCATCGTCCCGCGCAACGCGTTCGCGACAACAATCGCTTCGGCTTGCAGCACCATTGCCCGCGTGACAACGGTCTCGCTGACAGGCCCGTCGACCAGCGCATCGCCCTCTTCCAGCACTACCGCACGCATGACACCTGGCAGGATGTCCGCCGATAACGGCGGTGTCAGCCATTGGCCATTTACCCTGACGAACACCGAGCTGCGACCACCTTCAAGTAGTTGATCGCGCGTGTTGAAGAACAGGCGATCAAACGCACCCGCACGCACTGCGGCTTGCCAGCCCTGGTCGAACGTATCGCGCGCACTAAGCTTGTGACGGCGCAGCGGGTCGGCTACGGCCAAGCGTTCCTCGGCAAGCTCGACGCCCACCACCGGTTCGTCCAATGGCACCAGCACGCCGCTGGTAAATTCCAGCGCGCCGCGTTTATCGACACTCATGCGCAGGCGCCAGTCGCCATCGCCCAGGCGGGCGGCTTCAGCCTGTAGCGCCGCGCGTGTGGCGGGCAGATCCAATGCAAACCCAAACGCCCGTGACGAAGCGGCGAGGCGTTGCAGATGTCGTTCGCGATGCAGTACCACACCGTCGCACGCGCGCATGGTCTCGAACAATGTGAAGCCCGGATCGTGCGCGGTAAGAAAGCGTGCCTTCCAGCCGCACTCGGCGAATTCATCGTCGGCGATGCTGTCATGCACGATGCCGCCCCCGACCCCCATTTCCCCATGGCGCAATCCGTTCTCCGCGGCGCCCAGCACCAGCGTTCGGATCGCCACGGACAGACCGAAGGGGCCGAGCTGCGCGCCATCGCCGGGCGCGTCGAGCCAGCCGATCGAACCCGTATAGAGCCCGCGTGGCGCCGTCTCCAGCTCGGCGATGATCTGCATCGTGCGGCGTTTGGGTGCGCCGGTGATGGAGCCGCAGGGAAACAAGGCCTGCATCAGCGCGCCGAACGATGTCGCTGGCTGGGTCGTGGCCGTGACCGTCGAAGTCATCTGCAACACGCGCCCAAACGGTTCGACCACGAAACGCTCGGGCACCGTCACGCTGCCTGGTATCGCTACGCGGCCCAGGTCATTGCGCAGTAGGTCGACGATCATCACGTTCTCGGCGCGATTCTTGGCATCGGCCGCCAGCATCTTCGCGGCGCGCGCGTCCTGCGCCGCGTCGCCCGAACGCGGCGCGGTTCCCTTCATTGGACGCGCCACCAATTGTCCCTGGCCATCATGCGCGACGAACAATTCCGGTGACAGTGACAGCACCCAGCCATCGCCAGGCAGTTGCGCGAGTACCCCGAACGGTACTGGCTGCGCATTGCGCAATGCCGCGTAGAGCGTTACCGGATCACCGAACGCATCGAAACGCAGCCGCTGCGTGAAGTTGACCTGATAGGTATCGCCAGCCTCGATATAGTCGTGAATGCGCCGGATGGCATCCACATACTCCAGGCGCGACAGATTGCCGGTGACATCGAGCAAGCCCGCGGGACCGGGCAACGCGCGTGCATCGATCCACGCGCTCACCTGACCGGCATCGAGCATCGTCAATGTACGGAACCACATCAGATGCAGCGTACCGTCATGGAATGGCAGTGCGTCGTCGACATGCACCGGTGCGCCGACTATCGATCCGCCAAACTCGTACGGGGCAAACATGGCCGCATGCAGGCCTTCGCGCCAACCGTTTGCCAGCAAGGTGTCGAGCGCCGTCGCGTCCGCTCCGGCGGGCACCACATCTTCGCGCGCGTAACCGGTGTAGAGGCGCGATGCGGCAACGCCCGGCGCATGGGCGTCGTCGAGCAGGACGAATGGTTCTTGGGATCTGGGCACTTGATGCATGCGTGGTTGGCAGGTCGAACGCTTTCAGCACCTACCATACATAAAAAAAACGGCTACGTTATCCCCGTAGCCGTTTTCAGTTTCCCTGTGCGCGAAATCAGCTGAAGAAACTCTTCACCTTGTCGAGCCAGGATTGCTCCTGCGGGCTGTGGCGCGATCCGCCTTCATGCACCGAGCGGTCGAACTCGCGCAGCATGTCTTTCTGCGCGTCGGTCAGCTTCACCGGCGTCTCCACGTTCACATGAACATAGAGGTCGCCCGGATAGCCCGAGCGCACACCCTTGATGCCCTTGCCACGCAGCCGGAACGTCTTGCCGGCCTGCGTGCCTTCAGGCACCGGGAAGCTCGCCTTGCCGCCCAGCGTCGGCACTTCGAGTTCGCCGCCCAGCGCCGCGGTGGCAAACGAAATCGGCATCTGGCAGTGCAGGTCGTCGCCGTCGCGCTCGAACACCTCGTGCTGCTTGATGTGCACCTCGACGTAGAGGTCGCCCGGAGGTCCGCCATTGATACCCGGCTCGCCATTGCCCGACGAACGGATCCGCATGCCCTCGTCGATACCGGCCGGGATCTTCACTTCGAGTGTCTTCTGCGACTTGATCTTGCCCTGGCCGTGGCACTTGGTACATGGCTTCGGGATGAACTTGCCGCTGCCGTGGCACTTCGGGCAGGTCTGCTGCATCGTGAAGAAACCCTGCGACACACGCACCTGGCCCACGCCGTTACAGGTCGGGCAGGTTTCCACCGACGAACCGGGTTCTGCGCCATTGCCGTGGCAGTGCTCGCAATTGTCCCAGTGCGGTACGCGGATCTGCGCCTCGTGGCCGTGTGCGGCCTGCTCCAGCGAGATTTCCATGCTGTAGCGCAGGTCGGCGCCACGGTAGGCTTGCGGGCCGTTGCCACGACGTCCACCGCCGGCCTGCTGGCCAAAGATGTCGCCGAAGATGTCGCCGAATGCCTCGGCAAACCCGCCACCGCCAAAACCGCCGGCACCGAAGCCGCCAGCCATGTTGGGATCCACGCCCGCGTGGCCGTACTGATCGTAGGCAGCCTTCTTCTCGGGGTCGGAAAGCATCTCGTATGCTTCCTTGACCTCCTTGAATTTTTCCTCGGCTTCCTTGTTGTCCGGATTGCGGTCCGGGTGGTACTTCATCGCGAGCTTGCGATAAACCTTCTTGATCTCGTCGTCGGTCGCGTTCTTGCCTACCCCGAGCACTTCGTAGTAGTCACGTTTTGCCATGGTGGCTCATACCTGATTGGCCCGGCGGGTCATATGACACCCGCCGCGCGATAAGCAAAAAAGCCGAGCGCGGTGTCCGACCCTGGTTTTCACCGTCAGTCAGACCACCGTCGCCCGGCGTCGGGAACGGGTAGCGGCGCCGGCATCACCTGCGCCGCTACCCCCCTTCCCGCTTACTTCTTGTCGTTGACTTCCTTGAACTCGGCGTCCACGACGTTGTCATCCTGCGGCTGGGCCTGCTGCTGGCCACCGGCTGCGCCGGCCGCACCCGCGGCACCGGCCTCACCAGCCTTGGCCTGCATGTCGGCGTAGACCTTCTCGCCCAGCTTCTGGCTGACTTCGGACAGCGCATTGACCTTGGCATCGATCTCGGTCTTGTCGCCGCCGCGTGCGGCGTCTTCCAGTTCCTTGATCGCTGCTTCGATCTTTTCCTTTTCGCCGGCCTCGAGCTTGTCACCATGCTCGGTAACCGCCTTGCGCGTCGAGTGGATCAGCGCATCGGCCTGGTTGCGGGCATCGGCCAGCTCGCGGGCCTTCTTGTCTTCCTCGGCGTTGGCCTCGGCGTCCTTGACCATGCGCTGGATCTCGTCTTCCGACAGACCCGAGTTCGCCTTGATCGTGATGCGGTTTTCCTTGCCGGTGGCCTTGTCCTTGGCGCCCACGTGCAGGATGCCGTTGGCGTCGATGTCAAACGAGACCTCGATCTGCGGCGTGCCGCGCGGCGACGGCGGAATGCCTTCCAGGTTGAACTCGCCCAGCAGCTTGTTGCCGGTGGCCATCTCGCGCTCACCCTGGAACACCTTGATCGTCACGGCCGGCTGGTTGTCGTCGGCGGTCGAGAAGACCTGGGCGTGCTTGGTCGGGATGGTCGTGTTCTTGTTGATCATCTTGGTCATCACGCCACCCAGCGTCTCGATGCCCAGCGACAGCGGCGTCACGTCCAGCAGCAGCACGTCGGTACGGTCGCCCGACAGCACCGAACCCTGGATCGCGGCACCCACGGCCACGGCTTCGTCAGGGTTCACGTCCTTGCGCGCTTCCTTGCCGAAGAACTCGCGGACCTGCTCCTGCACCTTGGGCATGCGGGTCATGCCGCCCACCAGGATCACGTCGTCGATATCGCTGACCTTGACGCCGGCGTCCTTGATCGCGGTGCGGCACGGTTCGATCGTGCGCGTGATCAGCTCTTCCACCAGCGCTTCCAGCTTGGCGCGCGTGATCTTCAGGTTCAAGTGCTTCGGACCCGAGGCATCGGCCGTGATGTACGGCAGGTTGATCTCGGTCTGCTGCGAGCTCGACAGTTCGATCTTGGCCTTTTCAGCGGCTTCCTTCAGGCGCTGCAGGGCCAGCACGTCCTTCGACAGGTCGACGCCCTGTTCCTTCTTGAACTCGCCGATGATGTAGTCGATGATGCGCTGGTCGAAGTCTTCGCCGCCCAGGAACGTATCGCCGTTGGTCGACAGCACTTCGAACTGCTTCTCGCCATCCACGTCGGCGATCTCGATGATCGAGATGTCGAACGTACCGCCGCCGAGGTCATACACGGCAATCTTGCGGTCGCCCTTCTCGTTCTTGTCCATGCCGAACGCCAGTGCGGCAGCGGTCGGTTCATTGATGATGCGCTTGACGTCCAGGCCGGCGATGCGGCCAGCGTCCTTGGTAGCCTGGCGCTGCGAGTCGTTGAAGTATGCCGGCACCGTGATCACGGCCTCGGTCACCGGCTCGCCCAGGTAGTCCTCGGCGGTCTTCTTCATCTTGCGCAGCACTTCGGCGGAAACCTGCGGCGGGGCCAGCTTCTGGTCGCGCACGCCAACCCAGGCGTCGCCGTTGTCGGCCTTGACGATCGAGTACGGCATCAGGCCGATGTCCTTCTGGACTTCCTTCTCTTCGAACTTGCGGCCGATCAGGCGCTTCACCGCGTACAGCGTGTTACGCGGATTGGTGACGGCCTGGCGCTTGGCCGGGGCGCCAACCAGGATCTCGCCATCTTCCATGTAGGCGATGATCGACGGCGTGGTGCGCGTGCCTTCCGAGTTCTCGATGACTTTCGGGGTGTTGCCTTCCAGAATGGAAACGCAGCTGTTGGTGGTACCGAGGTCGATACCGATGATCTTACCCATTGTGTTCTCTCCTATTGAGCCCTGTCTCTCATCAGGGACTGCAATTCATCCTGAGTGCGAAATGTGGCCGGACCGGGCCATTTCAAGGGTGTAATGTTCAATTCCGAGTAAATTTCTCGACTTCTGCCACCCCGCTCAGGCTTGCGTAAAAAGTTAATCTAACGTCACAAATCAGGACTGGCGTTCGCGCTGCCACAGTACGTCGCTGCCGCCGCCCGCCCGGTTCAGCGTGCGGGCCAGCACGAACATCAGGTCGGACAGCCGGTTCAGGTACTGGCGCGGGGCCTCGTTGAGCGCCTCCGCGGCACCCAGTTCCACCAGCGTGCGCTCGGCGCGGCGGCACACCACGCGGCAGATATGGGCCTGCGCCGCAGCACGGCTGCCGCCCGGCAGGATGAATTCGGCCAGCCGCGGCAGGCTGGCGTTGTAGTGCGCCAGCCAGTCGTCAAGCTGTACCACCTGGGGCGCCTTGAGCAGGGTGTAGCCCGGAATCGACAATTCGCCGCCCAGGTCGAACAGGTCATGCTGGATATGCAGCAGCGCGCCGCGCACGTCGGCCGGCAGGTCCGGCTCGGTCAGCAGCAGGCCGATGTGGGAGTTCAGCTCGTCCACATCACCGATGGCGTCGATGCGCAGGCTGTTCTTGCCTACCCGGCTGCCGTCGCCGAGGCCGGTGGTGCCGGCATCGCCGGTGCGCGTGGCAATCTTGGACAGGCGGTTGCCCATGCCGGTCTCCTTTGGAATCTGGTCAGGTCGCGGATCGCGAAGTGGCGCAATTATGGACTGCTTCACGCCGCTCATGGCCGCTAATCGGCCGTTGGCGACAAAAAGCCAGACCTTCAGGTGACGCGCACGGCGTGGGGCAGTCGTAGAATAGCGGCATTCGATTGCATACAGAGCCAGACGGCCCCGCCCGGAGACCCGCATGAACCACCCTACCCCTGCCGCCGCGCTGGCGCGTCGTCCGTTTCCGTCCGAGCTGGCCAATGCCCTGACCTCCCGCTTTGGCGAGCGCTTTTCCACCTCGAATGGCGTGCGCGAACATCATGGCCGCGACGAATCGCCGTTCCCGCCAGCCCTGCCCGATGCCGTGGTGTTTGCCCAGAGCACCGAGGAAGTGGCCGAACTTGCCAAGCTGTGCAACGCCCATGGCGTGCCGCTGATCGCGTACGGCGCGGGTTCGTCGCTGGAAGGCCATCTGCTGGCCGTGGCAGGCGGCGTCAGCCTTGACCTGTCACAAATGAACCGCGTACTGGCGGTGCATCCGGAGGACCTGACCGTCACGGTCCAGCCCGGCGTCACGCGCAAGCAGCTGAACCAGGAAATCAAGGATTCGGGCCTGTTCTTCCCGATCGATCCGGGCGCCGATGCATCGCTGGGCGGCATGTGCGCGACGCGTGCTTCGGGCACCAACGCCGTGCGCTACGGCACGATGCGCGAGAACGTGCTGGCGCTGACCGTGGTGACCGCCGATGGCCGCGTGATCCGCACCGGCACCCATGCACGCAAGTCCTCGGCCGGCTATGACCTGACGCGCCTGTTCGTGGGCAGCGAAGGCACGCTGGGCATCATCACCGAAGTCACGGTACGCCTGTATCCGCAGCCCGAAGCGATCTCGGCCGCCGTGTGCGCGTTCCCGAGCATGGGCGATGCCGTGCGCGCGACGATCCAGACCATCCAGCTTGGGATACCCGTGGCGCGCGTGGAATTTGTCGATGCGCTGGCCATTCGCGCGATCAACCGCCATGACAATCTGACGCTGCCGGAAACCCCGCACCTGTTCTTCGAATTCCACGGCACCGAGGCCGGCGTTCGCGAACAGGCCGAGACTGTGCAGGAAATCGCGGCCGACCACGGCGGCCAGGGCTTCGAATGGGCCACACGCCCCGAAGACCGGTCGCGTCTCTGGAACGCACGCCACACGGCCTACTTTGCGATGCTGCAACTGAAGCCGGGCTGCAAATCGGTCACCACCGATGTCTGCGTACCGATCTCGCGGCTGGCCGATTGCGTGACCGAAACCGAAAAGGATCTCAACGCATCGACGCTGCCGTGCCCGATCGTGGGCCATGTCGGCGACGGCAATTTCCACGTGGCAATCCTGGTCGACCCGGAGAATGCAGCGGAAATGGCCGAAGCCGAGGACATCAACCGCCGCATCGTGCAACGTGCGCTGGCGATGGGCGGCACCTGTACCGGCGAACACGGCGTGGGCCTGCACAAGATGGGCTTCCTGGTGCAGGAACATGGCGAGGATGCGCTCGACCTGATGCGGGCGATCAAGGACGCGCTCGATCCGAACCACATCCTGAATCCGGGCAAGATCTTCAACGCCACGCGCTGAAACCACCGCCATGGCATCGGTCTTCCAACGCGTTCCGCCCCTGCACCTGCTGATCGCCTTCGAATCGGCGGCGCGGCTGGGCAGCTTCGCGCGCGCCGCCGAGGAACTGTCGGTCACGCCCAGCGCGGTGTCGCACCGGATCAAGAACCTCGAGGAGTTGTGGGGCGAAGACCTGTTCGTGCGCTCGAACGCGGCGCTGCGCCTGACCGCGGCCGGCATGCGCTACCAGCGCAATGTGCAGGACGCGCTGAAGTCGCTCAATGAACTCGCGCGCCCCGAGTACAACAAGCTGCGCACGCGGCTGCGCGTGGCCATTCCGCCCACGTTCGGCCGCCAGCACCTGGTGCCGCGCCTGCCCGAGTTCAGCGCGCTATATCCCCATATCGACCTGGAATTGCACCTGGCCGTCCCGTTTCTCGATGTCAAGGCCGAAGACACCGATATCGAGATCCGCTACGGCACCGGCCGCTACCCGGACCTGAAGACCACCAGGCTGCTGGTGGAACCGGTGTTCCCGGCGTGCGGACGCGAATACTACGAGCGCGTCAACGGCTTCGCCATTACCAGGGCCGAAGACCTGCACAACCTGACGCTGCTGCGCAGCCCGCTGGAACCGTGGCGCCCATGGTTCGAGACGGCCGGCCTGGACTGGCCCGAGCCGCAGACCGGTGCACAGTTCAACGATATCGGGCTGATGCTCGAAGCCATCGTATCGAACCAGGGGGTCGGGCTGGTACGCCAGCGCATGGCGCGCCAGTGGCTGGCAGCCGGACAGATGGTGAAGCTGCTCGATATCGAATCGGTATCGCCGCACGGCTACTACATCGTCGAGCGCGAACACGCGCCGCTGTTGCCCGAGGCACGCTACTTCATCGACTGGCTGGTCGGGCTGGACTGGTAGCGCCAAAGCCACTAGGCTGGAATCGGCAACCATTGTCGGCACCCGCAGCGGGCACCGGCCGCGGCTTCCAGTGTTCTGGGTACTGGCACCCGGCATGAACCATTTTGATCGGGTTGCCATGCCGAATTCACGTGCGCGGCAGCGCGCCTGGCGGGATGCCTGCGCTATAGTCTGCCGTCCCGGCTGCATGCGCGAATCCGATGCGCGGCGGCTGGTCCGTCACAGGAGTTGCCATGAACGCCCCGCAAGACGCCCACACTGTTGCAGGTGAATCCGCCGAGACGCGCCGTGCCACGCTGCTGGCCGGACTCGCGCGCATCCTGCCCGAGTCCGCCGTACTGTGGAAGGCCGAAGACACGGTGCCTTACGAGTGCGATGGCCTGGCCGCGTACCGCCAGGTACCTGATGCCGTGGTGCTGCCCGATACCGAGGAACAGGTTTGCGCGGTACTGCGCCTGTGCCACAAGTTGGGCGTACCCGTGGTGCCGCGCGGTTCCGGCACCAGCCTGTCCGGTGGCGCCATGCCGGTTGCCGGCGGACTGGTGCTGTCGCTGGCCAAGTTCAAGCGCATCCTGTCGGTCGATCCCTATTCGCGCACGGCGGTGGTCCAGCCCGGCGTGCGCAACCTGGCCATCTCGGACGCCGCCGCGCCGCATAACCTCTACTACGCTCCCGACCCCTCGTCGCAGATCGCCTGCTCGATCGGCGGCAATGTGGCCGAGAATTCCGGCGGCGTGCACTGCCTCAAGTACGGTCTGACCGTGCACAACGTGCTGCGCGTGCGCGCGGTGACGATGGAGGGCGACGTGGTGGTGTTCGGCTCCGAGGCCCCCGACTCGCCGGGCCTGGACCTGCTGGCCACCGTCATCGGTTCCGAGGGCATGCTGGCCGTGGTCACCGAGGTTACGGTCAGGCTGATACCCAAACCGCAACTGGCGCAGGTCATCATGGCCAGCTTCGACGATGTGGAAAAAGGCGGCAACGCGGTGGCCGACGTGATCGCCGCGGGCATCATCCCGGCCGGCCTGGAAATGATGGACAAGCCTGCCACGGCCGCCGTGGAGGAGTTCGTCAAGGCGGGCTATGACCTCGACGCCGCCGCGATCCTGCTGTGCGAATCCGATGGCACGCCCGAGGAAGTGGCCGAGGAAATCGGCCGCATGAGCGAGGTACTGCGCGCGTCGGGCGCCACGCGTATCACGGTGTCGCAAAGCGAGGCCGAACGGCTGCGCTTCTGGAGCGGCCGCAAGAACGCGTTTCCGGCAGCGGGCCGCATCTCGCCCGACTACTACTGCATGGATGGCACGATTCCGCGCAAGCATATCGGCACGCTGCTCAAGCGCATCGAGCAGATGGAACAGAAGTACGGCTTGCGATGCATCAACGTGTTCCACGCTGGCGATGGCAACATGCACCCGCTGATCCTGTTCGATGGCGGCGATGTCGATGAATGGCATCGCGCCGAGCTGTTCGGCTCCGACATCCTGGAGACCTGTGTCGAACTCGGCGGAACCGTGACGGGCGAGCACGGCGTGGGCGTGGAAAAACTCAACTCGATGTGCGTGCAGTTCTCGCGCGCCGAGTGCGAGGCGTTCTTTGCCGTGAAGGCCGCGTTCGACCCTGCCAGGCTGCTCAATCCGGACAAGGCCATCCCCACGCTCGCACGCTGCGCCGAATACGGCAAGATGCACGTCAGGCGCGGACTGCTGCCGCATCCGGACCTGCCGCGGTTCTGATCGACGTACATGGCTGCGGGATGACGGCATACCGCTCTCCTGCACTCCACATCGTCCGACATGCCACAACGCAACCTTAACGCACTCAACCGCCAGCGCCTGGGCCAACCCGAATCGGGCTGGCGCCAGCGCTGGTACACGATCATCTTCGAGGCCGATACCCGCCAGGGCCGCCTGTTCGACGTAGCGCTGCTGATCGCCATCGTCGCCAGCGTGGCCGTGGTGATGCTCGACAGCATTCCGTCCATCCATGAACGGATGGGCCCGTTCTTCACGGTACTCGAATGGATGTTCACGCTGCTGTTCACGGCCGAGTACATCATGCGGCTCAGCGTGGTGAAGCGCCCGTTGCGCTATGCGTTCAGCTTCTATGGCGTGATCGATTTCATCTCGATCATGCCCACATGGGCGTCGTTCTTCGTACCAGAGCTGGCGTTCCTGATCGATGTGCGCCTGCTGCGGCTGATGCGGGTGTTCCGGATCCTGAAGCTGACCGTCTACTTCGAGGAAGCCGAGATCCTGGCACGCGCGCTGTCCAACAGCCGGCGCAAGATCTTCGTATTCCTGGGCACGGTATTCATCATCACGGTGATCCTCGGTACGGTGATGTATGTGGTGGAAGGCCCCGAACATGGCTTCACCAGCATTCCGCTCAGCATGTACTGGGCCATTGTCACGCTGACCACCACGGGCTTCGGCGACATCGTGCCCAAGACGCCCGTCGGGCAATTCATCACGTCGCTGACGATCCTGCTCGGCTACGGCATCATCGCGTTCCCCACCGGCATCGTCGGCGCGGAGCTGGCGGCCAGCATCATCAAGCGACCGCTGACGACGCGCAGTTGCGAGCACTGCCTGACCGAAGGCCACGAGCCCGATGCAAGGTTCTGCAAGCACTGCGGCACGGTGCTGCCCGAGTACCAGTCCGATTCACGGCTTGAAGGCGCACTAGACAACGCGCCGCCGCCACCGCGCAAACGCCCCTGAGACCGCTACTGTCTCCGCCCCGATTCCATAACACGACACGTCCTCATGCAAGCCACTCTCGACGCCTTTCGCGATGCGATCCGCCAAGCCGGCGACAGCCGCACGCCGCTGCGCCTGCGCGGCGGCGGCAGCAAGGATTTCTACGGCCAGGCGCTGGCTGGCAACGTACTCGATACGCGCGCCTATCGCGGCATCGTCGACTACGATCCTGCCGAGCTCGTGATCACCGCGCGCTGTGGCACACCGCTCGCCGAGATCGAGGACGCGCTGGCCGAGTGTCGCCAGTCGCTGGCGTTCGAGCCGCCGCACTTCGCCACGCGAGGCCAGGCCAGCACGGCCACGCTGGGCGGTGCCGTGGCGGCGGGGTTGTCGGGCCCGCGCCGGCAATCGGTGGGCGCATTGCGCGATTTCGTGCTCGGGGCGCAGTTGATGGACAGCCAGGGAGAGATTCTCAATTTCGGCGGACAGGTCATGAAGAACGTGGCCGGCTACGATGTCTCGCGCCTGCTGGCCGGGTCGCTCGGCACGCTGGGGCTGATCACCGAAGTCTCGCTGAAGGTACTGCCAGTGCCGTTCGACGATGCCACGCTGCGCTTCGCGATGAACCAGGCCGAGGCCATCGACCAGTTGAACAAGTGGGGCGGCAAACCACTGCCGATCGCGGCATCGGCATGGCATGACGGCGCGCTGCATGTACGGCTCAGCGGTGCCACGGCGGCGGTGTGTGCCGCACGCGACAGCCTCGGCGGCGAAGTCGTCGACAGCAGCCACGCACAGCAATTGTGGACCGCATTGCGAGAGCAGACGCATCCGTTTTTCTCACCGGCTCACGATGCCGGCCGTGCGCTGTGGCGCATTGCCGTACCAACGGTGACGGCGCCGCTCGACCTGCCCGGCGCGCAACTGGTGGAATGGGGCGGCGGCCAGCGCTGGTGGCTGGCTCCCGACGACAGCGCGGCCTCGGCCGACCAGGTGCGCGCCGCGGCGCAGGCCGCGGGCGGACATGCCACGCTGTTCCGCAATGGCGACAAGTCGGTGGGCGTGTTCACGCCCTTGTCGTCACCGCTGGCCGCGATCCACAAGCGGCTCAAGGACAAGTTCGATCCCGCCGGCATCTTCAATCCGCAGCGCATGTACAACGGGCTCTGATCCCCCGGTCAAACCAATATAACGATCCCCACCATGCAAACCACCCTGGCCGAATTCCTGCGCAATACGCCTGAAGGCGAAGAGGCAAAGTCGATCGTTGGCAACTGCGTGCATTGCGGCTTCTGCACCGCCACCTGCCCGACGTACCAGTTGCTGGGCGACGAGCTCGACGGTCCGCGTGGCCGCATCTACCTGATGAAGCAGGTGCTGGAAGGCAATCCGGTAACCGAAAGCACACGCCTGCATCTGGATCGCTGCCTGACCTGCCGCAACTGCGAGTCGACCTGCCCGTCGGGTGTCACGTATGGGCGGCTCGTCGACATTGGCCGGCAGATCGTCGATGACCGGCTGGCGGCGCAAGGCGTGCAGCGTCCCGCGCAGCAACGCATCAAGCGCTGGATGCTGCGCGAAGGCCTGACACGTCCGGCGCTGTTCGGCCCGGCACTGAAGCTTGGCCAGATCGTGCGTCCGCTGTTGCCGCAGGCCCTGCGCAACAAGGTGCCGGCCCATCCGACACCCCCTGGCACCTGGCCGCGCAACGAGCATCCGCGCAAGATGTTGTTGCTCGACGGGTGTGTCCAGCCGGCCATGTCGCCCAACATCAATGCCGCCACGGCACGCGTGTTCGACAAACTTGGCGTGCAACTGGTGGTGGCACGCGAGGCCGGCTGTTGTGGCGCAATCCGCTTCCACACCGGCGACCATGATGGCGGCCTCGACAATATGCGCGCCAATATCGATGCGTGGTGGCCCCATATCGAAGCCGGCGCGGAAGCCATCGTGATGACGGCATCGGGCTGCGGCGCGATGGTCAAGGACTATGGGCACCTGTTGCGCAACGATCCCAAGTACGCGGAGCGTGCGGCGCGCGTTTCGGCGCTGACCCGCGACCTGTCGGAACTGCTGCCCGACTTTGCCGACGATCTGCATCGCCTGGCCGGCGCCGTACCGCGCGATGGCCGGCGCGTGGCATGGCATCCGCCTTGCACGCTGCAACACGGCCAGCAGATCCGCGGCAAGGTGGAAGCACTGCTGACTCGGCTCGGCGTCGATGTACGGCTGTGCGCCGACAGCCATCTGTGCTGCGGATCGGCCGGCACGTACTCGGTGCTGCAACCGGAACTGTCCTACCGGCTGCGCGACGACAAGCTGGCCAAGCTGCAGGCCACCTCGCCCGATTCGATCGTCACTGCCAATATCGGCTGCATCACGCATCTGCAGAGCGGTACGGAAACCCCGGTGATGCACTGGGTGGAACTGGTGGACAGGATGCTGGCACCGGCAGTGGCCTTGGCGGCGTGAAGTTTGCTGTCTCCAACGGTTGTCTCCCCTCTCCCATGAAGTGGGAGAGGGGC
>NZ_DBHKYV010000004.1:177489-302593 GCF_057315035.1 Cupriavidus sp. | reverse complement strand
TCATCGTTTCAGACGCAGAAGGAATCTCCTGCCTTCAGGCAGGGGAGGATGTCAATTTTTGCTCGCCGAACTTGAACGCCTTGCGGCCTTCGCCGAACGTTTCGAGCCTCGCCAAACTCAGCGGCGATATGATGCTCTGGTTGGCTTCGATAAGCCTGTCCTGTCACGCAATGCCCCGTGGATAACGAAACCTACCTGCAGTTTCCCGCCTTGCAAACGCTTGCTCGCCGCACCGATGCCGTAACTGTCGATTGTGGGTGTAGCAGCCCCGAGCTCGATGACTGGACGTCGTTGCCGATCTCCTTTCCGGAGGATCAGCTTCGCGTGATTGGCACTTTGGTTCGCGATGCCTACAGCGAAGCGACTTTCGAGGAATACCATCCTCAGGGCACTACCCTCTGGTCAGCCGAAGCTCCGATTGCTCCCCTCTACTTTCCGTACAACCGCTGCACGGTCTCGGAGTGCGAGGTTTGCCAGCGCGCGTATTTGCGCTACGTAGAGGGCGGCGGGTACTTCGTGGACCCGCGCATCCGGCGGCTGAGGGCCGGTGTTCTTGTGGATGCCCCACTCGCGGAATAGGCCAGCCCTCTGTCCTGTCTAAGCCAGACCACTACGCATGCGTCGCGGAGTGTTGCTGGGTCATAAGCTTGTGCGGTAACCCGGTTGTCGCGCTTTCGGGATTCTTCTTCTGCGGCGCAGCTTCGGGACGGTGTGTCAGCGTATCGCGCACCCTATCCTCCAACGTCGGCGCCGATGCACTTTGCACTCCGTCGTCGACTGCGCCAGTCTCCTTACGGGCAACACCGGCTTGCGTCACGGGTTCATCGGCATCATTGTCGCTGCCTTGGGCTCGCGCCTGCAATTCCACTGCAGGCTCCGCAAGGTCCTTTGGCCACTGTTTCAGCAAATAGAAGTCGAGGAGCTTTCTGGCAATCGGTGCGGCAGCCTCCCCGCCCCAACCACCATTCTCGACAATCAGCGCAAGCGCAATGGTGGGATGCTCCGCGGGAGCAAATGCCGTATAAAGCGCGTGGTCCCGTTTCGCCTCGGTCACGGCGTGGCTGACATACTTCTGGTTGCGCTGTAGCGAAAACGTTTGTGCCGTGCCGGTTTTCCCGCCAGATTCGTACTGTGCTCCCGCAAAAACCTTTGCAGCCGTCCCTGAATGGGTCACGGCAACCATAGCCCGCTTGACCACATCGATGTCGGCCTGGCGCAGTGGAATACGATAACTCTGGCCCGATTCAAGAGGCGTGCGCCGGTGCGTGAGAGGGTCTTCCATCGCCTTCACCAGATGCGGCTTCATCGCAACGCCATCATTGGCCAGAATGGCTTCGGCGTTTGCCAACTGGAGGATTGTGAAGCTGTTATACCCCTGTCCGATACCTAGTGAGATAGTTTCCCCGTCGTACCATTTTTGCAGCGAGACCTTCCGGTAAGCGCTTCGCTTCCACTCGGTCGAAGGCAAAATCCCCCGGCTTTCGCCGTTGATGTCGATGCCCGTCAACTGGCCAAAGCCAAACGGCTTCATGAAATCGTGGATGGCATCGACACCCAGGTCATTTGCCAGCATGTAGTAGTAGGTATCACACGAATGCACGATTGACGCCTGCATATCAATCCAGCCATGGCCGTTGGGATTGTCGTCACGAAACGTGTGATTGCCGAGCGTGAAATGACCAGGGTCCTGGAATCCCCAGGATGGCGTTCGTTTATGCAACGCCAGGGCGGCCAATGCCATGAACGGTTTATAGGTGGACCCGGGCGGGTAGGTGCCGTGCAAGGGTCGGTCGAGCAACGGTTTGTCGGGCGAGTTGTTGAGCTCGTCCCATGCCGTTGGGTCAATGCCTTCGACAAAGAGGTTCGGGTCAAAGCTCGGCGCAGAGACAAATGCGAGAACCTCCCCTGTGGTGGGCTCTATGGCAACCAGCGCACCACGATGTCCCGCAAATAATGCCTCGGCGAGTTCCTGCAGCCGGATATCGATCGACATGACCAGGTCCTCGCCTCGACTGGCCGGCTTTGTAGCCAGCGTCCGGACAGGACGACCCGATGCTGACACTTCCACCTCCTCGTATCCGGTCAGGCCATGCAACTCAGCTTCGTAGCTCTGCTCGACACCGGTCTTTCCGATGAAATCCGTGCCCTTGTAGTTCGATGCATCCTTGCGAGGGTCGAAGGGTGAACTGCCATCACTATTCGCCTCTGACATCGCATCGAGCCTGTCCTCGTCTTTCTTTGAAACTCGCCCGATATAGCCGATGGCGTGCGCGGCCGCTGCCCCCAACGGATACTGTCGATAGGACCGCGCATGAATCTCGACACCAGGAAACCGGTATTGCTGCGCCGAGAATCGTGCAATCTCCTCATCCGTCAGATGCGCCCGTATCGGTACGCTCTCAAAACTGCGCGAGTCTTCGAGCAGGCGCGCAAATCGCCTACGATCACGTGGCTCGATGTCCACCAATGCGGAAACGGAAGTAATCGTGTGGTCGAGCGTGTCCGTCAACTTTGACGGCGTGATCTCGAGCGAGAACGCCGAATAGTTTCTGGCAAGGACAATCCCGTTCCGGTCGGTGATAACGCCTCGTTCGGGAGGAATGGGAACCAGCGAGACGCGGTTGTCCTCTGCCTTGGCAAGATATCTGTCGTGCTCATGCCACTGGAGCCACCCAAACCGGGCAAACAGCAAACCAAAACAAACGGAAACGAATACGACGGCGCCGCGGATGCGGGTGTGAAATCGAGCAACTTCCTGCTCGACGTTGCGAACTTCGGTCATGGGGGGCGAAAAGGGTGGCAACGCGCGCTCGCGACGCCCCCCTCAAACTCTCGGCTTGCTGTGTTGGGACGGGGCTGTTGGACCTGACCCACAAGAGTTTGTTCAGAAAAAAGCCGAATATGACGTGATTGCCCTAAGAAGGCATTCCGAGGAGACAAACGACGGCACGCCTCACCCAAGCCCGCTTCTCTGCCCCAAGCTTACGGCGCCTCAACCTTCATGGTCTTCAACAGCGGTTGCCACTTGTCGCTCTCCGACTTCAGCCACGTCTGCAGGCCCGCAGGCGTTTGCTTGTCGACCGGAACGATTTCGGCGCCGAGCTCATCGAGGCGCTTGGAGACCATCGGATCCTTCAGTGCCTGCTGCAGCGCCTTGGTAAGACGCGCAGTGACCGCGGGCGGTGTGCCCTTGGGCGCGTAGACGCCATGCCACACCTTCATCGAAAAGCCTTTGACGCCGCCCTCATCCATGGTCGGCGTGTTGGGCAGCGCCTTGATGCGGTTAGGCGTGGTCACGCCGTACAGCTTCACGCGATTGGCACTGATTTGCTGCAAGGTGGAGGTGGTCTGGTCGCACAGCAGGTCAACCTGCCCGCCCAGCAGGGCCGTCATGGCCGGCCCCGTGCCCTGGTAGGGTATCGATGTCATCTTGACACCCACAGCCTCCTCGAACAGCAGGCCGCACAGTTGCGACACGGCACCCAGGCCGGCGTTGGCCAGCGAGACCTTGTCCTTGTTCTGCTTGACGTACTTGACCAGGTCCGCCGTGGTAGCTGGCGGCAGGTCCTTGCGGCCGAGCATGGTCATCGGAACATCGGCGACCTGCCCGATGTAGTCGAAATCCTTGAGCGGGTTGTACGAGAGCTTCTTGTATAGCGCCGGCGCGGTTGCCATCCCATTGTGATGGATAAGGATGGTGTAGCCATCAGGTTGTGCTCGCGCAACATAGGCTGCGGCAACCGTGCCACCGGCGCCAAGCCGGTTCTCGACCACCACGCTTTGACCAAGGTCCTTGGACATCGCTTGCCCAAGCGCCCGTGACACGACGTCAGTGGGGCCGCCGGCCGAGAAAGGCACAATCAGCGTAATGGGCTTCGACGGGAAGGCGTCCGCAGCGACTGCCGATGCACCCAACGCCAGACCCGATACGCCAATCGCCAACCGAATCCATGGACCCATACCAACCAATTGCTTGCAAACCATTGTTGTCTCCGATGTTGCTGCGGCGAGTCTTCCGTCGCCGAGTCTGTCTACTTTCGGAGTGAAGGTTGCTTGATGACTGCCTGGCAGAGCAATCTGGGAATTCCGAATGGGCCTTACGGCAATTCCGAACGCAGCAGATATCCGATGGTTTTGCCAGCCCAAATCTGGGGGTAAGCACCAGGCTGGCTGTACTAACGTGATGTCCGTTTTCGCGGTGAGGCGGACAACTTGCCGCTCGACAGGATATCGATGGCCGCCTCGACCGCCGGACTCTGTCGACTTTTCGACCAGGCCATGGCAGTCGTGACGACGTCCACCGCCTCTTTCAACGGACGCACAACCACGCTTTCCGGCGCGGCCTTCTTCATTGACGCGGGCACCAGCGCGATACCCTGCCCGCACCCCACAAACGCCACTTGCGTGGCCACCGTCCTGACTTCGTGCAGTATCCGCGGCGAAAATCCGGCGGCGCGGCACGTCGCAATAAGACTGTCGAAGTAGCTCGGACTGAGCGCGCGGGAAAAAATCACAAACGGCTCTTCGGCCAGGCTCGCAAGGCGAACCCTGGGCATACCCGCAAACCGGTGGGTCTTGGGCAGGGCTACCGCCAGCCGGTCCTGCTTTAGCGGTGTCGTCCCGATGGCCGCGCCCGACTCACCTTCAAGGCGGGCAAACGCCAGGTCGATGTCGCCGCGCTCCAGCGCCGGCACCGCGTCGACACTATCGATTTCCGTTACCGAGACGGTCAGCTGAGGAAACCGCTTTCCCAGTTCGTCGATGAGGCCCGGCAGGGTCTCGACCAGCGCAGAGGAAATGGCCCCAATCGACAGCACGCCGGTGCTGCCATTAATGGCCTCCTGGACGGCGAGTTCCAGACGGTCCAGTTGCTCGGCGAACTTCCGCACTGCGGGCAGGATTGCGGCCCCAACCGGCGTCAGCGTGGCGCCTTTCCTGCCGCGCTCGAACAACTTCACCTTGAGCGCCTGCTCCAGTACCTGGATCTGCTCGGTCAGTGGCGGCTGCGACATCCCGAGCCGCTTTGCCGCACGCCCGAAGTTGCCCTCTTCGGCAACCGCCAGGAAGAGGTACAGGTGTCGAACCAGCCTGAAGTTGATCATGGCGATTGATAGGTTTGGCGTATGGATAAGTTACTGGATTCGGAATTTACATTGCGAACTCTAGCGCCGAGAGTACAGCCATGGCAACCCGACATACCTTCATCATGAGTACATCCTCCCTGCTGGACCGCCTCGCATCGCTGGACACCAATACCGTTTCCGATGCGCTCGATTTCCTGAATCTTCCCGGCGCTACCTACGGTATCCGTCCGCTCTGGGACTGCCCGAAGATTGTCGGACGCGCGAGCACCATCCAGCTTGGCCCCAAGACTGATGCAAAGCCGACGGTCCATCTCATCTCCCCAGTCGTCGCCAGGATTCAAACCGACGATCGCATCCTGGTCATTGCCGGCGGGCTCGAAGGCATCTCCTGCTGGGGCGACATCCTTGCCAATGCCTCGGCGGCAAGGAAGGTACGCGGCTCCGTCATTGACGGCGTGAGCCGCGACATCGAGGGTAGCGAGTCGATTGGCTATCCGGTCTTCGGGCGCGGCATCACGATGATCAGTGCACGCAACCGCGTGATTCAGGTCGACTCGGGCAAGGCGGTCACGTTCGCCGGCGTGGTGGTCAACGAGGACGATTACGTGATTGCCGACCGCTGCGGTACGGTCTTCGTTCCGGTTGACCGTATCGAAGCGGTGCTTGACCTGGGCGAACGCATTGCGCGCCGTCAGGACGGCATGGTGCAAGCGGTGCGCACCGGACGCTCCGTCGAGGATGTCATGCACGACAAGGAATTCGAAGGGATCAACAGCAAGGAAGCAAAATGACCGTCGAGCATCAGCGTTTGAACACCAACCTTGCCCACGCCCAGCCGTCCGCAACGTACCGCATGATGGACCGGGTCGCCGCCAGGCGCGCAACCGGTGCAAAGGTCATTTCCCTGAGCGCGGGCGAGCCCGACTTCGATACGCCGGTTCATGTCTGCGATGCGGCCATCGACGCCATTCGCAGTGGCCACACGCGCTATACGCAAGTCGCCGGGCTTCGCGCACTGCGTGAAGCCATCGCCGCGAAGTTCAAGCGCGAGAACGATCTCGATGTCGGCTGGCAGGACACCATCGTCTGTTCAGGCGGCAAGCAGGTCATCTATAACGCGCTGGCCGCAACCTTGAATACCGGTGATGAAGTCATTGTGCCGGCGCCCTACTGGGTGAGCTACCCCGAGATGGCACAGCTGTGCGGTGCGACGCCGGTCGTTGTACAGTGCGGCGCCGACGTCGGTTTCAAGTTGACCCCTGAGGCGTTGGATAAAGCGATTACCTCGCGCACCCGCTGGCTGATTCTCAACTCACCATCGAACCCGACCGGCGCCGTCTACTCGCGAGCCGAGCTGACCGCGTTGGCGGATGTATTGCTGGGCCACCCGCACGTGCTCGTGCTGTCGGACGACATCTACGAGCACCTGACCTTCGACGGCGAGCCCTTCTTTACCCTCGCCCAGGTGGAGCCGCGCCTCAAGGACCGGACACTGACCATGAACGGCGTGTCCAAGGCGTATGCCATGACTGGCTGGCGGATCGGCTTTGGCACCGGTCCAGCATGGTTGCTCGAAGCGATGGAAAAGCTCCAGGGGCAGCAGACCTCCGGCGCCTCATCGATCTCGCAACACGCGGCGCTAGCCGCGCTGCAAGGCCCCCAGGATTTCATCCGCGAGTCGAAGCAGGTGTTTCAGGCTCGCCGGGACATGATGGTGGAGTTGCTGAACAACACACCGGGACTTGGCTGCGCCGTACCGGGCGGTGCTTTCTACGCGTTTGCGTCTTGCGAGGGCCTGCTCGGCAAGACCACGCCCGCCGGCACGCTGCTGCAGTCGGACGAAGACGTGGCACTCGCCTTGCTTGAAGAAGCCAACGTTGCCGTCGTGCACGGTTCGGCGTTCGGGTTGGGCCCATACATCCGCATCGCCTATGCACTGGACAATGGCTCCCTGCGCAAGGCGTGTGAAGCGATTCATCAGTTCTGCGTGTCGCTCAAGTAAAGTCTCCCTCCGAATACCATGAAAAGAGATACCAGGAAGGAAACGGCCGCGCTTGAAGTAGCGGGCGTCGCGCTCAAGGTCGCGGCCATCAGCCGTCAGGGCGAACTGGCGCCAATCGTGTTCCTGCACGGGTTCGGCTCCACCAAGGAAGACTACGCGGATATCGCGATCCATCGCGCGTTCGCGGGTCGCGCGTTCCTGGCCTACGACGCACCGGGTTGTGGTGAGACTGCGTGTGGCGATCTTCGGAAGGTCAATATTCCATTCCTGGTCGAAACCGCCAAGGCGATGCTGGCTCACGCCGGCATCGACCGCTTCCATCTGGTCGGGCACTCCATGGGCGGGCTCACGGCCTTGATGCTCGCCCATGAGCTGCCTGACCGCGTACTGAGCTTTATTGACATCGAAGGCAATGTCGCGCCAGAAGACTGTTTCCTGAGCCGGCAGATCGTGGACTTTCCCGCCGACGACCCACAAGCCTTCTTCAACGAGTTCATCGACAGGAACTGGCACTCGTCCCAATATTCATCGCCGCTCTACGCGGCAAGCCTTCGCCACAAGGTTCGCGCACAGGCGGTGTCCGGCATCTTTACCTCGATGGTGCATCTGTCGGACCATGGTGCGCTCATGGACAAGTTTCTGTCGCTTCCTTTCCCAAGGATGTTCATGTACGGCGAGCAAAACAACTCGCTGACCTACCTGCCATTGTTGGAGAAGTCGGGCGTGGAGCTTGCGAAGATCAGTCAGTGCGCGCACTTTCCGATGTACTCCAACCCTGTGGAAATGTGGCACCGTATCGGCAGGTTCCTCGCAAGCGCCGAAAGCAGCTGACACGACAACGCGCATGCATCCCGCCGCAGTGATATGAAACCGAGGTCTGCCTTCTCATGAATACCCGCTTCCTGGAGAGCTTTATCCTGGTCGTGCAGCTGGGAAGCTTCCGCGCCGCGGCCGAGAAGCTGCACATCACGCAGGCCACGATCTCGAACCGGATTGCATCACTGGAGGAGGAGATTGGCGCTCGGGTCTTTTCGCGCGATGCGGGAGACCTGCGTCTCACGCCGGTAGGGATGAGGCTGATTCCACTTGGCGAGCGCGTGCTCGAGATGCAGAAGTACATCATGCAACTCGGGCAATCGGACCAGAACGTACTCGGCAGCGTGCGCATCGGTGCGATTGACACGGTGGTCCACACCTGGCTGGTCGGGTTCATCGAGCATCTCCAGTCATCCTACCCAGGAATAGAGGTTCAGCTGAGTTCCGAGTCCACCGACCGCCTCAACAAGAGCCTTCGAGATGGCGACGTAGACATTGCCTTGCAGACCGACCAGCTTGCCGGAGACGGCGTGATTAGTACCACGTGTCTGCCAATGGGCGTCGGATGGGTTGGACAAGGCGCCAAAGGCGAGCGACGGGTAGACGTGCGGGAACTGCTTGCCCAACCTGTAGTGACAATGAGCCGTGGTTCGCAGCCTTATCTGGTCCTCAAGGATGTCTACCGGCGTGCCGGCGTGCCAATGGGGAAGGTGCACTGCGTGAATTCCATTGCGGCACTTGCCCGGCTGGTGAGAAGCGGGATTGGCAATGCACTGATTCCACTGCCCCCGGTACGCGAAGAAATCGTAAGAGGCGAACTGCGGATTATTGAAACCGACATGCAGCTTCCCCCGCAAGGGATTATTGTCAGTTATCTCGAAAGTCGGGAATCAGACGCCATTCGCCTGGTCGCTGAATTGGCTTGCCAGGAGGCCGACCGCTTCATGCGCTCGATGCCGGCACCTTTCTCACCTCAATAACGGGCACTCTGCCAGATACACAGCCCTCAGGATTACCCTGAGTCGCGCCTTCTCGTGTTCCCCCAGAAAGCTTCGAAACGCCCAAGCCAGCAGGAATTCCGGCGGTCGAGACACCCTGCAAGTCACTTCATGCACCAATAGGGCCCAACGTGCCGCTGCGCTGGTGCATCAACCCTTAAGGGTCGAAAGAAATCCTATTGGGGAGTCGAAAAAATTCCCGTTTGTCCCTGACCGGCTCGGCTCAGTAGCATGCATATAACCAAAACGAGCGAGATGAGGCAATGACAGAAAACAGGTTCGGCATGCTTTTCGTGGCATCGGATATTAGCCCCGATGATGAGAAGAATTTTAATGCCTGGTACGACCGTGAGCATATCGAAGAGCGCGTTCGCATGAAAGGCGTTATTTCCGCAGCCCGTTATGTTGCAGTCACGGGTCGACCAAAATATCTCGGCCTCTATTGGGCGGAATCGGTTTCGGTATTTGCTTCGCCTGCATATTCACACGCCTTCAAGAACCAGACACCCTGGTCGGTCAACGTGCTGCCGAAAATGCTCCGGCCAACGCGTCGCATTGGCGAGGTCTCGGCTGAGATCGGTCAAGGCAGCGGTGCATGGGTGGCAGTGCTTCCGCTGAACGCCGCGCTTTCAGGCTTCGAAGAAGACTGCGCAGACGTTGGTGCCCTACTGGCGGAAGACATTGCGTTTGTACGCTCGTACGTGATCACCCCCGATGACGAGCTTAGCCGCCCGCTTCCGCTGGAAGACCTTGCGTCGCGCGAAATGCGCCCGCTCTTGATCATCGAGAGCAGCAGCTCGGCATCCAACGAGGCCGCGCTGCGTTACGCGATTGAGGCCCTTCCCTGCTCGGTGGCGGATGCGGCCCGATACCAACTGATGTGGAAGCTGTCGCGCGAGGAGCTGAAGTAATGGACAACGCCACTGCTTACCCGACCGCGACAGCGCCGACGCATATTGCGGCGCCGCGCCAGAAGATGCGACGCCTGGCAGCCGCCAGTTCGATTGGCACCACGCTGGAATGGTACGACTTCACGGTCTACAACCTCATGGCCGCGCTGGTTTTCAACAGCGTGTTCTTTCCTTCGGTAGACCCGCTGTCGGGGACCATCCTGGCCTTCTCGACCTACGCCGTTGGCTATCTGTCGCGGCCGTTCGGCGGCATTGTGTTCGGGCATCTTGGTGACAAGCTTGGCCGGCGCTTTGTGTTGGTCGCCACGCTGGTATTGATGGGCGCATCCACAGGCCTTATGGGAATGCTTCCCACCTATGAGGTGTGGGGTATCTGGAGCCCAGTCCTGCTGGTCGTACTTCGCTTCTTGCAAGGGGTATCGATTGGCGGCGAGTGGGCCGGCGCGGTCTTGCTTTCGATGGAGCACGGCAGTCAGCACCAACGTGGACGCAACGCGTCTTTCGCTCAGGTTGGACCCGCCTGCGGCACGCTTCTTGGGGCCGGCTTCATCACTTTCTTTACCTTCTTCCTCTCGGCGGAAGCGTTTCATGACTGGGGCTGGCGCATTCCGTTCCTTTCCAGCGTGGTACTGGTGGCATTCGGTCTCTGGTTAAGGCGCGGCGTGGATGAAACGCCGATGTTCGAGCAACTCGAGCAAGGCCACAACAAGGCGAAGGCACCGTTGAAGGAAGTGGTTCAGAGCCACTGGCGTCGCCTGCTGATTGCGGGTGGCGTACGGATTGGCTCGGACATCGTGTATGGCTTGCTCGTCGTCTTCACACTTACCTATGTGACCACGGTACTGAAACTGCCGCGTTCGCTGGCGTTGACGGCAACCATGCTTGGCGCGGCGCTTCATGCGGTAGCAGTGCCGGTCTTCGGCGCGCTCAGCGACAGGCTTGGCCGAAAACTGGTCTACGGGGCTGGCGCCGTACTCTCGATTGGCTGGGCGTTCGCGTACTTCGCGCTGATGAACACCCTCAGTCCCGTGAATGTATGCATTGCGGTGGTGGTTGGCATGTTGTTCCAGGCCATGATGTACGGACCCCAGGCGGCCTTCGTGACCGAACAGTTCCCGACGCGCGTCCGCTATGCCGGCGCCTCGCTGGCAGCAACGCTAGGCGGCATCATCGGCGGCGGATTTGCACCGCTCGTCTTTACCAGCCTCTACAAGACGTATCAGTCCTCCACGACGCTCTCGCTCTATATCGGTGCCGGCCTGCTGGTCACCTTGGCCAGCTTGCTTGCCGCCCGGGAAACGGCGCACAAGCCGCTGGAACACTGACTTGTCCCGGCCGCCGCGACAACACGCGGCCGGACCTCGAATCGAAATCGGTATTTCAAGCATGACGCTCACACTCGAACTGAGAGAGCCCGACCACAACGTCGTGGCGCGCATTCACGCCGCCGGATCTGGCGCGCTACTGCTCGACGCTGCCACCGGCGCTTTCGACAACGACGTCCAGTCGCTGCTGCTCAATCTGGCCAGCAAGTTGCGCCAGCGGCTGGCGCAGACGACGTCCCATGAGGTAGTCCTCGGTGTCAACAATCTGCTGCTGACATTCGACCCGCTCCTGCTTCACCCCCGCAAGGCGGAAGCACTGATGCAACAGCTATGGGAATCTGCCACGCCCTCGCGCAGCTCGGGCAAGCATTTCGACATTCCCGTGACCTACGGCGGGGAATGTGGCGAAGACTTGCTCGCCCTCGCAGAAGGCGCGGCACTCGATGTGGATGAGTACATCCGTCGTCATAGCACCGCCGTCTACACCGTTGCATGTGTTGGCTCGATGCCGGGGTTCGCCTATATGACCGGACTTCCGGAACAACTTTCCGTGCCACGCCGCAGCACGCCGCGCATGAAGGTGCAGAAGGGCGCAGTCATTGTCGGGGGCAGCCAGGCAGGCGTGATGCCATGCACGGCTCCCTCTGGATGGCACATCGTAGGCATGACCGATCGCGAGATGTTCGACGCGACCCAGGACATTCCATGCCTGCTCTCCCCCGGAGACACCGTCAGGTTCAGCATCAAGGAGATTCTGGCGTGATAGAGATTCTTTCGAACGGCGCGCCCAACGTGATCCAGGATCTTGGCCGGCACGGTTGCCTGCGCTTTGGCGTCAGCCGCAGCGGTGCCATGGATCCGTTTGCGCTGTCGATCGGCAATGCGCTGGTCGGCAATTACCCGGGCGAGGCAGGTATCGAAATCAACCTGTTCCCGTTTCGCGTCAAATTCCATCAACCCACGCGCTTCGCCGTGACCGGGGCCGACGCCAGGGCAAGCCTCGATGAACAGCGTCTTGCGCCGTGGTGGGGCCGCTCCGCTTCGGCTGGTCAGACGCTGGTCATCGAGCGCCCGCGCCGTGGCGCCAGGGCTTATCTGGCGATCGGCGGGGGCATCAACGTCGCGCCGGTAATGGGGTCGAAATCCACGGACCTGAAGGGCGCCTTTGGTGGAGCTTCTGGTCGTGGCCTGATGCGCGGCGACCGTCTCGATATCGGCAACGCGCAGTCGCGCTCCGAACGGCCCTGGAAAGTGGGGCTTGGCGTAGTGCCCGAAGGCCTGCTCGCATTCTGGGCGGAAGTCAGCACAGGCTGCGTTACGGTTCGCGTCCTGCCTGCCGCCGAGTTCCAGCGGTTCACGCCCGAATCACGGACAGCTTTCCTCCAGGACGCGTTCACGGTAACGCCAGATGCAAATCGGGTTGGCTACCGACTCAACGGCCCCGTGCTCAGCCAGGCCGAACCCGTTGAGCTGCTTTCGCACGGCATTGTTGCCGGAACCATCCAGGTTCCCCCGTCGGGACAAGCCATCGTCCAGCTTGCGGAAGCCAACACCTGCGGTGGCTACCCGAAGATCGCCACCGTGATCGAAGCCGACTTGTGGAAGCTGTCGCAAGCACCGGTTGGCTGTGCCATCCGCTTCGAACTTACCGACATCGACACCGCTGTCACCGCGCTTCAAGCAAAGCGTGACGAAGAACTACGCATCAGGGACACCCTCGCAATGATGTCGGGCCGCGCCTAGACCGCGTGGATGCCCGACCTATCCAGAAAGGAAATGAAGATCATGAGCACGCAGCACAAGACCATCGAAGTGGATCTCAATTCAGACATGGGCGAGGGATTCGGCGCGTATCGCATGGGCGATGATGCCGCCATCCTCGAGATTGTGACCTCGGCCAATGTCGCATGCGGAATGCATGCCGGCGATCCGGAAATCATGGCGAAGACTTTCGCGCTGGCAAAAGCCCGCAACGTCGCCGTGGGGGCCCATCCCGGCTTCCCTGACCTGTGGGGCTTCGGCCGTCGCGTAATTCCGTTCACGCACGGGGAAATCGAACGACTGGTTGCCTATCAGATTGGCGCCGCCCAGGCATTGTCGCGCTATGCCGGCCATCCCATTACATACGTCAAGGCACATGGTGCATTGGGCAACCTGACGCAAACCGACGAAGGGGTGGCAAAGGCCATCGCCCGTGCCATCAAGGCGGTCGATCCCGACCTTATCTGCATGACCTTCGCCGGCGCGACGATGGAGCGTGTGGCTTCCGAAATGGGCCTCGCCGTGCGGCGCGAAGTGTTTGCCGACCGCGCGTACACCGATGAAGGGAACCTCGTGCATCGTTCGGTCCCCGGCGCAGTACTGCACGACGGCGATGAAGCCGCCGCGCGGATGCTCAGGATGGTCAGTGCGGGGGCAATCGAAACGATCTCGGGAAAGCTGCTGCCTGTGCAGATCGACACCATCTGCGTGCACAGCGACACACCTGGCGCAATCCAGATGGCGGCAAAGGTGCGCACTACGCTTGAGCGCGCCGGCATTGTGGTCAAGTCTTTCAGCTGAGGTACGCATGGACCTGAAGTTTGTCGAAACGCTTGCCGGCGTGCTGGAACGCTCAGCGGCACTCAGCGAAATCGAGTATGGCGACGGCCAGCGACACGTGACGCTGAAGCGCGGCTCATCGCCCCGCGCCATCCAAGCCAATGCATCCGCACAGCTCGCAACGGCGCCCGCTGCAACCATGGCCGTCGTTGCCGCCGTGGCCACCGTGGGCGCTCACAACATTGTTGCCGGCATGATCGGCACGTTCTATCGCGCGCCGGCCCCACACCAACCAGCCTTCGTATCGATCGGCGATACCGTGGAGGAAGGCCAGACGTTGGCCATTGTGGAAGCCATGAAGCTGCTCAACCCGATTGAATCCGACCGCGCGGGCCGCATAGTCGAGATCCTCGTGCCCGACGGCGCTGCCGTCTCCGCCGACACCGCCCTGTTCGTCATCGAGGACCTGGAGACAACCAATGTTTGACACAGTCCTGATCGCGAATCGCGGAGAAATCGCACTGCGCATCCAACGCGCCTGCCGCAAGCTGGGGCTCAAGACCGTGGCTGCGCACTCTGACGCCGACACCACGCTGCGCCATGTGGCATTGGCCGACCAGTCCATTTGCATTGGCGCCGCCCCATCGCCCCAGAGCTACCTGAATCAGCAGGAGATCCTGCTGGCCGCGAAAGTCACGGGCGCTGGCGCCATCCATCCCGGATACGGCTTCCTGTCCGAGAATGCGTCCTTTGCCGCTGCCGTCGAGGGTGCCGGGCTCGTCTTCATTGGCCCGACGTCCCAGTCCATCCGGCTGATGGGCGACAAGGTGACGGCGAAGCAGGCCATGGCAGCGGCAGGGGTCCCGTGCGTACCCGGCTCGGATGGCCCGCTGCCAGATGACCCCGCGAGCATCGCGGAAACTGCGGAGCGCGTGGGCTATCCACTCATCGTAAAGGCGGCAGGCGGCGGTGGCGGCAGGGGTATGCGCGTCGTCGAACGGCCTGACGATCTGCTCGATGCAGTCGCCATGACCAGGGAAGAAGCTGGACGCGCTTTCGGGAATCCCACCGTGTATCTCGAACGCTACCTGAAGACCCCGCGCCATATCGAGATACAGGTGCTTGCCGACATGCACGGCAATGCAATCTGGCTTGGCGAGCGAGACTGCTCCACCCAGCGACGTCACCAGAAGCTGATCGAAGAGTCTCCCGCACCGGGCATCGACCGCAGCGAGATTGCGCGGGTTGGCAAGCTCTGCGCACATGCCTGCGTGCAGATTGGCTACCGCGGCGCAGGCACGTTCGAGTTCCTGTACGAGGATGGCGAGTTTTTCTTTATCGAGATGAACACGCGCGTCCAGGTCGAACATCCAGTAACCGAGCTCGTGACCGGTATCGATATCGTTGCCGAACAGCTGCGAATTGCGCGCGGCGAGACACTAGGCATCAGGCAGGCCGATGTCGCGTTCACCGGCCACGCCATTGAATGCCGGATCAATGCCGAGCACCCGTGGAAGTTCACGCCCTGCCCCGGGACGATCGATGAGTGGATTGTTCCGGGTGGACCCGGCGTGAGGGTGGAGTCGCATGTGTACCCGGGATATGCGGTACCGCCGCACTATGACTCGCTCATCGCCAAGCTGCTGGCGCATGGGTCTACCCGGGAAGAAGCCATCGCCCGAATGAAGGCCGCACTGGACGAGATGCAGGTGCGAGGCATTCACACGACCGTGCCATTGCATCGCAGGTTGATGGATGAATCGGACTTTGCCGATGGCGGCGCCGACATCCACTATCTCGAGCGGCTGATATCGCAATGGGCCGTAGCAAAGGAAAGCAACCATGCACACTGAAGCGCTTGCCGCACTGGCAGCCACACTTGAGCGAGCCGAAGTAACCGAGCTGACCTATCGCGAGGGCTCTGAAGTCTTGACGCTGCGCTTTGCCGGAACGACCGCGCCGGCACCCGGAGAGCCCGCAAGACAGGAACCATCTTTCGCGCCGTCTGCATCTCCTGACGCAAGCAGGCTGGATATCCTCGCCAATGCCACCGGTTCATTCAGTCGGACTCATCCGCTCACCGATGAGTCGCCCGCCGAGCAGGTCACGCAGGGGGAGCATGTGGGCTATCTGGCGGTGGAATCCGTACTGAGTGCGATCACCGCACCGACTGATGGAAGGGCGGCGGAACAGCTCGCTGAGGATGGCAAGACCGTTGGATACGGTCAAGCGCTTGTCGCGCTCATCGCAGCGTAGTCACCTCGTTTCCTTGCACGCCTATATCCCCCAACGAAAGGACAGACGCCATGAAGCGCCTCACGACCGCCGTACTTGCCACAATGTCTCTTCTCAGCGCACCGGCCTTCGCCAGTGCCGCTGACTATCCCAACAAGCCAATCCGCGTGCTGGTGCCATACCCGCCCGGGGGCTCCACCGACGGCGTGGCGCGCCTGCTCGGCCAAAAGCTCGCCGCCAGGCTTGGCCAGCCGGTCGTGGTCGACAATCGCCCGGGTGCCAGTGAAGCCATTGCTGCCAGCGCGGTAGCAAAAGCCGCGCCCGACGGATACACCTTGCTGTTCGCAACCATGACGGGGCTTTCCGTCAATCCAAGCCTGTACAGCAAGCTCAGCTACGACCCCGCCAAGGACTTCGCGCCCATTATCCAGGCCACCTCGATTCCCAGTGTGATCGTGGTGAATCCAAACGTGCCGGTGAACTCGATGCCTGACCTGGCACGCTACCTGAAGAGCCGGCCGTCCTCGGAAGGCTACGCGTCAGCGGGCAACGGCACACCAAGCCATCTGGGCATGGAGTTATACAAGAAGGCGACCGGCACCAATATCGTCCATGTACCTTACAAGGGCGGCGCGCCAGCGCTTCAGGACCTGATGGCAGGGCAGGTGCAGGTCATGATGGCATTGGCCCCGGAAGCCATGCCGCTGGTCAAGGGCGGCAAGCTGAAGGCGCTGGCCATCACCACCTCGAAACGCGCGACGGCATACCCCGAGCTTCAGACCGTGTCGGAAAATGGCTTGCCCGGCTTCGAGATGATCTTCTGGCAGGCGTTGGTCGCTCCGGCTGGTACGCCCAAAGAAATCACCGCGAAGCTGAACAAGACCGTCAACGAGATCCTGGCTGAACCCGACATCAAGCGCCGTCTCGTGGAGATGGACCTCGAGCCAGCCGGTGGTAGCGAAGCGGCGCTGGAGAGCCTGATGCGGACCCAAGCAGGCAAGTGGAAGAAAGTCGTGCTGGACGCGGGCATAAAACTGGACTGAAATGTGGGCATACCCTTGCGAGGTAGCCAACAGGACAGGCGATGCCGAAACCAACGATTCTGACCTACGTGGACGAAGGCGCGTCCGACTGGACGGCATGCCTCATGCGCACCATCGGGCACCAGCTCCCTGCCGGGCACTACGAAATGCGCGCGGTGGTGGCCGAGGATATTCGCCACGACCCAACGCTGTTCGATGATGCCGTCCTGTTCGTCATGCCGGGCGGGGCCGACCTGCCCTACTGCGCGGCGCTCAACGGCGCTCCCAACGCCCGCATCCGGCAGTTTGTCGAAGGCGGTGGATGCTACTTTGGCATCTGCGCGGGCGCCTACTATGGCTGCCGGGAAATCGCGTTCCACGCCGGAACGCGCGGTGCCATCTGCGGCCCGCGCGAGTTGAGTTTTCTCGATGCGGTAGCCGTGGGCTCGCTGCCCGAACTTACCGCAGGCAGACTCTATGACGGAACGCCGCGTACCGCAACGGCCGCCGCGCTACGCACGAGCCCGGATCTGCCGGGACCGCCGACGGAGCTCTACACGCATTACCACGGCGGCTGCAGCTTCGATTTCCAAGGTACGCCACCTGCCGACACGTCGATACTCGCCACCTATGCCGAGCTTGCTGGCACGCCGCCCGCGGTGGTCTTGACACGCGTGGGCCTCGGCAGGGCTATCCTGTCCGGCGTTCACCTCGAGATTTCCGAGCACGAATTCCGCGAAGCGCTGCGCTCGCACAGCGATATGGCGGAGCATGTCTTCGTGTGTGACAGGCTTGCCGATACCGAGGCAGAACGGCTGGCACTGTTCCGCCAGTTGCTGACGTTGGGCGGCTTGACGCTGTCCGATGCCGCTCAGACAGGGGGCGGGTAAGACCCCGCAGTTCAATCCATACCGTCTACCTGACACAGGATCCGGTGTGCCAGGCGCAGATGTGGGCGGTCGATCATCGCATTGCCCAGGCGCGCGACACCGGAAGCGCCTGCCTTGGAAAACGCTGCCACCACATCCCTGGCCCACGCGATTTCCGCTTCCTTTGGCGCGAAGGCGCGGTTGATGGCATCGACATGGTCCGGGTGCGCAGCGGCCTTGCCAGTAAAGCCATCGCGCTTGGCAAGCGTGGCTTCCGCTTCAATGTCTGTGTCACCGCCCAACCGCGTACTCACCGCATCGATGGCACCAATACCCGCTTGGGCTGCCGCCAGAAGGCACATCGTGCGCGCCACCGAGAACGGACCCGTGAGTTCCGCCTGGCTATGCGCCGTGATGGCGCCCAGGTCAGCCGCCAGATCGTCCACCCCCCACATCAGCGCTTTTAGCCGCATCGGTGCATTGCGATAGGACGACAGGCCAAAGACACCCTCGGAGGACTCCGTCGCCATGGCGATGACAGAGGTTTCCCAGGCACCATCGAGCAACGCACACTCCAGGGCAGCGAGAAAGTCACACAGTCGATGTACGTCTTCAACGCTGCGGCATTTTGGCAGGACGATGGCGTCCGGCCGAAATGGCACGATGGCCGCCAGATCGCGCAGAATGTGTCCGGAGGTCAAGCCATTTACCCGCACCAGAAACGCCGGCGACATCGTGTCGCGATGCGACTCGAGAAATGCGGTGAGCTTGTGTCGCGCGTCATCCTTGCCTTGCTCCGGTACCGCGTCTTCAAGGTCGAAGATCAGTGCATCCGCCTCGCACCGCAGCGAGGCCTGCAGTTTCCGATCACTGTCGGCGGGGACAAACAGAAGAGAATGCAGAGGTTCGAGCATGACGGGGACGGCTCCGGAAAGATGGCGGACGGGTTTACGTAGCTGCGCAATGCACAGTCGCTAGATTGCGCGCCCCTGTGGCACTACACAACCTTTCATTTCCGAACGCCGCTTTCGCGCTTTGCGAATGGGTGACCGGCGAGCGCATAGCCGGCGGCGTCGCTGGTTTTCGCTCCCCTCTCCCGCGGCGCGGGAGAGGGGTTGGGGGAGAGGGCATGAGGTTCAAATTGCGACCTGTCTCGGGTTGAACCGCTGGCCCTCTCCCCCGCCCCTCTCCCGCTCGCGGGAGAGGGGAGAACACCGAGGGCATAACCCAGCAAAAAAAAACGACCCGCCTACGGCGGGTCGATAAAGGGTCAAAATATGACCCGCTTTGGATCAGAACGAACGTGGCATGCCCAGGATGTGCTCGCCAACGTAGGACAGAATCAGGTTGGTGGAAATCGGTGCGACCTGGTACAGGCGGGTCTCACGGAACTTGCGTTCGACGTCGTATTCGGCGGCAAAACCGAAGCCGCCGTGGTACTGCAGACAGGCATTCGCAGCTTCCCACGAAGCGTCAGCGGCCAGCAGCTTGGCCATATTGGCCTCCGCGCCGCACTGCTGATGGGCATCGAACAGCTTTGCGGCCTTGAATCGCATCAGGCTCGCGGCTTCCACGTTCACGAACGCCTTGGCAATCGGGAACTGCACGCCCTGGTTCTGGCCAATGGGTCGACCGAAGACGATGCGTTCGTTGACGTACTTGGTCACCTTGTCGATAAACCAGTATCCGTCGCCGATGCACTCGGCGGCGATCAGGGTACGCTCGGCGTTGAGGCCGTCCAGGATGTACTTGAAGCCCTTGCCTTCCTCGCCAATCAGGTTCTCGACAGGAATCTCCAGGTTGTCGAAGAACAGCTCATTGGTTTCGTGGTTCACCATGTTGATGATGGGCTGAACCGTCATGCCGTTGCCGATGGCCTCGCGCAGGTCGACCACGAAGATCGACATGCCTTCTGACTTCTTCTTCACCTGGTCAAGCGGTGTGGTGCGGGCCAGCAGGATCATCAGGTCCGAATGCTGGACGCGCGAGATCCATACCTTCTGCCCGTTGACGACATACTTGTCACCACGGCGCACGGCGGTGGTCTTGATCTTGGTCGTATCGGTGCCGGTAGTCGGCTCGGTGACGGCCATCGATTGCAGGCGCAGTTCGCCGCTGGCGATCTTCGGCAGGTACAGCTTCTTCTGTTCAGCCGAACCGTGACGCAACAGCGTGCCCATGTTGTACATCTGGCCATGGCACGCACCGGAGTTACCGCCGGCACGGTTGATTTCTTCCATGATCACCGAGGCCTGGGTAAGACCCAGCCCGGAGCCGCCGAACTCTTCCGGGATCAGCGCAGCCAACCAGCCCGCTTGCGTCAGGGCATTGACGAACTCTTCCGGATAGCCTCGAACTTCATCAATCTTGCGAAAGTATTCGGACGAAAACTGACCACACAGGTCGCGGACAGCTTCACGGATTTCTTGGTACTCATCGACGCGGTCTAGCACAACGTGTCTCCAGGGGTATGCGGGGGTCAGGCAAGTTCGGCCGTGGCAGTCATGCCAAGCGCGCCGTCTTCGTGGCGAATCCAGAGGGCGACGGACTTGCCGTCTTCATCTCGTTTTCCGCAAACGTAAAGGCGCTGCGGAACAAATGCGGGACGTACGCCGCGGAACGTGAAGCGCTTCACGGTGGCATCGGGCAGGTTGTTGCGGACGAGTTCGAGCAGCAGCGTGGCCTGCAACGGACCATGTACGATCAGGTTCGGGTAGTGCTCGACGCCACTCACGTACTCCTTGTCGTAGTGAATGCGGTGACCATTGAAAGTCAAGGCAGAGTAGCGGAACAGGAGCACAGGATCAGTCACGACTTCCTGGATCCACTCCTCGTCATGGCGAGCCTCGACAGCTTCCGCAGCCGGTGCGTCAGGGGAAGCCGCCTCGCGGTAGACGATGTCGTGCTCTTCAGTGATGGCCAGGCCAGACTGACCGTAGTACTTGTGTTCGACAGTGACGAATGCCAAAGCACCCGAGCGGCCAGTTTTGGCGTTGACATCCAGGATGGTCGACACCTTCCGGGCGCTCTCGCCGATCCGCAGCGGCTGATGAAACTCGAGTCGGCTACCCGCCCACATGCGACGGGGCAGAGGAATCGGAGGCAGGAAACCACCGCGGGATGCGTGGCCATCGGAGCCGGTTTCGGACTGTCGATGCACCGGAAGAAAGTAGAGCCAGTGCCAGAGCGGCGCGATGGCGTCGCCACGCGCCAGTGGCTGTTCTTCATAGTCAAGCGTGGCAGCCAGGGCCTTTACCGGAAAAGCTGTGATGTCGTCCTGGCTATTCGCCGTCTTGCCTACCCATTCCTTGAACTTCACAACATCCATGGCGTTTCCTCTGGTCTCCTTGCTTGGGACTCAACTATGCACGGGAGACGGCGGCAAACCAATTCGAAAGTTCGGAACGAGCCATTCGCCTGGACGGAACGCAGACTCCTCTTGCAACACATCCAGTCGCATACACTGCTGGCAGCCGCAACGTTTTGCGCGCCAAGTGACGACTTGGTACAGTGATGCCGGAGGAAAATTCATGCATTTCGATTTCGCTGACCTGCGTCTCTTTGCCCGTATTGCCGAGGAACAGAACCTGTCCCGTGGGGCCAGGAAGGCCTTCCTGTCGCCGGCCGCCGCCAGCGCCCGGCTGAAGGCTCTTGAAGACCAGCTTGGCACACGCCTGTTTTATCGGGAGAGCAAGGGGTTGGCGCTGACGCCTGCCGGCGACCGCCTGTTGCGTCACGCA
Organism: Cupriavidus sp.; assembly: GCF_057315035.1. Classification (NCBI taxonomy): domain Bacteria; kingdom Pseudomonadati; phylum Pseudomonadota; class Betaproteobacteria; order Burkholderiales; family Burkholderiaceae; genus Cupriavidus; species Cupriavidus sp. Next base: position 281,050 of record NZ_DBHKYV010000004.1, on the reverse strand, counting down.
CGGGTCATCGAACGGCAATTCGAACACGTTCGCAGCGAGTTCGAGGAGTTCTCCAAGGAGTCGGTCGGACACATCCGCATCTTTGCCAATACGACGGCAGTGACGGAGTTCATGCCGGAGGTCCTGGCCCGCTTCATGGCCGAGCGGCACGCGGTAACCGTGGACCTGCAGGAACGCCTGACCCGGGACATCATTCGGGGTGTACTGGATGGCAGTGCCGACCTGGGCATCGTATCCGGGCCCATCACCGCCGACGGGCTGGAGGTCATTCACTTCAGCACCGACAAACTCGTGCTGGTAACACCGATCGACCATCCACTCACGAAAAAGCGCGGCGTAACGTTTGAGGATTCGCTCGAGTACGACCATGTGAGCCTGCATGAGGGCAGCACCCTCCATGCATTCCTGACCGAACTGGTGCGCGACCAGCGCAAGAAACTCCAGATTCGAATCCAGATTCGCAGTTTCGAGGCCGCATGCCGGATGATTGAAGCTGGCGTGGGCGTGGGCGTATTGCCGCTCTCAGCGGCGTTGCGGCACCGCAAGACCATGAAGCTGGCGATCGTGGAATTGCCGGAGCCATGGGCGATTCGGGAACGGGCAGTCCTGGTGCGCGAACTGGATGGCTTGCCTAGCTGTGCGAAGGCACTGATCGATGCATTGATCGAAACTGCGGAAGCGGCGGGCGGCAGTCGCGACGACGCCATCAACGCCCCCGCCGCATAGTCCCGGATACGAACGCCCGGCTATCGCATGGTGAACGGGTTGCCGGTAGGCGCGCCGGTGTTCACCCACACGCTTTTGGTGTGTAGGTATGAGTCGATGGCTGCGATCCCGTTCTCGCGACCAAGGCCGGAATCCTTATAACCCCCGAATGGCGACATGAAACTGACCGCCCGATAGGTGTTCACCCATACCGTGCCGGCCTGGATACGCTCGGACATGCGGAATGCGCGTCCGATGTCTGAGGTCCACACGCCCGCACCCAGTCCGTAACAACTGTCATTCGCCATGCCCACGGCCTCGTCCTCATCCTTGAACTTGAGGATGGAGAGCACCGGCCCAAACACTTCCTCCTGGGCAATGCGCATCTTCGGCAGGACATTCGAGAAGATGGTTGGTTCGACAAACAGGCCACCGCGGGAGGCGGGCTTTCCACCAAGCAGCAACCTGGCACCTTCGTCCTGCGCGATCCTGATGTAGGACAGCACTTTCTCGTACTGCGCTGGCGTCGTGATCGGGCCAACCTGGGTGCTTGCATCCATCGGATTGCCGAGCCTCGCCGTACCCGCCAGCGCCAGCAGGCGCTCGATAAACTCGTCGTGAATACTCTCTTGCAACAGCAGTCGCGAACCTGCGATGCAGGTCTGCCCGCTTGCGGCAAAGATGCCGGAAACCGCGCCGTTCACGGCGTCATCGATATTGGCATCGCCAAACACGATGTTCGGTGACTTGCCGCCGAGTTCAAGCGCAACATGCTTGAACTGCGCCGCGCACTGCTGGTTGATGATACGGCCAGTGGCGTCAGAGCCAGTGAACGTGACCTTCTTGACCAATGGGTGCGTAACCAGGGGCGAGCCAACCTCGCCACCAAAGCCAGTCACAACGTTGAAGACGCCCGGCGGGAACCCTGCCTCTTCGAACAGCATTGCCAATTCAAGCGTGGAGACCGAGGTGAACTCGGAGGGTTTCACCACGACAGTACAGCCCGCGGCCAGCGCAGGCGCAATCTTCCAGGCAAGCAACATCAGCGGAGAGTTCCACGGCGTAATGGCCGCCACGACTCCCAAAGGCTCACGCCGCGTGTAGTTGAAGTAGCCTTTCTTGTCCAGCGGAACGACCGAGCCTTCAACCTTGTCCGCCAGGCCACCAAAGTAATAAAACCATTGCGGCAGATACCTGACCTGGGCGCCCATCTCGGCAAGCAGCTTGCCGTTGTCCTGCACCTCGGTCTCTGCCAGCCGATCGGCATTCGCCGCAATCAGGTCGCCGAGTTTGCGCAGCAACGCGCCACGTTGCGTCGGTGTCATGTCCGCCCAGGGACCGGTCCGGAACGCCTTGTCGGCCGCCGTGACGGCGCGCTCGACATCCGCCTGGCTTCCCCGAGCCACCTCAGCCCAGGCTTTCCCGGTGAACGGATTCAGCGTTTCAAACCAGCGACCGTCGCTCGCATTGACGAAGGCCCCATCGATGAACATTGGATACTGCTTCATGGCGCTTTGCTTCCGGTTGAGTTTGCGGGCCTAGAATGTTTCGAATCCCAGGTGCTGGCGGAATCGGTTCTTCACATAGACGCCGTCGCGCGGCGGCAGGGCGCGCTGCGGCTCCTCGGTCGAAATATAGACCTGTGCCACAGTCATGCCATCAGCCTTCCTGATCTGCGCGGCGAGCTGGACCAGTTCATCGATAGCGGAGATCTCGAGCGTGTTCGGTACACCGACTGCACGGGCAACCTGCGCCAGGTTGGTTCCCAGGCTGGTGTGGCTCTGCTGCATGCCGGTCTCGCCAAAGTGGCCGTTATCAAGAATCACGATGGCCAGGTTCTTCTGCTTCTGTGCGGCGGCAGTGGCCAGGCTGCCAATGCCCATCAGTTGCTCGCCATCGCCAGTGATGGCGATTACCTGCTTCTCCGGTTGCGCAATAGCCAGGCCGAGGGCCAGCGAGGTGGATCCGCCCATGGCACCCCACAGGTAAAAATTGCCGGGACGATCGCCAGCTGCGAATACGTCGTACGAGGGCGAACCGAGGCCTGTCACCACCAGGGCATCAGGAAACTGCTTGAGCAGTTCGGCAACGAACTTGCGGCGATCAATGCCAGTCTTGGGAGTCGAGGTAGTCATGATTCAGCGCATCCACTTTTTACGGCCGATGAGGCTCTGGGAGAGGAGAACGGCAACACGGTTGCCTGCATCGAAAGCCGAGGCCAGGCCGGCATCTACGAGTTCCGCAGCCTCTTCCGGCGAGTTCACGCGGTACACGGTGATACCCATCAGTTCGAGCGCGCGCTCCGTTGCAAGGCCCATCGGGTTTTGCCACGGATTGAACTCCGCATACTCGCCACGCATGGTCACCAGCGTGAAGAACGGGAAGCGGCAGCTATCGAGCAGCGAGAACATGTTCACGCAGTTGCCCACGCCGCTGCTCTGCATCAGCAGGACGGCACGCTGACCGCCCAGCCACGCACCGCTCACCACGGCCACGCCTTCCTCCTCCGTGGTCAACACCACGTCGCGGATTTCCGGATCCGCCTTGGCGCGCTTTATCGCATGAGAGTGGCCAGCATCGGGCACGTATGCCACCTGCTGGACATTGTTTTCCTTGAAGGCCTGGAAGATGGCCTCTTGCCACGCAAGCGGCTCAGAGTTTGGACTGGTCATAGTGGGCAAATAGATCGGGTGGGAACAGCGTTGCCATCATAGTTTTGATTGGCTTGTGTCACTAAATAGAATATTTTGATGTCACAATCACAAAGCTGAATGGCAACGAAAGGGAACGGAAATTCATGGATATCAAGCAGCTACGCGCCTTGTTGGCAATCGCCGAGACAGGTAGCGCCACGAAAGCCGCGGATTTGCTGCGGATTGTTCAGCCAGCGGTTTCCCGCCACGTACGGCTGCTGGAAGAAGAGCTTGGCGTCGAACTTTTCGAGCGCGAGCGCCATGGCATGGTCCTGACAAAGGCCGGGAAAACCATGGTCGAATACGGAAGGCGTGCGCTCCAGGAACTCGACCGCGCAAAATCCGAAATACGCCCCTCGGCCAGCGTCCTGTCAGGCACTGCTGCAATCGGGCTGCTGCCGAGCACTTGCGAACTGCTGGCCACCGAACTGGTTGCAACGGTCAAATCGAAACATCCGCAAATCGTTGTCCGCCTCAATGCCGGGTACGCGGGCAACGTGCTCCAGTGGCTGGAGGCTGGTGATGTTGAGGTTGCATTGCTGTACGACACAAAATCATCCTCCATGCTGGTTGCCCAAGCGCTACTGGATGAACAGCTTTTCCTGATCGGGCCGCCAGGCGCACTTGAAGCGGGTTCACATCAGTCGGTAATGCAATTCAGGGAGCTCCCGCTGGTGCTTCCCAACGCCCCCCACGGCCTGCGCAGCGTTGTGGAGCATGCATGCGCGGTGGCAGGGATTACGCCAACGATTGCAGTCGAGACAAACGCCCTCAGCGTTCAGAAGGACCTCGTCGCCAAAGGCTTTGGATACACCGTGCTACCCAGCTCGGCGGTGTCTGAAGAACTCGAGAACGGAACCCTGTCCGGCGTACCCATCGTCACGCCCAACCTTTCACGACGCATCGTCATGGCCACATCGTCCAGCCGCCGGCCGTCTCCCGCTTCGGCCTTCGCCGCTTCAGAGCTCGTAACGCTGATGAAGCGATTGGTGCTTGACGGGGCGTGGCCGGGAGCAACCTGGATCGGCAACTAGAAGCGCGACCCCGGCCTTATTCGGGCTGGATGTTGCCGCTCTTGATGACTTCGGCCCAGCGCTTGGTCTCAGCCTGCACAAACGCTGCAGCCTTGTCCGGAGTCGAGCCAACCACGGGCTCGACTCCGATCTTCTGCATCCGTTGCTTGACGTCAGGGTCTTTGACGATGCTCTGGAGCGCCACGCTCAGCTTTTCGACAACGGGAGCCGGCGTACCCTTCGGGACCATGACCATGTTCCAGATCGAAGTCTCATAGTTGGGGAACCCCGCTTCCTTCATGGTCGGAACGTTGGGAAGGACCGATGAACGCGTGCCAGTAGTGACCGCCAGGGCCTTGAGACGACCGGTCTGGATCATCGGGGCAGCCGTGGAAACCGCATCGGTCAGGAACTGGACATCGCCGGCTATGACAGACTGAATCGCCTGGCTCGCCCCACGGAAAGGCACATGTGTAAGTTCGAGCTTTTCCTGGTACTGAAGCAGCTCCACAGCCATATGCAACGCACTGCCTTTGCCCGCCGACCCGTAGCTGTATTTGCCCGGGTTCTTCCGGATCTCGTCGACGAGCTCCTTCGCGGTATTGGCCTTGACCGAAGTATTCACAGCCAACACCATCGGCACTGAGGCAACCACCGAAACCGGAACGACATCGTTGGGGTCGTACGCGAGACGCTTGTACAGCGTAGTGTTGATGGCGTGGGAACTGGTGCCAAACAGCAGCGTGTAACCGTCTGCCTTGCTCTTCGCCACGCCGTCGGTGGCAATCGTCCCTCCTGCTCCAGCCTTGTTCTCGACCACAACCGCCTGCCCCAGCAAGATGCTCATCCGGTTGGCGACGATCCGCGCAACCAGGTCAGTACTGCCACCTGCGGCGAAACCGACCACGAGGCGTATCGGGTGGTCTGGGTATGCAGGCTGGGCGTACGCACCGACAGAAAAAAGTGCGAGCGCCACCCCCGCCTTGATGAACAAGCGTTTCATGTCTCTTCCAGATAGTTGTTTTGTGGACGGGCGTCATGCGCCATCCCTGTAGACGATCTTATCCACCGCACTGGAAGAGCGTGAAATAGAAGATTCGGCTGCTGCCATCATGCTTTGGCATGCCTGCGCCCCCCGCAACAGTCAGACCCAACACGCACCTTGGTATATTCAGCGCCTGTCAACCACCAAGCAATTACAAGACATGGACAAGAAATCGATACGGGTATCGCACGTTGCGATCCCTGGCGACCTGAGCGTCCTCAAGCTGAAGAGCTATTTGAAGGCAGAACTCGCTGGCGTGGCTCAAGGCACCGGCGAGAACGAAATCCTGCTGGTGAAGGTGCTGGTGCCGCGGTCGCTGGGCATCAAGGCAGGAGAAAAACTGTTCGACAAGGTCCTGCAAGGCATCGTCGACAAGGACCCACGCGTGAAACGGGTGTCGGTCGAATTCGTCGATGGCGAAATCAGCCCGGAGGCAATTGCTGCAAGCGAGGCACGCATCCAGAAGGAAATCGACGCGTACGGGCACTTGCTGCAAGAGCCTCAGGAGCCGAACGATGGAGGCAACAACTGAGCAACTAGCTGGGCTTCATGGGTCACATTAACAGCCAACAAAGATTCTGCTCCCGGGGCCGGTGACTTTGCAATTCGATGCGGAATGAGCCGGCAACATCAGCGTTAAGCGCGGTGGGGTTGCTCTTATGCTGAGGGTTATGAAAGCCCTTGCTAGCGCCCCCGCAAACCCCTTCGCCGATCGCCCGCCGCCGTGCGAGAACAATCCGCGCCTGGCTGCCGCGCTGGCATACATCCACCTGCATCTGGACGAACGGCTGAAGCTCGACCAGCTCGCGCAGCTGTCCCGCCTCAGTGTCAGCCGTTTCATCACGGTATTTCGCCAGGCGCTTGGCATGCCACCGCACCGGTACATCAGCGGTGCACGGCTGACGCGCGCGACATCGATGCTCAAGCTGGGCCACTCACCAGCGGTGACGGCGCAAGCATGCGGCTTTTACGACCAGAGTCATCTGGCGCTTTGCATGAAAAACGCCTGCGGACTCACCCCGCGGCAGTTTCAGAGTGCCGCAGGCGCGGCCGGCAAGTTCCACCCTCCCCTATCCCTTGAAGAGCGAGTGCACCCATGAGTCTGAAAGATTTTAAAGTCCTGACCTTCGACGTAGTCGGCACCCTGATCGACTTCGAACGCGGCATGCTCGATTACCTGCGCAGCGTCGCCCCCGACGCCAAGCTCAGCGACGAGGACTTCCTGGCCGCCTACCGCCAGGCACGCAAGAGCCCTGACACGACGTGGTATCCGGACGATCTGGAGCGCTGCTGGAAAGCCATCGCCCCGGGCCTGGGCCTGCCCGCGTCGGACGAAATCGCCCGCGGCTTCCGGGATTCCGTGGCCCGCTGGCCGGCGTTCCCCGATTCGGTGGAAGCACTCAAGCGCCTGCGCAAGCATTTCAAGCTGGTGACGATGACCAACGCCCAGACCTGGGCGCTGCGCCATTTTGCGCAGACACTGGACAACCCGTTCGATCTGGAACTGAGCTGCGACGACGCGATCTGCGAGAAGCCCGATGCGCGCTACTTTGCCTACGCACGCGGCCGCTACGAAGGCGCCTGGGGCTACAAGCAGGCCGACAACCTGCATGTCGCGCAAAGCCAGTACCACGACATCGGCATCTCCAGGCAACTCGGCATCACCACCTGCTGGATCGAGCGCCGTCATGCGCAGAAAGGCTCCGGCGGCACCATTGAATCGGCCCACACCGTCCCTGACTACCACTTCCACACGCTGGCCGAACTGGCCGATGCGGTAGAAGCCGGCAAGTAAGTACTGCACGGTTTGCCCGGCCCCACGGCCGGGCAAACCGTGACATTCCACCCCGCCCGATCACCCTGCCCGATTCTCTGCCAGATTCCCTGCCCCCATGTCCATCGTCATCCTTTCCAACTCCGCCCAGGCCGAAGGCCTGACCTCCAGCGGCGCGGTAGCGCGTCCGCTGAGCCAGCCCGCCTGCGAGACCGCATCGCTGGAAGTCGCGCTCGACGGCGCGGGCGAGAACCGCTCCGGCCTGTGGGAATGCACCCCGGGCCGCTTCGAGCGGCAGCTTGCCAATGCCGAAGTCATGCATATCCTCAGCGGCGCCTGCACGTTCACGCCCGCCGGCGGAACCGCGCGCGAGATTCGTGCGGGCGACACGCTGTTCTTTCCCGCCAATACCGTTGGCGTGTGGGATATCCGCGAGACCGTACGCAAGGTGTACGTCGTGATGGGATAAGTTGCGGGCCGACTTACGGGCTGAACTGCGAGTTGACCTGCCTGCCGCATGCCCCGTTTCCACGGGGCTCGGTAGTCAGTCCGACGGGGTCAGTCCGACGGGAACAGCCGTTCGATCGGATAGTGGGTCTTGATGAACGGCGACTTGATGACGATGAAGCTGAAATACTTCTCGATGCCGATATTGCTTTCGAGCAGGCTCTCCATCAGTTCCTGATAGTGGTTCACGCCGCGCGTGATGAACTTCAGCAGGTAGTCATACCCTCCGCTCACCAGGTGGCACTCAACGATCTCGTCGACCGCGGCCACCGCCTTCTCGAAATGCGCGAAGTCCTCGCGATGATGGTCCTGCAGCGTGACCTCGGTGAACACCGTCAGGATGTCACCGAGTTTGTCCATGCGGATCTGTGCGCTGTACCCGCCGATATAGCCCGCCTGCTCGAGCCGCTTGACGCGAATCAGGCACGGGCTGGCTGACAGGCCGACCGCTTCCGCGAGATCCACATTGGTCATCCGCCCGTTCTTCTGCAGATGAGCCAGTATGCGAAGGTCCAGACGATCGAGTTTGATAGGCGCAACCATGTTTCCTAATGACAGACTTAACTGGATAGCATTCTCCCCGGGCCTCGGGGAGTAAGCAACCGCCACATCCGGCGCGTCAGTATCCTTTCGTACGATCCACCAGGCCCAGCATGGGCTCGCCGTCGCGCAGGCGGCGCAGATTGTCGAGCACCACGCGCGCGGCAGTATCAGGCCGCGTCATGCTGGCCACGTGCGGCGTGATCCAGACGCGCGGATGGCGCCACAGCGGATGCCCGGCCGGCAGGGGTTCCGGTTCCGCCACGTCGAGCACGGCGTCGCCCAGTTGGCCATCGTCCAGCGCCCTCAACAAGGCCGCCGCATCCAGATGCTGTCCGCGGCCAACATGGACCAGCCCAGCCCCTCTTGGGAGCTTGGCGAACAACCCGGCATCGAGCATGCCGCGCGTCTCGTCGGTCAGCGGCAGCAGGCATATCAGGATGTCGGTGCGCGCCAGGAACGCATCGAGCGCGGGCCAGCCGGCAAACGTCTGCACGCCATCGATCTGTCGCGCGGAACGCGCCCAGCCGGCGCAGTCGAAGCCGAACGATGCCAGGCGCGCCAGCACCGCCTGCCCCAGCGAGCCCAGGCCCAGCACACCAACCCGGCAAGCCGATGCCGCCCGGACTTGCAGGGGTCGCCACTCACCCTGCGCCTGCTGGCGTCGGTATGCGGGCATGTCGCGATGCAGCGCCAGTACGGATAACGTCACATACTCGACCATGCCCTCGACAATGCCCGGCTCGATCATGCGCACCAGCGGCACATGGCCAGGCAGTCGCGACAGATCGAACTGGTCGATGCCAGCCCCGGTGGAGAACAACACCTGCAAATTGGGGAATGCCGTGAGGTCCTCGGGCGGCTCCCATGCGGCCAGGAACTGCACGTCCGCCGGATCGCCGACGTCGGGCCACATCCGAAAGCGCAGATGCGGCGCCTCGCGGGCGAATACCTCGGCCCATGTTGCGCCGCGCACGGGGTCGGCCTTGTAGAGAAACGTTGCTGCGTCACGCATGCATTTATCCCAATGTCTCGTCGGCCAGCACCACACAGCAGCAGTGATCGGGGCGCACGCCACGGTCACCCCTGAGCAGCACGGCGGTTCGGCCGGTCTCTTCCAACCCCAAGCCGGTGATCCATTCGCGCAGGTCCGGCCCGGCAACCACGTCAAGCCGCAGGAAGCGGCCATCGGCCAGTGCGGCAAGGTGCGCCACCAGCGCGCGTGCGGTGTCCTCGCACGGCGCCACCACCGGGCCGATCACCGCGCCGCGTCCAAAGCGACGCATCATCGCGAATCCCTGTGCGCCATCACGGTGATCCAGCACCACCGCGCCCAGCGCGCCGGGCAACCATGTCTGCAGCATCCGTTCGCGCGTCATGCCAGTGGCACGCGCGTCCAGTTCGGCCAGCAGCGGCAGGTCCTTGCGTCCCGCCGGGCGCAGCCGCGCGCCGTCCGGCAGCGCCACCAGTGGCGGCTGCACGGCCTTGCCTTCGAAGCGTGTAATTTCTCCGACCTGCGCAAACCCCAGGGCGGCCGCCCAATCCGGCACCGGCAACGCCACGTGCATGCGCGTGGCACGCGACTCCAGCCCCGCGCAGAGCGCCTGCAGCAATTGCTTCCCCAGACCGCGCCCGCGCCAATCCGGATGCACCACGACCAGGCCCAGCGATGCTTCGTACTGGCCCCATAGCCAGCGCATACCCACGCCGACGATCTTGCCGTCGACCTGCACAGCGCGGCCTTCGCCGATTTCGAACAGGAGCTTCCAGTCGCGCAGGCGATGCGGCCAGCCTGCCAACTCGGAGAGCGCGAGCGCCTCGGGGAGATCGCTTTGCACCATCGCGCGGACGCTGGCAGCGCTGCCAGCACGTTGTGCGGGAGTCATTGCGGAATGCATGGCGTGCACGACACAGCCAGTATGGATTCAGGAAGCCGCCATGATGCGATGAAGCGGTGGGTCAAGATAGGAAAAAATGCTTGTCCTGCCCGTACGCACCGTAGCCGTGCAAACCACGGGTTATCCCGGAGATTTTTGCGGTGCACATGCACGCGCGTCGTGCCCATGGCAGGCAATGCCGAATGCCCGGTCCGAAACCGCAGTAATCGCTGTGGGGGCGTCAAGAACCCAATAAAGTCTTCGGATATGCATGCTTCAATTTCAACGTGATGACGCAGGCCGCAAACGGTGCCTTGCGAGCCAGGCTTTCCGGCCTCGGCCGCACGATGCCCGCGGCGCCTAAACGTGACTGACGTGACTGAAATGAAGCTCGATAGCTATTGGAAAGAAGGCGTCCCGGCATTCGTCGGCACGTCCGACGCATTGCCGGCCCATGTTGATGTGGCCATCGTGGGCGGCGGCTTCTGCGGCCTGTCGGCCGCGCTCGGGCTGGCACGCCGCGGCGCCCGCGTGATCGTGCTGGAAGCAGGTAGCCGCCCGGCCGGCGAGGCATCGGGCCGCAACGGCGGCCACGTCAACAACGGCCTGGCCGTCGACTACGCCACGCTGGCGGCGCGCGTCGGCGCCGCGCAGGCGCGTGCCTGGTATCACGCTTACGACACCGCAGTGGACACGGTCGAGTCGATCGTGCGTGACGAACGCATCGACTGCGATTTCGTGCGGCGCGGCAAACTCAAGCTGGCCTCGCGCCCGGCGCATCTGGACGCATTGGCCCGCAGTGCCGAGCGGCTGCTGCGCGATGGCGTGGATGCCGACGTCGAACTGATGGATGCGGCGCGCGTGCACGCCGAAGTGGCCAGCGACCGCTATCACGGCGGCCTGCTCTACAAGAAAAGCGCACAGATGCATATGGGCCGCTTTGCGCTTGGCCTGGCCGACGCTGCAGTGCGTCATGGCGCGGCGATCCATCTCGACACGCCGGTGCAACGGCTTACGCGCGTCGGCACCGGCCACACGCACCGTATTCAGACGCCGCGCGGCACCGTGCAAGCTGACCAGGTGCTGCTGGCCACCGGCGCCACCCGCCATGGCGGCTATGGCAGCTTTGGCTGGCTGCGCCGCCGCATCGTACCGATTGGCAGCTTCATCATCGCTACTGCCCCCTTGGGCGAGGCCCGCGCACAAGCGCTGCTGGCCGGCCAGCGCACCTATGTCACGACCGCCAACGTCCACCACTACTTCCGCCTGTCGCCCGACCATCGCCTGATCTTCGGTGGCCGTGCACGCTTTGCCGTATCGAGCCCGCAGTCCGATGCGCGCAGCGGTGCCATCCTGCGCGCCGGCATGCTCGAAACCTTCCCGCAGCTTGCCGATGTGGACATCGACTTCTGCTGGGGTGGCCTGGTCGACATGACGCAGGACCGTCTGCCACACGCCGGCGAACGCGACGGGCTGTACTACGCCATGGGATTCAGTGGACACGGCACACAGATGTCAGTGCACATGGGCCAGTGCATGGCCCGCGTGATGACTGGCGAAGCAAACGCCAACCCATGGCGCGGGCGCGACTGGCCAGCCATTCCCGGTCATGTCGGACCGCCCTGGTTCCTGCCCGCCGTCGGCCTCTACTACAAGATGAAGGACGCCGTGTCCTGATCTGTCACGACTCAACAGACCCCTCCCGAAAACACTCCGCCCCCTACAGGAGCTATCGCCATGTTTGACAAGAAGCCGTTGGAAGACTTCGTCGGTCCCACCGAATCGACCCGAATCATGCATGCGTTGCAGCGCGGCGCCACGCGGCGCGACATTCTCAAGCTGCTGGCCGCCGGCGGGATGCAAGCCGCCCTGGCGGGCTCCCTGGCTGGGGTGGCCGTGTCCGCCCACGCGCAGACACCGCGCCGCGGTGGCCGCATCCGCGTGGCGGGCGACAATGCCTCCGCCGCCGACACGCTCGACCCCGCCAAGCAATCGAACAAGACCGACTATTGTCGCGGCACGATGCTGTACAACGGGCTGACCGAACTCGACCCCACGCTGGCACCCCAGCCGGCGCTGGCCGTGTCGTTCGCCACGCAAGACGCCGTCACGTGGGTCTTCAAGCTGCGCAGGGATGTCACCTTCCATGACGGCAAGGCGTTGACGCCGGCGGACGTGGTGTTCTCGCTGCTGCGCCACAAGGACCCCGCCACCGCGTCCAAGGCCAAATCGCTGGCCGACCAGATCAAGAGCGCCACGGCCACCGGCCCCAATGAAGTGACCGTGGTACTGACCGCGCCGAATGCGGACTTCCCGGTTATCGTCGGCACGTTCCACTTCCATATCGTCCGCGCCGGCACGACGGACTTCAACCAGGGCATCGGCACTGGCCCGTACAAGCTCAAGGAGTTCCGCCCGGGCGTGCGCTCGCTGGTGGTACGCAACGACAACTACTGGAAGCCCGGCAAGCCATATCTGGACGAGATCGAATTCGTCGGCATCGGCGACGAAGGCGCACGCGTCAACGCGCTGCTGTCGGGCGACCTTGACCTCGTCGCGTCGATCAATCCGCGCTCGGCGCCGCGCGTCAAGGGTGCACCCAACACCGACATCTTCGTGACGCAGTCCGGCCAGTACACGGACCTCATCATGCGGCGCGACAGCGGCCCGGGCGCGAACCCGGACTTCGTGCAAGGCATGAAGCTGCTGCTGGACCGCGAGCTGATGAAGAAGAGCATTGCGATGGGTCATGCCGTGCTGGGCAATGACCAGCCGATCGACCCGACCAACCGCTTCTACTTCGCAGGCCTGCCGCAAACGGCGTTCGATCCCGAGAAGGCCAAGTTCCATCTCAAGAAGGCCAATATCGGCAGCACGGCAATCCCGGTGGTGGCATCGCCGGCCGCGCTGTATTCCGTGGACATGGCGCAGATCCTGCAGCAGAGCGCACGCCAGGCCGGCGTCAATCTGGAAGTCAAGCGCATGCCGGCCGACGGCTACTGGTCCAACCACTGGCTCAATAGCCCCGTGGGCTTTGGCACCGTCAACCCCCGCGCCAGCGCCGACACGCTGCTCACGCAGTTCTTCAAGTCCGATGCCACGTGGAACGAATCGCGCTACAAGGATCCGAAGTTCGATGCGCTGCTGCTGGCCGCGCGCGCGGAAACCGACGTGGCCAAGCGCAAGCAGATGTATGCCGACATGCAGACGATGATCCGCCAGGACGCCGGTATCGGCATCCCGCTATTCGTCGCCTCGGTCGACGGGTTCAACAAGCGCCTGAAGGGCCTGTCGCCGGTGCCGCTGGGTGGCCTGATGGGTTACTCGTTCGCCGAGCATGTCTGGCTGGCGGCGTAACGCCACGCGTGTAGGAGGTATCGTGAATCAGTTCATCCTGCGCTTGCTGGCGCGCCGCCTGGGGCTGGCGGTGCTGTCGCTGCTGGCCGTTTCCGTGATCGTCTTTGCCATCACCGCGGTATTGCCCGGCGATGCCGCCCAGGAACAACTCGGGCAGGACGCCACCCCCGAGGCCCTGGCTGCGCTGCGCGCGCAGATGGGTCTGGATGTGCCGGCGCCGGTGCGCTACGCGCATTGGCTCGGCGGCATGCTGAAGGGGTCGGCAGGCACATCGATAGTCACCGGCATGCCGGTCACCGACACTATTGGCGGTCGTCTGCCGCACTCGCTGCTGCTCGCCGGCCTGACCGCGCTGATCTCGGTACCCGTGGCCCTGGGGCTAGGCATCCTGGCTGCCGTGTACCGCGGCACATGGTTCGACCGCGCGGTCAGCATCGGCTCCGTGGCGGTGGTGTCCATCCCGGAGTTCCTGGTCGCCACACTGGCCGTGCTGCTCTTCGCGGTGCAGTTGCGCTGGCTGCCGGCGCTGGCCTACGTGAGCGAAGGCGATTCATGGCAGACGCTGCTCCGCTCCCTGGCCATGCCCGTGATGAGCCTGTGCTGTGTGATCGTGGCGCAGATGCTGCGCATGACCCGTGCCGCCGTGATCGACCAGCTCAACGCTCCGTACATCGAGATGGTGCGGCTCAAGGGCGCCTCGCCGGCGCGCATGGTTCTGTTCCATGCGCTGCCCAACGCGATCGGCCCGATTGCCAATGCCGTGGCGCTGAGCCTGTCGTACCTGCTGGGCGGCGTGATCATCGTCGAGACCATCTTCAACTACCCTGGCATTGCCAAGCTGATGGTCGATAGCGTGTCGCAGCGCGACATGCCCGTGGTTCAGGTGTGCGCCATGATCTTCTGCGTGGCCTACCTGATTCTCGTCACGCTGGCCGACGTCTGCGGCATCGTGGCCAATCCGCGCCTGCGTCACCGCTGACGCGCCATTGGAAGTCTCATCATGTCCACGACAACGAATACCCACACCACGCCCGCCGTGACCACCGACCCCACCCACCCTCGACTGAAGCTGCCCAGACTCGGCGTACCGGGCTGGCTCGGCGCGCTGGTGCTGCTGGCCTGGCTGGTGGCCGCCATCGTCGGCCCGATCCTGATCACCACCGACGGCACGCCCATCGGCGACATTCAGGTGTTTGCACCGGTCAGTCTGCAGCATTGGCTTGGCACGGACTACCTCGGGCGCGACATGCTGGTACGCGTGGTGCTCGGTGCGCGCTACACGGTATGCGTGGCGCTGGTCTCCACGCTTTGCGCGAGCGGCCTGGGCATTGGGCTGGCGCTGCTGGCCACGGTCAGCGGGCGATGGATCGACACCGCACTCAGCCGCGGCCTGGACACACTGACCGCCATTCCCAGCAAGATGTTCGCGCTGATCATGGTGGCGGCGTTCGGCTCGTCGGTGTGGATGCTCGCACTCACGGCCGCCATCATCTACATTCCCGGCGCCTTCCGTATTGCGCGCTCGCTGGCCGTCAATATCAACGCGATGGACTACGTGACAGTGGCCCGCACCCGCGGAGAAAGCACTGGCTACATCATGCGCAAGGAAATCCTGCCGAACATTCTCGGTCCGATGCTGGCCGACCTGGGCCTGCGCTTCGTCTACGTCGTACTGCTGCTGGCCAGCCTGAGCTTCCTGGGCCTGGGCATCCAGCCGCCCGACGCGGACTGGGGATCGCTGGTGCGTGAAAACATCGGCGCACTGGCCGATGGCAGCATGGCCGTGATCGCACCGGCGCTGGCCATCGCGAGCCTGACCATCGCGGTCAATCTCGTCATCGACAACCTGCCGGGCCGCTCGGCACGGGCCGGAGGCAAATAATGGGCAAGTCAGTACAAGTCACCAATCTGCGCATCGCCGCAGGCGACGTCACCATCGTCGACGACGTCAACTTCCAGATCGCGCCAGGCCAGGTGCTGGCGCTGATCGGCGAATCCGGCTCGGGCAAGACCACCACGGCATTGTCGTTGATGGGGTACGCGCGCCACGGCTGCGAAATCGTCGGCGGCAGCATCCGCGTCGGCGACACCGATGTGCTGGCCCTGTCACCAGCACAGCAGCGCGCGCTGCGCGGCCGGTCCATTACCTATATCGCGCAGAGCGCGGCCGCGTCGTTCAACCCGTCGCGCACGATCATGGATCAGGTGGTGGAACCGGCGCTGATCCACCGGCTGATGGACCGCGCCAGTGCCGAGCGCAAAGCCGTGGATCTGTTCCGCGAACTGGCCTTGCCTAATCCCGAGACCATTGGGGAACGCTATCCGCACCAGGTATCGGGCGGCCAGTTGCAGCGCCTGATGGCGGCCATGGCACTGATTACCGACCCGGACCTGGTCATCCTCGACGAGCCCACCACGGCGCTCGACGTGACCACGCAGGTGGAAGTGCTGCGGGCGTTCCGGCGCGCGGTGCGCGAGCGTCAGTCGACCGCGGTGTACGTCAGCCACGACCTCGCGGTGGTGGCGCAGGTGGCCGACCATATCCTCGTGCTGCGCGACGGGCAGATGCGCGAACTTGGCGAGACCGACCAGATCCTGCAAGCACCGCGCAATGACTACACGCGCAGCCTGCTCGACGCTGCGCGACCGACCGAACGCGGTGGGCGGGCCGAGCGTCCGGAGGCCAACCCCGTGCTGCTGGAAGTGCGCGGGCTGTCGGCCGGCTATGGCGCGGTCGATGCCAAAGGGCAACCCGAGATCAAGATTCTGGACGACATCAACCTGACGCTGCATCGCGGCCAGTCGATCGGCGTGATTGGCGAATCGGGATCGGGCAAGACCACGCTGGCGCGCGCCATTGCCGGCCTGGTGGCGCCGTGCGGCGGCAGCATCCACTTCGACGGCCAGCCGCTGCCGCCAACGCTTGCCGGCCGGCAGCGCGAAGCACTGCGTCGGATCCAGATCGTCTTCCAGATGGCTGACACGGCATTGAACCCGTCGCACACCATCGAGGAAATCCTGGCGCGTCCGCTACAGTTCTTCCGTGGTCTACGCGGCGCGCCGCAACGCGCACGCATCCGTGAGCTGCTCGATCTGGTGCGACTGCCCGCCGGCCTTGCCACCCGCACGCCCGCAGGGCTGTCGGGCGGTCAGAAGCAACGTGTCAATCTTGCTCGCGCGCTGGCCGCTGAACCCGAACTGATCCTGTGCGACGAAATTACCTCGGCACTGGATACCGTGGTGGGCGCGGCGATTCTCGACCTGATGGCCGACCTGCGCCGCGAGCTCGGGGTATCGTATCTGTTTATCAGCCACGACCTGCACACGGTGCGGGCGATCTGCGACGAGATCGTGGTCATGCAACACGGCCGCAAGCTTACCCAGGTGGCGCACGCCGATTACCAGCGCGGTCCGCACCATCCGTACTACGCGCTGCTGGAGCGTTCCGTGCCAGAGCTGCGCCGTGGCTGGATCGACGAAGTCGATCTCGGCGCCGCGCGCGCGGCCGCGCAAGACAGCGCCACGGCCGCACCCTGAGGGCCGCTGCACCCGTATCCCTTCCCCTTTTTATCCGAATCTCTTCCGGGCCATCGCCGCGTAGCGCGCGGCATGGCAACGGTCCCCTATTGCCAAGGAGAAACGTCATGCCTTTGACCATCGAGAACACCAGCCTGCTGCCGGGCGCCAACCTGATCGGCGCCGAATGGTGTGCCGCCGCAGACGGCCGCACCCTGAACGTCAGCGACCCCGCCACCGATGAGGTCTTCGCCACCGTGCCGGACAGCGGCGCCGCCGACGCGCAGCACGCCGTCAACGTTGCACACGCCGCGTTCGCCAGATGGCGCAAGGTGCCGGCCAAGCAGCGCGCCCAGATCGTCAAGCGCTGGAACGACCTGATCGTGGCCCATGTAGAGGATCTGGGCCGCCTGATCTCGCGCGAGCAAGGCAAACCGCTGGCCGAAGGCAAGGGTGAGGTTCTGTACGCTGCCAGCTACGTCGAGTGGTTCGCCGAGGAAGCCACGCGCACCGATGGCGATGTCATCGCCGCACCGGTGCCTGGCCGCCGCATGTTCGCCCTGCGCGAGCCGGTGGGCGTGATCGCCGCCATCACGCCGTGGAATTTCCCGGCCGCGATGATCGCGCGCAAGATCGCGCCTGCGCTGGCCGCCGGTTGCACAGTTGTCTGCAAGCCGGCCGAGGACACCCCGCTCACTTCGCTGGCGCTGGTCAAGCTGGCCGAACAGGCCGGTGTACCCGCAGGCGTGTTGAACATCGTCACCGCCTCGCGCGAACGCGCTGCCGAAGTAGTCGACGTCTGGCTCGACGATCCGCGCGTGCGCAAGATGACGTTCACTGGCTCCACACCAGTAGGCAAGCATCTGGCCCGTCGCTCGGCCGATACACTCAAGAAGTTGTCGCTGGAACTGGGCGGTAACGCGCCGTTCATCGTGTTCGACGATGCCGACCTGGACGCTGCCGTCGACGGGCTGATGGCCGCCAAGTTTCGTAATGGTGGTCAGACCTGCGTCTGTCCCAACCGCATCTACGTGCAGGACAAGGTCCACGACGCCTTTGTCGAAAAGCTGGCCGCACGCGTGAGTGCGCTGGTGGTAGCCCCCGCCACCGACCCGGCCGCGCAGATCGGTCCGATGATCAACGCGCGGGCCGTGGAAAAGATCGAGCGCCACGTCAACAATGCGGTGAGCCGCGGTGCTCGCGTGGTGACTGGCGGCAAGCGCATCCGCTCCGAACGTTGCCCGGGCGCGAACTACTACGCACCGACGGTGCTCGTCGACGTCGACGCGACGATGGACTGTTCGTGCGAGGAGACGTTCGGACCGGTGGCACCGGTGACGCGCTTCCACACCGAGGCTGACGTCGTGGCAGAAGCCAACGCCACACCGTTCGGCCTGGCGGCCTACTTCTACTCCAACGATGTGCGCCGCATCTGGCGTCTGGCCGATGCGCTTGAATCGGGCATCGTCGGCATTAACGAAGGCGCGGTCGCAGCGGAAGCCGCGCCGTTCGGCGGCATCAAGGATTCCGGCTATGGCCGCGAAGGATCGCGCTACGGCCTGGAAGAGTATATGCACATCAAGTACGTGTGCCAGGGCCAGCTCGACTGAGTGCGGCCCATGCTGTCCGCGCCCGCCCCGCGGGTGCGGACAGCGCAAACGAAGGAACTGCTGTTCGGTCCCGCACAACCACATTCGCTGCTGAACCGCCCCCCCATTTCGGTCAAAGCTTGACCACCCCCCTCCCTATACTGATCCGCATCCTGTTGCACAGCGCGCCGGGCCGCACTGCACCGCCACGACCATGACACAAGCCACTCCCGAACTGCCACGCGATCTCAATCTGCTGCTGCGCCTGCGCCAACGTCTGGCGGCAGAGACCACCGCGGAGCTGCGCTTCGATCAGGTCACGCGCGCGATCTATGCATCGGAAGCATCCAACTATCGGCAGGTGCCACTGGGCGTGGTGATCCCGCGCACGATGGCCGATCTCGAGACCACCGTGCGCGCCTGCGGCGAACTCGGTGTCGCCATGGTGCCGCGCGGCGCCGGCACGTCCATGAGCGGGCAATCAGTCAATGCGGCCATCTGTATCGACCACTCGAAGTATCTGCACGCAGTAGAGGCAATCGACCCGGACACACGCATCGGCCGGGTACAACCCGGCGTCATTTGCGATCAGCTAAAGCAGGCCGCCGCCGCGCACGGCCTGACGTTTGGCCCCGACCCCGCCACGCATAGCCGCTGCACGCTGGGCGGCATGATCGGCAACAACTCGTGCGGGGCGCACTCGGTCATGGCGGGCAAGACCGTCGAGAACATCGAGCGGCTCGAAGTCATCACTGCCACCGGTGCGCGCTTCTGGGTAGGCGCCACCGACGAGGCCACTTATGCCGAACATCTGGCCGCCGGTGGCGAGCGCGCACGTATCGTGCGTGGCCTGCGTGAACTGGCCGAACGTTACGCCGACGACATCCGTGCCGGCTTTCCGCGCCTGAAGCGGCGCGTGTCCGGCTTCAACCTCGATCAACTGCTGCCGGAGAACGGCTTTCATATCGCCCGTGCACTGGTCGGCAGCGAAGGCACCTGCGCCACGGTAATGCGCGCGGAGACCCTGCTGGTGGAAGGCCTGCCGCAGCGTGTGCTGCTGGTGCTGGGCTTCGAGAGCATCTTCGATGCCGCTGACTGTGTGCCCGACCTGCTACCGCTGGGCCCCATCGCCATGGAGGGCCTGGACACCGGCATCATCGGCGGCCTGAAGGAACTGGGGCTCAAGCTCGACGACATCGCCGAACTGCCCGCGGGCAACGCGTGGCTCATGATCGAGTTTGGCGCGAGTGAACGCGCGCGTGCCATCGAACTGGCGCGCCATGCAGCCGACGTAGCGTCGCGCTTTACCGCCCGTCCGAGCGTGCGCCTGGTGGAAGATGCGAGCCTGATGGGCCGTTTGTGGTCGATCCGCGAGACCGGCGCCTCGGCCACCTCGCTGTCGACCATTGCAGGGCAGCCCGACCCCACCGTGGGCTGGGAAGATGCCGCAGTAGAGCCTGCACTGCTGGGTGGATACCTGCGCGAGTTCTCGGCACTGGTCACGCGCTATGGCTACAAGACCAATATGTACGGCCACTTTGGCGACGGGTGCATCCATTCGCGCATCACATTCGATCTGCGCTCGAAGCAGGGCGTCGGCGACTGGCGCAAGTTCCTGGAAGAAGCGGCAGCGCTGGTGGTCAAGTACAAGGGTTCGCTGTCGGGCGAGCACGGCGACGGCCAGGCCAAGGGCGAACTGCTGCCGCTGATGTTCTCGCCGCGCCTGATGCAGGCATTCCGCGAGTTCAAGGCGGTGTGGGACCCGCAGGGCGTGATGAATCCCGGCAAGCTGATCGATGCCATGCCAGTGGATGCCAACCTGCGCCTGGGCCCGGACTACCACCGCAGCGCCGCGCCGAGCGTGTTCACCTATCCGATGGGCGACGGCGCCAACACCGGCTACGGACGTGAGACGGAACGCTGCATCGGCATGGGCAAGTGCCGGTCCCTGGACGGCGGCACCATGTGTCCAAGTTTCAAGGCTACGCGCGAAGAGCGCTACGCCACGCGCGGCCGCGCCCGCATGTTCTTCGAACTGCTGAACGGCGAGGTCATCGACGAGTCCCGCGACGCCGATCAGGTGAAGGATTCGATGGACCTGTGCCTGTCGTGCAAGGGCTGCAAGCACGACTGCCCGACCCACGTCGATATTCCGAAGTACCGCAGCGAATTTCTCTACCGCTACTACCAGCGGCGCATGCGGGCACCCATGGATGCGATGATCGGCCGCCTCGGCCAATGGCTCCCGGCCGCCACGCGCTTCAGCGGGCTGTTCAACGCGGTCATGCGCAACCGGCTGGCACGCAGGGTCGGCCAAGCGTTCGGGCTGGCCAGCGATGCCGCACTCCCCACGCTGGCCGCGAAGGCCTTCCGCCACGGCACCACCGCGCGACGCCTGAGCACCAGCGACGGCGATTCGTTCGGGCCGCATGATGTGGTGGTCTGGACCGACACGTTCAACAACGGCTTTACCCCGCACGTGATCGAGGCGGCCATTCAGGTGATCGAGCGCCATGGCTGGCGCGCACGACTCAGCACGCGCCACGTCTGCTGCGGCCGCCCACTCTATGACGTGGGCCTGCTCGACCAGGCACGCGACAACCTGCGCGAGATGCTGGACGTGCTGGCCGAGCCGATTGCCGCGGGTGTACCCGTACTGGTGCTGGAACCGAGTTGCCTGTCCGTATTCCGCGATGAAATGTCCGCCATGCTGCCGGACGACCCCCGGGCCAAAGCGCTCGCAGACCTGACGCTGACGATGGCCGAATTCGCCAAACGCGCCGGCATTTCGCTGACGGACGTGACTGACGTCCACGCACACGCGCATTGTCACCAGCGCGCCTGCGGCGGTACCTCGGCGGAGCAAGGGCTCGGCCTGAAGGTGCTCGACACGGGCTGCTGCGGCATGGCGGGCGCCTTCGGCTACCACGAGAAAACCGCAGCAGTGTCGCGCCGCATTGGCGAGACATCGCTGTTGCCCAAGCTCGAACGCTTGTCCGCCGATGCCGTGGTGGCCGCCGACGGCTTCAGCTGCCGCTCGCAGATTCGCAAGATATCCGGGCGCGACGCACGCCATCTGGCCGAAATCCTGGCCGAGGCGCGCCCTGCCCCGTCCCAAACCGCATCGCTCCAACCCCAACGCGACGCAGCCGTCGCCGAACATCAATGAGGTGTCACGCCATGAGTCAAACCAACCAAGCCTACATCGCCGCCCGCAACCAGCATGTGCCACAGGGCGTGGTCACCGCCCATCCGCTGTTCGCACAGAAGGCCGAGGGCGCGTATCTGTGGGATGTGGAAGGCCGCCGCTACATCGACTTCGTGGGTGGCATTGGCGTGCAGAACATCGGCCACAATCATCCTAAGATCGTGGCGGCGGTGCGCCAGCAACTGGAGCGCGTCACCCATGCCGCGTTCCAGGTGGTGGGCTATGACGTGTACGTCGAGCTGGCCGCGCGCCTGAACCGCCTGGTGGGCGGTAGCGAAGCCTACAAGTCGCTATTCGTGACGACCGGCGCCGAAGCCGTGGAGAATGCCATCAAGATCGCGCGCGCCTACCGCAACGTGCCCGGTGTGATCGCGTTCCGCGGCGGCTTTCATGGCCGCACCCTGCTGGGGTCGACGCTGACCGGCATGAGCGCGCCCTACAAGCAGAACTTTGGCCTGGCCACCGACATCTACCACACGCCGTATCCGGACCCGTATCGGGGTTTCGATGCCGCGGCCGCCATACGCGCGCTGGAAGACCTGTTCGCCACCCAGATCGCCCCGGAACGCGTGGCGGCGATCATCCTGGAACCGGTGCAGGGCGACGGCGGCTTCCTGCCAGCGGGCACGGAATTCCTGCAGGCCTTGCGCGCGCTGACCCAGCGCCACGGCATCGTGCTGATTCTCGACGAGATTCAAGCTGGCTTCGGCCGCACCGGCAAGATGTTTGGCTTCCAGCACGCCGGCATTCAGCCGGACCTCGTGACGGTGGCCAAGAGCCTGGCCGGCGGCCTGCCGCTCTCCGGTGTAGTCGGCCGCGCCGAGATCATGGACGCCCCGTCGCCTGGCGGCCTGGGCGGCACCTATGCCGGCAACCCGCTGGCCTGCGCCGCGGCGCTGGCCGTGCTCGATGTCTTCGAGCAGGACAATCTGCTGGACCATGCGGCGCGCACTGGCGAATTGCTGCGCGCCGGCCTGGAATCCCTGGCGCGTGACTTCAGCGCAATCGGCACGGTGCGCGGCGTGGGACCGATGCTGGCGCTGGAATTCGTGCGCAATGCCGACCCGTTCCAGCCCGATGCCTCGCTGGCGCAGGCGGTCATCGACGCCTGCCGCGAACGTGGCCTGCTGGTCATCAAGTGTGGCGTCCACCGCAACACGGTGCGCCTGCTGGCACCGTTGAACACCGAGCCGGATACGGTAGCGCAGGCACTGGCCATTCTGCGCGACGCGATTGGCGCCTGCGTCAACGCACAAGCCTGATCGTGCACGAAAGTGCCGCATCGCCCCGACGCCGAGGTGCATCTGGCGCGATGCGGCATTTTCTGCTGAATGGAAGCGAACTACGCCACGGGCTTCGGTTACACCCCATGGTTGCGGCATCAACTTCTGCGCAAGACGGCATAAGCTGAGTGCCATTACCGCTCCGATACCGGCCATGCACACCGACTCCCGCCACAACCTGGACGCGCTGGACCGCGCCCATCTGATCCACCCCGTCTCGCCCTGGCGCACCCATGAGCAGCGCGGCCCCACGATCCTGACCTCGGGGCATGGCGCCTACGTGCGCGACGCCGATGGCAACGAACTGCTCGACGCGTTCGCCGGGCTATGGTGCGTGAACGTCGGATACGGACAGGAGAGCATCGTGGAGGCCGCCGCGCGCCAGATGCGCCAGTTGCCCTATGCCACCGGCTACTTCCATTTCAGCAGCGAGCCGGCCATCGAACTCGCAGCCAAGCTCGTGGAGTTGACACCCGCGTCGTTGCAGCACGTCTATTTCACGCTGGGCGGATCGGACGCAGTGGATTCCGCCGTACGCTTTATCACCGCCTACTACAACGCCACCGGCCGCCCCAGCAAAAAGCAGTTCATCTCGCTTGAACGCGGCTATCACGGCTCGTCATCGTTCGGCGCAGGGCTCACCGCGCTGCCTGCCTTTCATCGCGGCTTCGACCTGCCGCACGCCAATCAGCACTACATCCCGTCGCCCTATCCGTACCGCCATCCGCAAGGCAACGACGCCGCGGCGCTGATCGCGACTTCCGTGGCTGCCTTGCGCGCGAAGGTGGAAGCACTCGGCGCGGATAACGTCGCGGCATTCTTCTGCGAACCTGTGCAGGGCTCCGGCGGCATCATCGTACCGCCAAAGGGCTGGCTCAAGGCCATGCGCGACGCCTGCCGCGAACTGGACATTCTGTTCGTCGCTGACGAGGTGATCACCGGATTTGGGCGCACCGGCCCGATGTTCGCGTGCGAGCATGAATCGGTCGAGCCAGACCTGATGACCGTAGCCAAGGGACTCACCGCCGGGTACGCGCCAATGGGTGCCGTCCTCATGTCAGACGAAGTCTACGCGGGCATTGCCGACGGCATGCCACCGGGTGTTCCAGTGGGACACGGCATGACCTACTCCGCCCACCCTGTCAGCGCCGCAGTAGCCCTGGAAGTCTTGCGCCTCTACGAGCAAGGCGGCTTGCTGGCCAACGGACAACGCGTCGCTCAGGCATTTGCACAGGGACTGGAATCGATGCGCGAACATCCCCTGGTGGGCGACGCGCGTTACCTTGGCCTGCTCGGCGCCCTGGAACTGGTCAGTGACAAAGCCACCAAGCGTGGCTTCGACGCGGCACTCGGCCTGCCCGATCGCGTGTTCGCGGCCGCCTATCGCAACAAACTCATCTTCCGCGCCTTCGGCGACAACATTCTCGGCTTCGCCCCTGCACTGTGCTACACGGAAGACGACTTCGCCCAGATGTTCGAGCGCCTGCGCACTACGCTGGACGAGGTGCTTGGGTGGTCTGATGTCAGGGCTTGTCTTTGACAGGCGACACCGCCCAGAATCGCTAGTGCACTCCATGTGCTAGTGCAGCCTTGTCGCCCTAGTTGTATCCCAGTATCGCTATGGAAGCCACATCAGGCCGTTCAGCGGAATCTTGCAGAGCTTCGGTAGGCGTGCGACCAGTGTTAGGTCCCAGGTTTCCCCTGTTCTGGTGGTAAATCTTTTCGAAACATGTATCGCCATGCGAGGCGGTAAATGGCATGGGGGTCGAAGGACCATTCGTCGAAGCGGGCATTTTCTGTATGCGTAAGTTAGGTCGGAAATCATTTCGTTGATAGTGGTGTTGCGTTGGAAACTGGACAAGCGGTCTTCCACCGCTCGTCCAGCGAGCCATTCACCAACGTCAACAAACGCCGCTTAATCCTCGATCTTGATTCTCGCAGTCTTTACAGCCGCTCCCCAGCGTTGGTTTTCGCTTTGAACGAACTCACCAAAACGCTTGGGATCCACAGTAATCGGCGTGTAACCCATGTCCGCCAGTCTCGCGCGGAACTCAGGCTTCGAAGTCGCCCGCACCACCTGCGCCTGGATGGCATCCACGACTGCTTGCGGCGTGTTAGGCGGTGCGAGGACACCGAACCAGGTGTCGGCGTCTACAGGGTAACCAACCTCCGTGAGCGTCGGGATGTCTTTGATAGAGGGGAATCGCTCGGGGGAGGCGAGTGCATAAAGCCGCAGTTTTGTCCGGTTTGCAACTGCCAGAGGTGTTGGGATGAAGGCATAGTCGACCTGGCCGCCCATGACTGCAGTCATGACAGGCGATGCTCCACCGAATGGCACTTCGAGAAGGTTGTCGATGTGCGCCTTCGTCTTGAGAAGCTCCATGCCCATCTGCGCCATGCTGCCAGGACCCCAATGGCCATAGGAAAGCGAGCTGCTCTTTGCCTTGTTCACGATGTCCTGAACTGTCTTGGTGTCCGCATCCGCGCGGCTAGCCAGGACGAAGCCCATCTTCGCGACAGGGGCCACGGGCCGGAAGCCGTTCGGCTGAAACTGTACGACTTTCTTGTGGATATGCGGAGCGACCGAGATGAAGTCGGCAGCCGCGAAGAGCAGCGTGTAGCCATCAGCAGGGGCGGCATAGACGACATTGGCGCCGATTACTCCATTTGCTCCGGGCCTGTTTTCTACGACAATCGGCTGTCCCAGATCGCTTCCGATGCCTGCAACGACAAGGCGCGCAAGCACGTCAGTGCCGCCGCCCGGCGCATATGGCACAACCAGACGAATGGGTTTCGACGGCGTCCATCCAGGCTGCGCAGCAATTGCCGGCGCCGTTGCCAATACCGTGACACTCATGGCGATAACGCTACCCGCGAAGCGAGCGCTCCCCCCGACGCTGGTTACCCAGCGCCGTGCTTGTGCAACAAAGTTCATGGTTGTCTCCTGCGTTCTTCTAGTCTTTCCGCCCTTTTTCAAGGCTTATTTCTGTTTCGAGATCTGTGCTGCGTGCTCGCCGGCAAGCTTGCCGAACACCGCGCCGCGCATGACGGAGGTGGCGCCTGTATAGACCTGGTAGTAGAGTCCGGCAGCCTCACCGGCCGCATACAAGCCTGGAATCGCCTTGCCGTCAGTGTCGACGACTTGCGAGTGCCGGTTAATTTTGATTCCGCCGTATGTGAAGCAGATGCCCGGCATAATTGGATAGGCAAAATACGGTGCGCTATCAATCGGTCTTGCCCAGTTCGACTTCTTTGGAGTGATCCCCACCGTGCTCAGATGGTCCTCCTCCAGAGGAATGAATTCTCCGTCCTGACACGCAGCGTTAAACTCCGACACCGTCCGATGCAGGCCTTCTACCGAGATCCCACATTGCTGCGCCAGTGCCTCCAAGGAATCCGCCTGAAGCGGCGGCTGGTCGGTGCGAATCCCTTTCTTCCAGTTGGGGACGTCGTTGATCCTCTCATCGAAGATCACATAGGAAATCCCGTCTGGCTGGTCCTTGATTGCTCGGGAGATGTGGTCGTAGTGAACGTCCACCGGACCTGGCGCTTCGTCAGTAAATCGCTGTCCAAGCCTATTCACCAGGATGCCGTAGGGAAAGTTCATGACCAAGGCTTCGACCTGAGCCGACCTCGGATCCAGAGGTTCGGCATGGAATGAACTGAAATCGCCTGCAGGAGCAGCCCCTACGTGGAGGGCCATGCGGATTCCTTCGCCCTTGTTGTAATAGCCGCCGCGCGCAACAGGTCGCACATAACGAGCTGCGCCTCCCATGTACTGCGTCAGCATTTCCGGGTTTCCTTGGAAACCGCCGGACGCGATAACCACTGAGCGGGCGCGTAGCTCAAAGGCGTTGCCATCTGCATCCACCAGGTTCAGTCGCAGCACGCCTTCCGAATCTCGGCGCGACAGCGAGGTAGCCGTGGTTTCGTAATAGAACTGGACGCCCAACTCCGAAGCCTGTGCATGCAAGGCTTCGATCATGGCCAGGCCGCCTCCCACGGGCATGATCCGTGGGGCTGCGGCAGTCACGAAATAGGTGGGGAGCGCCGCGAAGCGGATACCGAAAGACTGCAGCCACTGCACCGTGGGACCTGCCTCATTTGAGAGCGTCGACAACAGTTCCGGGTCAGGCATGCCGTGAGCCTTCACATATGGCGGCCAATTCTCATAGGCGTCCCCCATGCTGCGAACAACATTGGGGTCGAGATTGTCCCCCGCGTTGGCGGCAAGAAGCTCGTCGAAGTCATCGCTGACTTCCGTCTCGCTCTTCATCCGGAAATACGCTTCTGTCCAGCGCGTATTGCCGCCGAACTCCTCTCGGGTTGCACGCTCGAGAACAGCCACGCGGGCACCCTTTACCGCGGCCGCTACGGCCGCTGACAAGCCAGCTATGCCACAACCGATAACTACCACATCGAATTTGTCAGCACCGTAAGCAGCGCTCATGTTATGTCTCCGAATATTCTGCTTAGTACTTGCGGACGAAGGGATCCGGCATTTCCAGGTCAGTCGAGACCCACACACTCTTGGTCTCCATGAACTCCTTCACAGCCTCGGTGCCACCCTCTCGTCCCAGCCCACTATCCTTGTAGCCTCCAAACGGAGTCGTGAAGCTTGTCGAACGGTAGTTGTTGATCCACACGGTTCCCGCCTGAAGCCGCTCCGACATGTACATGGAACGATGCAGGCTTTGCGTCCAAACGCCGGCAGCCAGGCCAAAGCGGATATCGTTGGCGATACGCAGCGCGTCGTCTTCGTCTTTGAACTTCAGCACCGAGAGCACCGGCCCGAAAACCTCTTCCTGCGCGATTCGCATGTCATTTGTGACATTCGTGAAGATCGTTGGCTCAACAAACTGACCAGCGCCATAGCCTTCACCGCTTCGCGTGTTGCCGCCGAAGGCACACGTCGCGCCGCCTTCCTTCGCAATACGCACGTAGTCGACGACCTTTTCGAACTGAGGACGCGTAGCAACAGGTCCCATCTGGACATCCGAACGTGCGGGATCTCCAAGCTTTGCCTTGCTGGTGATCGCGATGAGTCGGTCAACGAACTCATCGTGGATGCTCTCTTGAAGCAGCAGACGGGAGCCTGCCATGCAGGTCTGGCCGCCGGCCGAGAAAATTCCGGTAATGACACCGTTCGCGGCGTTGGTCAAATCGGCGTCATCGAACACGATATTCGGCGACTTTCCGCCCAGCTCCAGCGTGACCTTCTTGAAATGAGCGGCGGCCGCGAGGTTGACGCGCCGTCCACCTTCATCGCCCCCGGTGAAGGCGATCATAGGTACCAGAGGATGTTCGACCAGCGGCTCACCAACATCCTGGCCAAAACCTGTAATCACGTTGAAGACGCCCGGCGGGAAACCCGCCTTGACAAACAGCTTGGCCAGTTCAAGCAGCGAAACCGACGTATGCTCCGACGGCTTGGCAATAATAGTGTTACCTGCGCAGAGTGCTGGAGCGACTTTCCAAGCGGTCAAAAGCAGCGAGGAGTTCCACGGCGTGATCGTGCCGATTACGCCCACCGGTTCAAGACGGGTATAGTTGAAAACCTTAGGCTTATCCATCGGCACTACCGCGCCTTGGATCTTGTCGGCCATACCAGCGTAGTAGTAGAAGTACTTGGCAACATAGCCGACCTGCCCACGCACTTCGCTGCGGAGTTTTCCGTTGTCGCGGGCCTCTACTTCCGTCAGCAGGTCGATATTTTCCTCAATCAGACCGGCCAGTTTGTAGAGCAGCATCCCTCGGTTGGTAGGCGACAGCTTCGACCAAGGGCCTTTCATTGCAGCGGCAGCCGCCTGGGCAGCCTTATCGACATCTTCGCCTGTTCCGCGCGGAATCTGGGCCCACGGCTCACCAGAAAACGGGTCAAGCGAATCAAACCATTGGCCTCCAGTCGGATCGACCCATTCGTTGTTGATGAAGAGTTGGTATTGCGTTTGCATGAATGACGTCCCCATGATTAGGTAGCGAGGCAACTCAATGGCTGCTCTCTTGAATTCATTTTCGTAAAAGCTCTCACGTGCCGCAAACGAGAAGAAATTCAGAGATGATGAGGTTTTTTCATGATTCCACGCCGGCTTCGGCCACGCGGAATGCGGCAGTCATTGCGTCAGCCACGCGCGCCAGATTGGCGCTGTTGAGGGCCGCAAGGCAGATACGACCAGTCTCGACACCGTAGATAGCCCACTCGTCCCGTAGGTATTCCATCTGCACGCGGTTAAGACCCGTATAGCTGAACATACCTTTCTGGCGAGTGAAAAAGGAAAAATCCTTCCCTAGCTTCTGCGCCGTAAGGGCCTCGCCGAGTTCCCTGCGTACGCGCGCAATTCGCAATCGCATCCCGTCCAACTCGGCCTGCCAAAGTTCCCGCAATGGTGCTCTCGTAAGAATCTCGGAAACGAGGCGGCCGCCGTGAGAAGGCGGGTTCGAGTAGTTGACGCGGATGATCGCTTTCAGTTGCGAGCGAACCTTCGTTGCCACTTCCGACGATGGGCAAACAACAGACAGCGCACCGACACGCTCTCCGTACAATGAGAAGTTCTTAGAGAATGAAGTAGCTACCAGGAAAGGCTGCCCTGCTTTGACAAATTCACGGACAACACTGGCATCAGCTTCCAAACCGTCGCCAAAGCCTTGGTAGGCAAGATCAATCAGAGGCACTAGCCCCCGCCGCCCGATAATCTCAATGATGGCTGGCCACGACTCGCGCGGCAAATCGTAGCCAGTCGGGTTGTGACAGCATCCGTGCAACACCACCAGAGTGCCTGCATCCGCGTGGGATAGATCCTCCAGCATCGCCTCGACATTCGGTTGTTGAGCATTCCGCTGCAAATACCGATAGGTCTCAACCTGGAATCCGGCCCTTGCCAACACTCCGCGGTGGTTTTCCCAAGTGGGGTCGCTGACAAGCGCATGCTCCGCTGCACCCCATTGTTTGGCGAAATCTGCAGCGACGCGGAGTGCGCCCGTGCCCCCTACCGCTTGTACGGTTGCTATCCGACTCGCCAGCGGGTCATCACTTTCTACGCCAAACACGACCGGCAGTACCGCGCGTTGAAAATTTGATGTGCCGTCAATCGGTTGGTAACCGCGCGGCAGACGTTCCGCAACCAATGAGGCTTCCGCCACGGCGACGGACTCAAGCAAGGGAATCCTGCCGCTATCGTCGTAGTAGACACCTACCGCAAGGTTTACTTTTTCGCGACGCTGGTCTTGGACAAAGACCTCATTTATCCCAAGGATGGGGTCCTTGGGCGCCATTGGAAGGGTGGTCAGGAACATACGGGGAACTCGATCTACATATTGGAACGAGCCAATTTTCCCCGTCACCGCCCCGCACCGTAAAACGAGTTTTTCTCCAGAACTGATGCGTCCAGAGCAAGCATCTCGCGAATAAAGTGCCTATCTATATACTTTTATATTACTTCCACCTAGACCGGTATTCAGTCTCGATGCCAACCACCCAATCCCGGAAGAGCTGGACGAGTTCGGAGTCTTTCTTTCGCTCGGGGAACACCAAACAGTACCGTTTCTCGTGCTTTAGGGACAAATCAAACGGGACCACGAGATCGTTGCGCTCAATTTCGTCGAGCACATACATGCGCGGCACCAAACCAGCACCCAGACCTGCGCGAGCGGCTTCGATGACCATACCGTAGAGCTCAAAATGCATCCCGGGAACGGGCGTGAAATCTGCGACGCCGCTCAGTTCGAACCAATGACGCCAAGCCTCCGGTCGAGTGGACTTGTGCAGGAGTGGGAGCTCAGTCAAATCGGAGGGCGAAGCCAAGAGCTGGGTGTCGAAATACCGAGGACTTACGATTGGCACCAATTCTTCATCGAAAAGATCAACCTTCACCACATTGGTCCAGGACGGATGGTCGAAATTCAGTGCCGCGTCAAAGTTCGTGTCCTCAAAGCTAAAGGGCAGCGGGCGCTCTGACAGATTGAGGATGATGTCGGGATGCCGCTCGCGAAAGTCGCGTAAGCGTGGCAGCAACCAGCGGTTGGCAAACGTGGGGATGACCGCCAATTCAAGCACACCGCCAACTCCCTTATGGGCCATCAAGGCTGCGGTATGAGCCTCGATGTCGGCCAGACTGCCTGCGATGTTCTTGAGATACATGCGCCCAGCATCGTTGAGGATGACCTGTTTGCGCACGCGCGTGAACAGCTTGACCCCCAAGTACGTCTCCAGTGAGGCGATCTGCCGGCTGACTGCACTTTCTGTAAGGCAGACTTCGTTGGCGGCCCTGGCAAAGCTTCCTTGCCGAGCCGCGGCTTCGAAGACCGCCAACGCGATCGTACTGGGTATCTTACGCTTCATCGCCATCCACCTTATGCGTGATCGGAGTGCATCAATACTTGATGATTATGCAATTGCTTGATGAGCTGGATCGAGACAAACTGCAGCCTCGCCGCTACGCAAGCGGAAGCTCGATTGGGAAATCTATGGCTGGAAACTTGATGGCAAGAATTCGTGAGGCGATTCTTGAAGCCGCGCCTCGAGAGCCGTTGATTAGTCACCGAGACCGGGACCAGGCAGTTGCTTTGCTGCGGGATGCCATACTCCATGATGACGTTGAACGTCAGCTCGTTTGCTTGGCGGCTGCCGTCGAAATACACGCCGTAATCTCTCAAGACCTCTGGCTACATTGCCAGACCGAGGCCAATGATAGTGGCAGTGCTGCGATGCGTCGACTCTTTCGCAGCGCTCGCGGCCGCTCATTTGCAAGGTTGCCTGCTTACGGACAGCATCGACAACGAAATGTCCCTGGTCGTGCCTGTTGAATATTGGCCCATAAGCTGGTCGGCGATTTCCAGGTCCACGCCCTCGCCACGGGCAGGGGCCATGAAGTTGATCTTGTATTCCGCAGTCAGCACCGATGCCTCGGTTGGTACCATGGTCATCGCTGCATAACCCGCAGCCGCGTCGGTGATCATTCCGACCACACCGCCATGAACGAACCCATGCTCAGCCCCGTGGCGGGCTGTCCTCGAAAACTGGTTGCGATGGATTCCAGATTGCCTTCGTGGTTGATGTGTTCCATGTTTGCGACGCTCCTCATGCTGCAATGCCCGGAATGGAGAATGACGCCACTTGCGCGGTTCCGATCGTCAATTACGAGTTCAGGCGGCTCTATGACGCCATCTTAGGCAGCCGTCGCGTTGCCCGGCGAGTGTATATCCGCGCAAGTTGCTTGCAGATCCGGTCTGGTTCGCAAACGGGATTCCAGATGGGCGAGTTTCGATTGTTTGTCCGTAGCGAGCCCCCGCCCCTCCATCAATCCGAGAACAGCTCCACGAACTGATTCCGCAGCCATTGGTTGGCCGGGTCTCGATGGTACCGCGCATGCCAGAACAGGTTGATCTGGATCTCCGGCAGGTCAACGGGATGCTTGATGTACTTCAGTCCAAAGTACGTTGCGCTGCGCCGTGCATAGGTCTCCGTGACTGTCGCCACGACATCCGTGCTCGCGACTATGTCCGCAAGCGCAGCAAAATGGGGCACGCGTAGGCGAACGTTTCGTTCTACCCCCTGCTTTGCCAGGATTTCGTCGACGCGCGCATGCCCGGTGCCTGCCGCCGTGACAACGACGTGATCAGCACGCTCGAAGTCACGCATACGGACGGTACGCTTATCCATCGCGTGTCCGGGCCGGAACATGCACACATAGCGCTGACTGAACAGACGTCGCTGGAAAAACTCCGGGCCGAGTTCGGGCAAATATCCCACGGCCAAATCCACATGGCCCTGGCTCATTTCGGCGGGAAGATCGACCGCCGTATTTCGAATGGTGGCAACCGTCACGGTGGGCGCACGCTCGGAGAGCGCGCCCATCAGTCTTGGAATGAAGTGCACTTCGCCGATGTCGGTCATGGCTAGCCGGAAGGACCGATGGCTACGCAGCGGGTCGAACTCAACCCGATGACTGATTGCAGCTTGCAGCGACTCCAGGGCAAATGAAACGGGCTCAGCCAACTCCTGTGCAAGCGTCGTGGGCAGCATCCCCTTGCTGCTTCGCACAAACAACTCGTCATCGAATACCTTGCGCAGCCGTGCCAAGGCGTTGCTTACAGCGGGTTGCGTGAGGTTCAAGGCCTTCGCAGTCCCGGAAACTGTTCGCTCGCGAAGCAGCAACTCAAACACCACCAGCAAGTTCAGATCGACGTCCTTGAGTTCCATCTCAGCGTCCTTATTGATTCCGTGAATATCACATATAGCCGAGATTCTATTGGCTAATGTACGGCAATGGACGAGTATTGCCTCCACACAAGAACACCCACGGAGACAGCATGCCCCTCTCGGCCCCTTGCCACCCGAGCCCCCTTCCCACCTGGACCGACGAAGGTATCAGCCGCATTCCTTTTCGCGTCTATACGGATCAGCAGCTCTATCAACGTGAACTTGAGCGTTGCTTCTATAACGGTCACTGGAACTACGTAGGTCTGGAGGCAGAAGTCCCGAATCCAGGCGACTTCAAACGCACCACGCTTGGCGAACGTTCGGTAATCCTTGTGCGCGACCAGGACGGTGAGATCAACGTCGTCGAGAATGTTTGCGCGCACCGCGGCATGAAGTTCTGCCGCGAGCGTAGCGGTAACCGAAAGGATTTTCATTGCCCCTATCACCAGTGGAACTACGACTTGAAGGGAAATCTTCAGGGCGTGCCGTTCCGGCGCGGCGTGAAGCAGGACGGGAAGGTCAACGGCGGTATGCCGGCTGATTTCAAACCACAAGACCACGGACTGACACGCCTGAAGGTCGCCACGCGCGGCGGCGTCGTATTCGCTTCGTTCGACCATGACGTCGTTCCGCTTGAGGAATATCTCGGCCCGGAAATCCTCGGCTACTTCGACCGCCTTTTCAACGGTCGCAAACTCAAGGTCCTGGGCTACAACAAGCAGCGCATTCCCGGCAACTGGAAGCTGATGCAGGAGAACATCAAGGACCCTTATCACCCGGGTCTACTGCATACGTGGTTCGTTACTTTCGGACTTTGGCGCGCAGATAACAAGGCCAGGCTCGTGATGGATGAGCAGTTCCGGCACGCCGCGATGGTTTCCACCCGCGGACAAGGCGGCAAGGGGGATGTGACGTCGGGCGTCGCCAGCTTCAAGGACCAGATGACGCTACATGATGACCGCATTCTCGACATCGTTCACGAGCCGTGGTGGGGCGATCCAACGGCCGTCATGATGACCGTGTTTCCGAGTGTCATCTTCCAGCAGCAGGTCAATTCTGTCTCGACCCGCCATATCCAGCCCAACGGCACAGACTCATTTGACTTCGTCTGGACTCACTTCGGCTTCGAGGACGACACCGAGGAAATGACGCGGCGCCGCCTGCGTCAGGCAAATCTGTTTGGCCCCGCCGGCTTCGTTTCCGCAGACGATGGTGAGGTAATCGAGTGTTCGCAAGAAGGCTTTGAACAGAAGCCTTGGCATCGTGTGCTTGCCGAACTCGGCGGACGCACCGCCGAGAACACAGACCACATGGTCACGGAGACACTCATCCGTGGCATGTACGCCTACTGGCGCAAGGTCATGGAGGTTTGAGGCCATGGACTTCACTACTTACTCCGCGCTGCTTGCGCTGTACGCCGACTACGCTGCCGTTGTCGACAATGGCGAGTGGGATCGCTGGCCCGAATTCTTTACCGAGGACTGCATCTATCGCGTGCAGCCACGCGAGAACTTCGATCGCGGCTTGCCGCTTGCCACCCTGTCATTCGAAAGCAAGGGCATGCTGAAGGACCGGGTTTTCGGCATCCGCGAAACACTGTTCCATGACCCGTACTACCAGCGCCATATCTTCAGTGTCCCGCTGGTGCGCGAATCCGCACCAGACCGGCTTGTGGTTGAGACGAACTACGTCGTGATCCGCACCAAGCCAGATCAGATGAGCGAGATCTTCAATGCTGGTCGGTCGCACGACGTCATCGTGCAGACCCCCGATGGTCTGCGCTTTAGCCAACGCCTCTGCGTGTTCGACAGCGAGATGATCCCGAACTCGCTGATCTACCCGATCTGACCTGCAGCCTGGAAGGAACCAATCATGACTCAGAACTGGATCGATGCAGCCGCATTTTCCAGCGTGCCCCAGGACGACGTGACGGCCGTGCAGGTCGACGGCAGGGAGATTGCGCTGTACGGGGTCGATGGCGAGGTATTCGCGACCGACAACATCTGCACCCACGGCCACGCACGCCTGTGCGACGGCTTTCTTGAGGGCCACGAGATCGAGTGCCCCCTGCACCAGGGTCGATTCGACGTTCGCAATGGATCCGCATTGTGTGCACCGCTGACCGAGCCGCTCAAGTCGTATCCGGTCAAGATCGAAGGCGACCGGGTCTGGCTCGTCCTCGAATAAAAGGCTGAGACGACCATGAATACGGAACAAACCACTGCCGCAATGAACGCCGAGCAGGCTGGAACCATCGCAATCGTGGGCGCCGGCCAAGCGGGTTTCTGGGCAGCACAGACGTTGCGCAAGGAAGGATTTACCGGCCGACTGGTGTTGATTGGCGAGGAACTTCATCCTCCTCACGAACGCCCACCATTGTCGAAAGCCGTCTTGGCGGGCGACGCCGCCGCCGACAGCACATGGCTGACTAGCCTCGACGCATTGCAGGCTCTGGACCTGGAGTGGTGGCCCGACACACGGGTAGAAAGTATTGAGCGCGAGCCGAAGCGCCTGGCACTCGATAGCGGCGAAACGCTCGCGTACGACAAGCTGATCCTATGCACCGGTGGCCGCGCCCGCACGCTTTCGGTTGCCGGCGCCGATGGCGCTTCCATCCATGCATTGCGGACAATTAGCGATGCCCAAACGCTCGCACCAATGCTTACCCCTGGTCGCAGTGTGACTGTGATCGGGGGCGGATGGATCGGCCTTGAAGTAGCCGCCACCGCGCGCAAGAAGGGGGCTAACGTCACCGTGCTGGAGTCACAGTCACGCCTCTGCGAGCGCACGGTACCCAAGGAGATCTCGGAATACTTGCTGTCACTGCATCAGGAGCACGGCGCCAACATCATGCTTGGCGCTCAAGTCGCACATATCGCTCGACAGGGTGATGATCGTTCCCGCATCTCGCTCGCCGACGGTCAAATAATCGACAGCGACGTGATCGTCGCTGGCATTGGCCTCGTCCCGAACGACGAACTCGCCAGGGCGGCTGGCCTGGAATGCGACGGCGGCATTATCGTCGATCCGCGCTGCCAGACATCCGATCCCCATATCTTCGCCGCAGGCGACGTCACTGTGACGCCCAATCCATGGGCTGGCCGTCGCATACGTCTTGAATCCTGGCAGAACGCCCAGGAGCAAGGCATTGCGGCAGGCCGTGCGGCACTCGGGCTAGCCGTGGACTATCAGCCGTTGCCCTGGTTCTGGTCGGATCAGTACGACATGAACCTGCAGATCTACGGCGTCCCCGCGCCATCTCACCGCGCGGTCTTGCGTGGTGCTCCGGAGAACGGGAGCTTCGTCCTGTTCTATCTGGATGGAGATGTCATCCAGGCCGCGCTCGGCCCGAATTCCGCCAAGGACTTGCGCTTCGCGCGACGGCTCATCGAGCAGAAGAGACCCGTCGATTCCGCCCTTCTCGCAGACATCAATACACCTATGTCAAAGATCTAGCGTGAACATACAAATATAATTTCGGAGACAACACCCATGCGCAAGATTGACATCCACAAGCTGGCCGACGAGGCCCGCTTTAACCCGTTTCACGCACTGGTTCTATGCTGGTGCGCGCTGATCATCATCTTTGATGGCTATGATCTGGCCGTGGTCGGAATCGCGCTGCCGTCCATCATGAAAGAGTTTGCCGTTACGCCGGCCAACGCTGGCTTCATGGTCAGCTCCGCGCTGTTTGGCATGGTGTTTGGCGCCATCTTCCTCGGCACAGTCGCCGACCGGATTGGCCGTCGCTGGACCATTGCGCTCTGCATTGCCTTGTTCAGTGTTTTCACTGCAGCGGCCGGCCTGTGCAAGGATCCGGTAACGTTCAGCATCACACGGTTTTTCGCCGGGCTCGGCATTGGCGGTGTCATGCCCAACGTAGTCGCACAGATGACCGAGTACGCGCCGAAGAAGATGCGCGCTACGCTCGTCACCTTGATGTTCAGCGGCTACGCGGTTGGCGGTATCGTGGCCGCATTGTTGGGTAGAGGCATGATCGAGGCATACGGCTGGCAATCAGTGTTCTTTGCTGCCGGCCTGCCAGTACTGCTCATTCCGATTATCTTCAAATCCCTACCCGAGTCGATGCCGTTTCTCCTGGCCAAAGGCAGGGACGAAGAGTTGAAGTCAATCGCATCCAGGCTGGCCCCCAACTATGTGCCCGCGTCGAGTGACAACTTCGTAGTGGCGCCTCAAGACCGTACGGAGAACACACCGATCCGGCACCTGTTCCACGGCGGTCGTGGCTTCAGCACGCTGATGTTCTGGGTCGCCTTCTTTATGTGCCTTTTCATGGTGTATGCGCTCAGTTCATGGCTGGCAAAACTGATGGCCAGTGCCGGCTACAGCCTCGGTTCTGCGTTGACCTTTGTGCTGGTTCTAAATGTCGGTGCAATGATCGGCGCAGTGGGTGGAGGATGGCTGGCCGACAGGTTTCATATCAAGTATGTGCTGGCTTCGATGTACGCGCTGGCAGCCGTGTCCATCACCCTTCTTGGCTTCAAGATGCCCACTGAACTGCTGTTTATTGTCGTGGCTCTCGCCGGTGCTTCGACAATCGGCACCCAGATCGTCGCCAACGCCTATACAGGACAGTTCTACCCGACCCCTATTCGCGCTACCGGTCTTGGCTGGGCATTGGGCATCGGACGCAGCGGCGCGATCCTGGCGCCAATCGTGATTGGAATGCTGGTCGGCATGAACCTGCCCCTTCAGCAGAACTTCGTTGCCATAGCGATTCCCGCAGTTATCGGGATGGTTGCAGTGCTGCTGATTGATCACCGGCGCTCGGCGTCGTTTGAGCAGAAGGTTGCGACCTGTAGCGGGGCCGTTGCCAACGGTGCTTCCATGGAGCAAGTCTGACCATTGACGCCGCCTCCGGTACGGTTCAAGGCAGCCGCAGCCACGACACGGCCATTTGACTGTCTATTCCTCCGACCCGGGCGACCTGCGTCGCCGTGCCTTGCGAAGCGCGGTGACATCACCGGCTGCCAGGGCTGGGCCTTCCATTTCCCCTGAACGGATCCGCGACAGTACCCGCTCCGCATTGGTGGCGCAGTCAATCTCCTCTGGCTTCGCCTCGATTTCGGCCAAGAGTGCATTGATGTGCGACTTGCTCTGCGCAAGCCGCATCTCCAGCGCTTCAATGTCCCGTACCTTGTTGCGGAGCGTTTCGAGCAACGAGTCAGGCTTCCACATCGCCAAGTCGGGGGGAAGCACCGCGCGAATCTCGTCGAGAGTAAAGCCTGCGTGCTGCGCGGTCGCGATCAGGTCCAGGACCAGCACCGCTTGCGGTGGATAGGTTCGATAGCCGTTCGCTTTACGCTCGACTTTCAACAGGCCGATGTCCTCGTAGAAGCGGATTCTCGAAGGAGCAAGGCCAGTACGCTCCGCCAGTTCCCCGATCCTCATGTTCATCGCTGACCTCCCTCGATAATTGATGCACCCGAAGTGCCTTCAGGTCAGTACTCTAAGGTTAAAGTCAACTTCAAGGTCAAGCCGATCCGGATAGTTGCGTTTTAGCGCCGTTCCTGGCGGCTCATGCGCCTCTGGCGTCTCTGCCGCCGCTCATGTGGCAGCCATTGTCAGTAGACCGTTGTCGGCCCAAAAATGGTGTTGACATTCAAGCTGACTTTAATCTTAGAGTCGAAACACGATCAATGAGGTGACCCCATGAACGTGTTCGACAAGCTCGCACTCCCCAATGGTTCGACGATTCCGAACCGCATCGCCAAAGCCGCCATGGAAGAGAACATGGCAGACAAGGACCACGCGCCCTCCGAGGAACTGATACGCCTGTACAGGGCCTGGGCAGAGGGGGGCGCCGGTCTTCTGATCACTGGCAACGTGATGGTGGACAGCCGCGCCATGACAGGGCCCGGCGGCGTTGTACTGGAAGACGCCGCGCATCTGGAC
Source organism: Cupriavidus sp. (assembly GCF_057315035.1). Lineage (NCBI taxonomy): Bacteria > Pseudomonadati > Pseudomonadota > Betaproteobacteria > Burkholderiales > Burkholderiaceae > Cupriavidus > Cupriavidus sp. The sequence continues at coordinate 241,829 of NZ_DBHKYV010000004.1, read as the reverse complement.
CGGTTCAAGCGCTGGGCGCAGGCCGGTCGGGCCAACAGGGCGCAGCTATGGCTGCAGATCAACCATCCCGGCCGCCAGATGCCCGCCAACCTGGGGCAGCCCACTTGGGCTCCATCTGCGGTGCCATTGAACCTGGGCAACATGTCCAGGCACTTCAATGCGCCAAAGGCGATGACGCACGAAGTCATCGAGGACGTGATCCGTCGCTTTTCCCGCACAGCTCAACTGGGCGAACAGGCCGGCTTCACTGGCGTCGAAATTCACGCGGCACACGGCTATCTGCTGAGCCAATTCCTCTCGCCGTTGAGCAACCAGAGGACGGATGAGTGGGGTGGCTCGCTGGAGAACCGCGCTCGCCTGCTCATTGAGATCGTCAAGGCCGTACGCGCTGTGGTTTCGCCTGGATTCGCGGTTGCCGTCAAGCTGAACTCGGCGGACTTCCAGCGGGGCGGATTCAGCGCGGACGACGCTCACAGGGTTGTGACGCTGCTCAACGAGTTGGCAGTTGATCTGGTAGAGCTGTCAGGAGGTAGCTATGAAGCCCCGGCCATGCAGGGCGACGCACGCGACGGCAGCACGCTCGCCCGAGAGGCCTACTTTATCGAGTTCGCCCGCCACATCCGCGTGGTGGCGAAGATGCCAGTGATGGTCACGGGCGGCATCCGCCGGTGGCCAGTGGCCGAGGACGTGGTCAAGAGCGGCGTGGACATGGTTGGCATCGGCACCGCCCTGGCGATCGATCCCAATCTGCCACGCGATTGGCGCGCCGGTAAAGACAGCGCTCCCGCGCTACTGCCGATCAACTGGAAGAACAAGCCGCTGGCCTCGCTGGCCAACATGGCGGCAGTCAAGTTTCAACTACGCAAGCTCAGTTGCGGCAAGGCAACCAATCCGAAGGTGTCAGCGCTGCGCGCGCTGATCCTGCAGCAGGTATCCGACGCACGCCGCGTCCGCCAGTATCGGCGCTGGATGGCCCAGCGCGGGTACGACTGACAGGCTGACCAGACATCTGGCGCAAGCCGACGTCGACACACCGTACTTCCCGCATCCATGAACGCAAGCTCAAGTACTCAAGTTCATCAACATGAAAATCAGCAAACTAGCGGCCGCAATCGGAGCAGCGCTTCTGGGCACCCATTTGATTCCTGTTTGGGCCGATGGGACATCAGGTATCCAGCAAGCCGAAAGTACAACCATCAACATGGGTGACCAATAGCTTTACCAACGTAGATCAGCGGGGGAAGTTGACCACGTGCATTGCAACTTCCCGCCAGCTCAGTCATGCCTCCAGCACAAGTGCAGACACGGTGAACCTCGGCCTGACTGACGGAGGTCTATCGACGTTCATCAAGTCCCTGAAGCTTGGCAAGATGCTCAAGTACGAGTACGTGCCCGAATTCCAAAGCGCGCTGTATTCCCCCAAATCGCTTTGATCGTTTGCAGTCGTTGAGTCGATGCCGTTGGCACCTCACGGAAGAGGCCTAGCGGCACGTCGCGCCGTAAACGACCATCATCGTCTGCTGCATCACCGCGCAAAGCGACTCCCCACCTTCACGCACCGCGAAGACCTCCGCCGAAGTCACAATCAACGTTTTGCCCGCCTTCACCACTTTGCCCCTGGCAATGATTTTCTCCCCACGGGCAGGGGCCATGAAGTTGATCTTGTATTCCGCAGTCAGCACCGATGCCTCGGTTGAGACCATGGTCATCGCGGCATAACCCGCAGCCGCGTCGGCGATCATTCCGACCACACCGCCATGAACGAACCCATGCTGCTGCTCGACACCATCCCAGTGCGGCACATGGATCTCCGTGCGGCCGATCTCGATGACAGGCATCGTCGCACGGATCAGCCCCATGGCGGGCTGGCTGCGAAAACTGGTTGCGATGGATTCCAGATTGCCTTCGTGGTTGACGTGTTCCATGTTTTCGACGCTCCTCAGTGAATTGGGCTACTACTTGGGAAATTAAGCGCGACCGTTCCGTCAATGCTAAACGCCAAACGACACCTCGCGGTAGTCGATTGCACCATCGTTGAGCCAATGCGTAGCGCATTTCGACCTTGACGTCTCGCATCCAGTCGCAGCTATAGCGCAACTACCCGGGGATCGTTAGGTAAACTGTTCTCATGAACTCATGCAGCAGTTGCGGCAGTTGCTGCAGTTCATACTCGGCACGATCCGACCCGGGGAGTGCCATCAGGAAAATGGCTAGCGTCGGCACAACCTGCATTGGCCAGTCAAAACCGAATCGAGGGAGGTAAGGCCTCCCTCGATTTCCATCGCTACTTCCATCCCCCTATCTCCATCCCGTCTCCATGCGAGGCGTCACCCCGCAAAAAAAAACCATCCCGAGCATGCAGCCATGCCCAGGATGGAGAATGACGCCACTCGCGTGGTTCCGTTCGTCAATTACGAGTTCAGGCGGCTTGTGATGATTTGACCGAGCCGGGCTATGCCAACCTCGATCTGTTCGGGTGGCACGGTGACAAAAGCTAGTCTCAGTGTGTTTGCCTTCGGGGATCTGGCGTAGAAAGGTGATCCCGGGACAAATGCCACGTCCCTGGCCACGGCCTCCTGCAGCAGTTCCATCGCATCGATGCCTTGCGGCATCTCGACCCAGATGAACATGCCGCCTTCGGGACGACTCCAGCGCACCCCATCCGGCATATGACGAGCCAGCGAATCGAGCATCGCGGCACAGTGCATGCCGTAGCGGTCGCACACCGCCCCGACATGCGCGTCCAGCATGCCGGTGCTAAGCACTTCCCATGCAAGCCGTTGCGTGAACGTTGGCGTATGCAGGTCCGACGCCTGCTTCGCCTGAACCAGCTTGGCATGGATAGCCGGGGGTGCCAGCACATATCCGAGCCTGAGACCCGGCGCAAGGATCTTGGAAAAGGAGCCCAGATAGACAACGCCGTCGGCATTCATAGAGTGGAGCGTCGGAATGGCCTGCCCGGAATAGCGCAGTTCCCCGTAAGGGTTGTCTTCGACGATCAGCAGACCCAAACGTCTGGCACGCGCCACCAGAGCTTCCCGTCGCTCGAAAGACAATTGCCTGCCCGTGGGATTCTGGAAATTTGGAATCAGGTACAGGAAGCGCGCATCCTCGGCCAGGGTCGTGGAAAGCTGCTCCACGTCCAGACCATCCTCATCCATCGGTAACTCGAGATAGTTCGGCTCGAACATCGAGAAGGCCTGGAGCGCCCCGAGATATGTCGGCGCTTCCACCAGGACCTTGCTAGCCGGGTCAATCAAGACCTTCCCAATCAGATCCAGCGCCTGCTGTGATCCCGTTGTAATCAGCACTGTCGCCGGGTCGACACCATGCTTGTCAGCGATCCACTGGCGTAGCGGCTGAAAGCCTTCCGTCGGGCCGTATTGCAACGCGCTCTCCGGCAATGTGGCGAACACTCGCTCGCAGGCCTGGCGCATTGCCTCCACGGGAAAAGTCTGCGCCGCCGGCAGGCCGCCGGCAAAGGAAATGACCTCGGGCTTCTCCGTCAGTTTCAGGATTTCTCGAATCACCGAGCTCGTCATGCGTTGCGCACGCAGCGAGAGTCGATAGGCACTGTGCAGACCCGTTGCAGTTTCGATTGTCATGGCTATGCTTTCCAGGTTCCTAGATTGATCAGGCGGCATCGACTCGGATGTCCGCGCCCGAATTCAACGTTTCAAGTGCTTCACTACGCCGTTTTGCGTGGCGAACCATGGCTTGCTCCTTTACCGGGCCGAAGCCGCGGATATCGGATGGCAGTGATGCGATGGCTACCACTTGGTCGAAGTTACTCCGAGCCAAACCGGAGCAGAGTTTGCGAACATCGTCGAAGTACTCATCACGCAGGCGGCGTTCGGATTTGCGCTCCGCGGTGTATCCAAATGGGTCGAACGCCGTACCCCGTAGCCCGCGCATGCGCGCGATCACCTTGAGAACCGGAAACACCCACGGTCCGAATTTCCGTTTGGCCGGTCGACCCGTGCGAGCGTCTACTTTCGACAGCAGCGGCGGTGCAAGCCAGAGGGAAACTTTTTCGGCGCTTGAGAACTGCCGTGCGAGCGCATCGCGGAACGACTGTGAGGAATACAGGCGTGCGACTTCATACTCGTCCTTGTACGCCATCAGCTTGAACGCGCCGTTTGCCACCGCCTGTGCAAATGCTTCGCTGTTCGGCCTTGCCGCCTTCTCGGAACGTCGAGCGAGATTGACCAGATCAAGGTACTGTTTTGCGTAGGCGTCACCCTGGTACTCGACAAGCTTGCGTTGATGGAGCGCCATGGCCGCATCCAGTGTCGTCGGTGCAGCCTGTGGCTCCAGTGGCGAATCGGCAATCGCAGACAGCGCGTTGGGATCATCAGCAATGATTCGCCCCCAGTTGAAGGCGGACTTGTTCATCTCCACCGCCGCACCGTTGCGCTCAATCGCGTGCATGATCGCGGCATGGCTAAGCGGCACCAGCCCTTGTTGCCAGACATAGCCAAGCATCACGGTATGCGTCGGCAGCGTATCTCCGAAGATACGCATGGCCAGTGCACCGACGTCCATTGCATGGAAGGCCACCGGGTTGCAGCGGCTCCGGATCCGGTCGTGCATCAACTGGGTCGGCAGCACCGCATCGCGGTTCCTGATCACTTCCGGGGTCGGTGTTTCGGCCAGGTTCAATACCGCAGCAGTCCGATCGGAAGCCAGGCGACTGACGGAATCCGCTGCAGCCGAGACGACCAGATCCGCACCCAGCAACAGATCGGCCTTGCCTTCTCCGATTCTGGACGCGGGAATCTCGGATTCTGCCAATGCAATCCTCACCTGGCTGACCACGGCGCCATTCTTCTGTGCCATACCCGTGAAGTCGAGCACAGTCGCTGCCAGATCGTCAGCACTCGCCGCGACACCGAGCAGTGCTCCCATCGTCAGAACGCCGGAGCCTCCGATACCGGTGATGTAGATATTGAACGGCTCGTCGAGTGAACGCTGTGCAGGGGATTGCAGCCCGGCAACCTTCGCTTTCTCGATGGTCGCCAGACGCTTGGCGTCCGGCTTGCGCAACTTGACACCTTCCACTTCGACAAAGCTCGGGCAGAACCCCTTCACGCAGGACAGGTCCTTGTTGCATGCACTCTGGTTAATCGTTCGCTTGCGGCCCAGCGGCGTATCTACCGGCTCGATGGAGATGCAGTTCGACTGGATGGAGCAATCTCCACAGCCTTCACAGACGTCCTGGTTGATGAACATCCGGCGATCCGGATCCACGATCTCCTTACGCTTCCTGCGGCGTCGCTTCTCCGCGGCGCAGGTCTGCTCGTACACGATGGCCGTCACGCCCTGAACTTCGCGGAAGGTACGCTGAACCTCATCCAGTGCGTCGCGGTGATGCACCTCAACCGCTGGCGCAAGCGCCTTGTCATTCCGCCAACGCTCGGGATTGTCCGAGACGATGGCGATGCGCCCCACGCCTTCGGCATGAAGTTGGCGGGTGATGCGCGCTGGGTCGTTGACACCTTCGGCCGGTTGGCCTCCAGTCATGGCGACGGCGTCGTTGTACAGGATCTTGTAGGTGATGTTGGTCTTGGCGGCCACTGCGGCCCGGATTGCCAGAAGACCCGAGTGCTGATACGTGCCATCGCCAAGGTTCTGGAAGATGTGAGCACGCTTTGAGAAGGGTGCCGCACCCACCCACTGCGCACCCTCGCCGCCCATATGGCTCATGACGCTGGTCTTCAGTTCTGGCTGCGAGAGCGCCATGACATGGCAACCGATACCGCCACCACTGATCGAGCCATCAGGCGTGCGGGTCGATGTATTGTGCGGGCATCCGGAGCAGAAGTACGGGCCCCGAATCGGGATGACTGCCGCGCTGGGCTTCTTCGCGGCGGATTCAAGCGCCTTGAGTCGGTCATCGAGCCAAGGCGCGTCGATGTCGTTCGCCCGGAACCTGCGCACGATCACGCCGGCTACAAGCCGGGCGCCGAACTCGGAGACTTCCGGCAGTAACGCCGATCCGGAGTTGTCGGTCTTTCCCGTCACCACCGGCCGTCGCTCAGCAGGTTGGTGGAAGAGCGCCTCCTTCAACTGAGCCTCTACGTTGCTGCGCTTTTCCTCGACCACAAGGATTTCCCGGTGGTCTGCGGCGAAGGCGCATGCACCTTCCGTTTCCAGCGGCCAGCTCATTGCCACCTTGTAGATGGAGATGCCCAACGCCCGGAGATCATCCTCTTGCAAACCGAGATCGCGCAACGCCTGCATGACGTCCTGGTGCGCCTTGCCCACCGTCACGATCCCCAGCTTGCGCGAGCGGGCTTCCACAATGACCTTGTCAATGCCGTTCTCACGCGCCCATGCACGGGCGGCCGGTAGACGCTCTTCAATCAGGCGACGCTCCAGTTCTCCACGCTGTGCAGGCCACTTGATCGACGCGTCCCAATTGAGTCCATGCGCCGGGACGATAAACCCCTTCGGATTCCGAAAGGCTGGCCAATTGCCAAGCTCAATAGTCGCGGCGGTCTCGACCACTTCCGCAATGGTCTTGAGCGAAACCCACAAACCGGAGAAGCGCGACATCGCAAAGCCGGCCACGCCAAGTTCGATCACTTCCCGCACGCTGGATGGCTGCAGGACCGGGATCGATGCAGAGTGAAAGATGCCATCCGTCTGATGAGGAAACGGCGATGATTGTGCCGCGTGGTCATCCCCGGAAACGGCAAGCACGCCACCAAGCGCCGATGTACCGAACATGTTGGCGCTCCGGAACGCATCACCGGTACGGTCCACGCCGGGCCCCTTGCCATACCAGATGCCAAACACACCATCGACTCGGGTTTCGCCAAATGCGCGTTGTACTTGCGTACCCCAAAGTGCGGTGGCCGCGAGGTCCTCATTCAGGCCCGGCTGAAACACGATGTCGTGCGCAGCCAGGTCCTTCGATGCACGCCACAGTTGCTGGTCGTAGACCCCCAACGGTGAACCGCGGTAGCCCGAAATCAGACCCGCTGTGTTGAGACCCTGAGCCCGGTCGAGTTCGCGCTGGATCATCGGCAGACGTACCAGCGCCTGGATGCCGGTCAAGTACGTTCTTCGCTCGAAGGTACCCGAATGCGAAGTTGAGGTAGCGGAAGTGGGGCTCACGGGGACTCCAGGACGTTGTCATTTATGACTAGAAAGTTTAGATTTCTCACATCAAGGTTTCGCGCCAAAGTGAATTACGGAATGTTCATTTTTTGGCGCATTCCTACTATCGAAATCAACACGACTAGCATGTATGACCTACACGCACGATCTCGACAAAACGGACCTCCGGATCCTTCGCGAACTTTCGGTCGACGGCCGTCTTAGCTGGAGAGAACTCTCGGAACGGATTGATCTTTCGCTCACGCCGACCTTGCGCCGCGTACAGAAGCTTGAGAAGGAGGGCTACATTCGCGGCTATACGGCACAGCTCAACGAAAGCAAGTTGATGGGGGACCTGAACGTCTTCGTGTCCGTCACGCTGGTGAACCAGTCCGAAGCCGTCATCAACCGCTTCGAGAAGGAGATCGTCGTGGCACCCGAGGTCATGAGTTGCTTCACCATGACCGGTGATGCGGACTTCATCCTGCGCGTGGTCGTGCCAGACATGGGTTCGTACCAGCACTTCCTGACCCGTACGCTTACGCGCATTCCAGGCGTCGAACACATTCGCTCGAGTTTCGCGCTGAAGACGGTGCTGATCCGCACGTCGCCAATGCTGTGACTTCCCACGTACGAGGCGCGGCTGCGCGCGAACCGTGCCGCGCCAGTATTGAACCTACCTTACGTCTGGTACAACAAAGCGCCTGGCATGCGGCGTGCCTTGTTCCCGCCGATGCCGTACCGTCCAGACCACTGCGCGGAACGCGGCATTTCCAGCGCCCTCGACAGCTTTCGTGCATAGATCGAGCGCACGGTCATCTGGATACCATTGCAGTTCGGCCGCGCTACCAAGCACTACGGCGATGTCGAAGGCCGATGCCTGCCGGATTGCCATCGATAGCAGGCGACTGAAGTGCAGCATCTCGGTGACGCGCGGATCGGCCGCCCCCTCCCTTGCCTGTTGTCGAACCATGCGAGATGCCGCACGTATGTGCTGCAGCATTTCCCCAACGCCAACTTTCCGGCGTTCCTTGCAATTTCGAAACTTCGCAAGCTCTCCCGAACTCGAGGCACCCTCGGAACTCATCGGCATCCATGTTTCGCGGCTTCCGCGACGTTGTCATTCCCTGCGAAAGCCAAGGTCGAATGGAGCGCCTCCTCCGCGTTGGAGGTGAGCGCCCCTGATATCACCGTATCAAGTGTTTGCCTGAGCGGAAGGCGCCGCTGAAGCCTGCCCGGTTGCTTGTGTGCTGTTCGATGCGGAGCGACTGTGGTTGATACAGGCCAGCGCCAGCGCGCCAACCAGTCCTGCCGCACCAATCACCAGGAAATTCTGCTGCAGCGGCAGCTTGAGCGAGACAATCAGGCCGATCAGCATCGGCGCCGCGATTGCGCCAAGCCTGCCAATTCCCGAAGCCATCCCCACGCCCGTGGATCGCACTGGGCCCGGATAGAACTGTCCGCTGTACGCGTAGGCCACGATCTGCGCCCCTGTTGTGCAAGCCCCGACCGCGCCGATGATCAGGTACAGCACTTCAGTGGAGGTCTTGAACGTCATGAGGTAAAGAAAGACCGCCCCCAAGCCGTACATCAGGACCAATACCCACTTGATATGGAAACGGTCCGCCAGCCAGCCACCGCCAATCGCGCCGACCACCGCGCCCAGGTTCAGGGCAATCACGAAGCTGAGCGCCGATCCGAGGCTATATCCGGACATCGCCATCAGTTTCGTCAGCCACGTGCTGAGGGCATAGATCATGAACAGCCCGGTAAAGAAGGCGATCCAGAACATCACGGTGCTAAAGCCTCGGCCATCCTGGAACAGTTTCGCAACCGGAACGCTGGTACCTGTCGCCTGATGCGCCGTGGCGAAGGTATCGTTCGCTGAATACGCGGCCGACGGGTCAAGCCGGGTGACAACCTGACGCAACTTCGCCTGATCAGCCTGAGCTGCCAGAAAGGACAGGGACTCCGGCATCGACTTCAGGATGAACGGAATCAGCAGCACTGGCACGCCGGCGGCGAAGAATACGATCTGCCAGCCAAACTCCGCAATGAACTGCTTGCCGATGACCGCCGCCAGGATGCCCCCGATCGCATAGCCAGAGAACATCACGGTCGTCATGAAACTACGGATCCGCCGTGGCGAATACTCGGTCATTTGCGCAACGATGTTCGGCATGACACCGCCAATCCCGAGGCCAGCGACGAAGCGCGTCACGCTGAAGGTCACGGGATCACTGGTCAGGCCAGCCGCTGCGGTGAACACGCTGAACAGGAAGACGCACAGCGAGATCGTGGCCTTGCGTCCGATTCGATCGGACAGGGCGCCGAGAAAGATCGCCCCAAACATCATCCCGAAAAGCGCTGAACTCGCCATGAAGCCAGCCGTCGTTGGCGTCACGCCCATGTCTTTCATGATCGACGGCAGCGCTGCGCCGGCTACCGCGATATCGTAGCCGTCAATGATGATGACCAATAGACACCATGCGAGAACCTTGGCATGGAACGGGTTGAAGGTCGCGTTATCCGCCACCTCATGTACATCGACACGCCTCATTGTGAGTCTCCTCCGTGTGGTTCGGCACGCTGCGGATGCCGCGGCCAAATTTGTGAATTTATGACTAGATGATGTCATTATTCATCTTGAATACGGCTTATTTAAGGCCGTAAACCCTGATCGCACAGCGACTTTATGTCATGTTCTTGACGTTTTCAAGAGCGACTCATATAGTCCGGGCAAGACGGGAGGGAATCGATGGCAGGCGTGTCCGCCAGAGCGGATCAGGCGCCGCACTACTCGTCGCACCAATCCATGCGTGAGGGACAACCCATGAAGTTTGAAAACATCAAGGTCACGACGGATGGCGCCCAGGCGCGCATCGCGCTGGCCCGGCCGGACAAGCTGAACAGCCTCGACGAAGCCACGATGATCGAGCTCCACAGCGCCGTCGATCAGATCGCCAACGATCCGACGATTCGCGTGCTGGTGCTGACTGGCGAGGGACGCGCGTTCTGCGCAGGCCAGGATCTGGCTGATCCGGCCATGCAGATTGTTGACGGGAAGCTGCCCGATATCGGCAATCTCGTGGAGCGCCATTTCAAGCCACTGGTAATGAAGCTACAGAACCTGCCCATCCCGACAGTTGCCGCTGTGAACGGTCTGGCTGCCGGTGGTGGGGCATCGCTGGCGCTGGCATGCGATGTCGTCGTGGCAGCGCGGTCCGCGTACTTCCTGCAGGCGTTCTCCAGAATTGGTTTGTCCCCGGACACCGGGAGCACGTGGTTCCTGACGCATCGTGTCGGCATTGCCCGCGCGATGGGGCTGGCGCTCTTCGCAGACAAGCTGCCCGCCGAGAAGGCGGCGGAATGGGGACTGATCTGGGATGTGATCGACGACACGGAGTTCGGCGTTCGCATTGACGCGCTCGTTCAGCGAATTGCGCAGATGCCGACCAAGGCAATGGTCCGCACCCGCCAACTGATGCTCGCTGCAGCCGTGCACACCCTCGAGCAACAGCTATCGATGGAAGCCACCTCAATCCGCGAACTTGGCTGGAGTCAGGACTACCAGGAAGGTGTCAACGCCTTTACCGAAAAACGTCAGCCGAACTTCACCGGCAACTGAAAACTGAACCGATCACCGAGAGAGACATGAAACGCACCGTTTACAACGCAGAACACGAAGCATTCCGTCAGACCGTTCGTACCTTTATTGCCGAGCATGTGGCGCCGCACAACGACGAATGGACGGCAGCCGGCATTGTGCCGCGCGAGCTCTTCGCACGCGCCGGCGCGGCTGGCCTGTTCGATACCAGTATTCCGAAGCAGTACGGCGGACGCGGAACACGCGACTTCCGATACAACCTCGTACTGGGCGAGGAGCTTGCCACGGCAGGCTTCGCGGCGGTTGGACTTGGTCTGACGCTTCACACCGACATCTGCACACCGTACCTGCTCAATCTTGCAACGGACGAGCAGAAATCCCGCTGGCTTCCCGGCGTAGCCAGCGGTGAGGTGATTACTGCCATCGGCATGACCGAACCGGCACTAGGCTCCGATCTGGCTTCGATGACAACCACGGCGATTCGCGATGGCGACTATTACGTGGTCAATGGCACGAAAACCCTGATCAGCAACGGCATCAACGGCGACCTGCTGATCGTCGCGGCCAAGACCGATCCGTCAGAGCGCCACAAGGGCATCAGCCTGCTGGTGCTTGAGCGAGGCATGGAAGGTCTCGAGTACGGGCGCAATCTCAAGAAGATCGGCCTGAACGCCCAGGATACCGCTGAGTGGCACTTCAAGGACGTACGCGTTCCCGTAGCCAACCTGCTTGGTGAGGAAGGCAAGGGCTTCGTACACCTGATGCAGAACCTCCCTGCCGAACGGCTCTCGATGGCTTCCTATGGGGTCGCTGCCGCGCGTGCCGCGCTGGAATGGACCTTGTCGTGGGTGAAGCAACGCCAGGCGTTTGGCAAACCGATCGGAGATTTTCAGAATACCAAGTTCCGCCTTGCCGAGATTGCGACCGAAGTTGACGTCGCGCAGGCATTCGTCGATGCTTGCGTTGTTGCCTTCAATACCGGCGAACTCGATGCCGCGGACGCAGCAAAGGCCAAATGGTGGTGCACCGAACTGCAGGGCCGCGCCCTGGATGCGTGCCTGCAATTCCACGGCGGCTGGGGCTACCTGACCGAGCAACCGATCTCGCGCGCGTGGGCGGATGCCCGCATCAGCCGCATTTATGGTGGCACGACCGAAATCATGAAGGAAGTGATCGGCCGCGGGCTCGGGCTCTAAAACGGCGGGCCGGCCGCCCTGCGGCCGGCTCACTCCCCACCTTCAGCAAATCGCGCCATGACAAGTCCCAAGAGCCGATCCCTGCAAGCTCCGTCTCTCTCCCTTGCGCTTGCTCCCGCCGCCTTCGTGTTTATCTGGAGTACCGGCTTCATCGTCGCCAGATATGGCATGCCCCATGCGCCGCCCATGAAGTTTCTTGCGCTGCGCTACGCGTTATCCGTTGGTTGCTTCCTGTTATGGGCGACTGTATCGCGAGCCCCGTGGCCGAAAACGCGCCGTCAATGGCTTCACCTGTTTGTAGTCGGCACGCTTATCAATGGCATCTATCTTGCTGGCGTGTGGTCTGCAGTCAAGGCTGGCATGGGTGCCGGCCTCACCGCGCTGATCGTGGGGCTTCAACCGGTTCTGACCGCATTGTGGGTGTCGACTCGTGGAGCCCGGCTCCGTGGCGCCCAATGGCTCGGACTGGCAATGGGGCTCGCAGGGCTGCTACTCGTGGTATGGCAGAAACTGCACGTGGGCGAAGTCAGCGCATTCACGCTGACTTGCACGGTCATTTCGCTATTCGCCATCACCAGCGGCACGCTCTATCAGAAAAGATTCGTCGAGGCCTGCGATGTGCGTACCGCGAACCTGCTGCAACTGATCGCCGCGTTCACGGTCACACTGCCCTTCGCGCTTCTGGAGCCCGGGTCATTCCACTGGACCTCTCAAGGCGGGGAGCTCAATATCGAGTTGATTGGCGCAATGGGCTGGTCGGTATTGGGCCTGACCATTGGCGGCAGTTCCCTGCTCTATGTGCTTATCCAGCGTGGGGCGGCGACCTCAGTGAGCAGTCTCTTCTATCTCGTCCCGCCAACCACCGCCATTCTCGCCTGGGTCATGTTCTCCGAACCCATCTCGATGCCTACGGTCATTGGCATGGCACTGACCGCAGCCGGTGTCTGCCTGACAGTCCGACGGGCGTAGAAGAAAAAAAGCACTGTGGTGCACGACTGCGGCCCACAGTGCTTAGAGTTTGTCAGGCGAGTATCTTCCTAACGCAACAGCCGTCCAACATGCGCTTCCAGTTCCTCACGGAACGCCGGGTGTGCAACAGCGATCAACTCCCGCGCACGCTCCCTCATGGATTTTCCACGCAATTGAGCGATGCCGTACTCCGTCACCACGTAATTCACATCGTTCTTGCTGGTTGTCACCAGGGCACCAGGATCAAGAACCGGCGCGATTCGGGATACCGTGTCATTCTTCGCCGTCGAAGGCAACACGATGATGGACTTGCCACCCTTCGAACGGTTTGCTGCGCGCACAAAATCTGCCTGCCCACCACTGCCCGAGTAGGGAACCACGCCAAGCGACTCGGAACCGCACTGCCCTGACAGGTCAATCTGCAACGTCGCATTGACCGCCACGAAGTTATCATTCTGCCCGGCCAACCACGGGTCATTGGTAAAGTCCGAGGGATGCATTTCGAACGCGGGATTTCGATCCATGAAGCGGTATAGGCGCGCCGAGCCTACCGCGATCGTCGCGATGGATTTTCCAGCCAGGAAGTTCTTTCTGGCATTCGTCACTGCGCCACACTCGACCAACGAAAGCAGCGCATCACCCATCAATTCAGTGTGAATGCCGAGATCACGCTTGTCGCGCAGTTGTAGCGCCACCGCATCGGGAATCCCCCCATAGCCGATCTGCAGCGTCGAACCATCCTCGATCAAACTGGCGACATGACGACCAATCGCTTCCTGGACGGGGCCGATTGCTGGCATGGCCGCCTCGATGATCGGCGTCTCGCTCTCCACCAGGGCAGCGACCTTCGACACGTGGATCTGGCATTGGCCATACGAGTACGGAACGTTCGGGTTGACTTCAAGCACAACCGCTCGCGCCTTTTCGATGGCGGCCATCGTATAGTCCGCACCCAGGCCGAGCGAGAAGTATCCATGCTCGTCCATGGGGGAGGCCAGGCAGAACACGACTTCGACCGGCGTCAGTCCGTCCCGGAAATACCTGGGTAGTTCCGAGAAGTTACAGGCCAACGTATCAATCCACCCCTGCTGGGCGCCCTGTCGCGATGCCGCCCCCAGGAACGGCCCGACATGCCGCACATGTGCCGAGGTCTGCGGATCGAAGTAGCCATACTTTCGCATCGGCAGCATTTGAGCCACGGTAACGCCATGGAGCTCTCGCCGTCGATCGGACAGAGCCCCCAGCAAAGCAGGCGGCTCTGCGGCGCCTGTCGACACGACGATGACATCGCCGTTCCGCACGAGATCGATCGCCTCGTGCGGGGAACGTAGTTTGGCGCGGTACTGGTCCGAAGCCGACATGAATGGTCTCCTGCCCCGCCACCATTTATTGACGGTCGGGATATGTTTCTGGTTTTCGGGAAGTAGAACGAGAATGCGTGCAGCGGACGGCGGCACGGAAGGCGTAACAGCAAAGAGACGAGAAGGAGCCCACTCCGTCGTGATGTCGGAGAGAAGCTCCTTCTCCCAGCCTGCTTTACTTGCCGGTGAACTCTGGCGCGCGCTTTGCCAGGAATGCCTGGATGCCTTCGCGTGCATCGGCAGTGCGCACGGCCCGCGAGAACAGTTCGGCCTCGGCACGCAATCCGGCGTCCAGATCCATCCTTGATGCCGCCAGAACCGCCTCTCTGGCAAGGTGTACCGCGGAAGGTCGCCCCTCGGCACGCTCAGCCAGGAATGCCTTGCCGATCGAGACCGGATCTCCTTCCTCGACGAGCCGGTCCACCAGTCCGGCCTGCAACGCATCGTAGGCACCCAGCGTACGCCCGCTGGTGATCATTTCGAGCGCGCGTTCAGTGCCGATCAAGCGGGGCAGCCGTTGCGTGCCGCCATACCCGGGAATCAATCCAAGCTTGATTTCGGGTAGACCAAGCTTGGCGCCGGCCAACGCAATACGGTAAGTACAGGACATTGCCAGCTCCAGCCCCCCTCCAAGTGCCGCACCGCGAATCACCGCAACACTTGGCATGCTCAACGCCGCCAGCTTCGAGAACGCCACCTGCCCAAACACCGCACTGTCAAAATGCTCACGCGGGGAACGGTCTTGCAGTTCGCTGATGTCAGCCCCCGCGCAGAACGCCCGCTCACCGGCACCGACCACCACCACGCCGCGAGCGTGATACTGCTCGATATCGTCGACGTGGCGCGTCAGCGCCTTGAGCATGTCGAAGTTCAGCGCATTGAGCGCCGCCGGCCGATCGATCGTCAGCACGGCAACTTCGCCATCGAAACGGAGGCTGATCGTCATGCCTGCTCTCCGCCGGGTTCGGCGCGCTTGCCTGCGTAGACATCACGGAATCGAGGCTTTCGCTTCTCCAGGAAGGCATGCACACCTTCCTGCGACTCTGCCGATTGGTAGTAGAGTGCAAGCGCCTGCATGCCCAGCCCGCCAATGCCCCGAATGGAATCGGTATCGGCATTGAAGGAACGTTTGGCAATTGCCAGTGCGGTGGGGCTCATGGCCAGGATCTCCTGGCACCATTTGTCCACTTCGGCGTCGAGTTGGTCGTGCGGTACGACGGCATTGACCAACCCCATGGCGAGGGCTTCGGATGCCGTGTATCGGCGGCAAAGGAACCAGATCTCGCGAGCTCGCTTCTCGCCCACCACCCGTGCCAGCAGCGCCGTTCCGAAGCCGGGATCAACCGAGCCGACCTTCGGGCCAACCTGGCCCAGTTGGGCGGACTCCGAAGCAATGGCCAGGTCGCAACACGTGACCAGCACATTGCCGCCACCAATGGCGAAGCCATTGACCCGGGCGATGACCGGCTTCGGGCACTCGCGGATCATGCCTTGCAGTTCTTCAACTGGCAGACCAATCACGCCACGGCCGTCGTAGCCACCGTCATGCGCCGATTGGTCGCCCCCGGTGCAGAATGCCTTGTCGCCTGCGCCGGTGAGGACCACTACGCCGACCGATTTGTCCCACGACGCGGCATTGAGCGCGTCAATCAGCTCGTCGCAAGTCTTGCCACGGAAGGCGTTGTATTTCTGCGGCCGATTGATGGTGATGCGGGCCACGCCTTCGCGTACTTCATACAGAATGTCGGTATATTCGCTCATGGTAAGTACCTGTCTTAGCCGTGCATGGTGAGACCGCCGGACACGCTGATAACCTGTCCGGTGATGAAGTTGGCGTCGTCGCTTGCGAGGAAGCCGACCATGCCCGGGATATCCGCGGGCTGGCCAAGTCGCTTCAGCGGAATGGCGCGCTTGAGGCCTTCGTAGATCTTCTGGCCAAACTCACCCTCCCCGAGGAACGACTGCAGCAGCGCCGTATCGGTGGGGCCGGGGCAGACGACGTTGACATTGATATTGTTGCGGGCGCATTCGCGAGCAATGGTCTTGCTGAAGGCGATAACGCCGCCTTTGCATGCGGAATAGACCGACTCACCCGACGACCCAACCCGGCCGGCATCGGAGGAGATGTTGATAATCTTGCCCTGCTTGGCCTTGACCATCCACGGCAGCACCGCGTGATGGAGATTGAGCGGGCCAATCAGGTTGATGGCAATCACCTTGTTCCAGAATTCGGGTGTCGTCTCCATGAACTGTGCAGCCACGTCCCAGCCGGCGTTGTTGACCAGCGCGTCGATCCCGCCGAGCTCTTCGGCGATCGTGTCGATGGCTTGTTTGACGGCACCGTGGTCGGTGATATCGAGCTTCACTGCGGTCACACGCGAGCCGCTGTCCTTGAGCGACGCACCGAGTTGCTCGAGTGCATCGGCGTTGACGTCCACTGCCACGACGCGAGCACCTTCTTCGCAAAAGCGCTGGCACAGTGCCTTGCCAATGCCGCCAGCGGCGCCGGTGATAACGACGACTTTGTCTTTCAGACCACGCATACTGCTTCCTCCTGGGTAGATCTTTATTGGGTCATGCGCGAGACGGCGTCGGCCGCAAGCTTGCGCAGAACGAATTTCTGAAGTTTTCCGGTTGCCGTGCGGGGCAATGTCTCGAACACGATATGGCGGGGCGTCTTGAATCCCGGTAACCGCCCACGGCAGAAACGCCCGACCTCCTCCGCGCTCAGCGTGCCCACGAACTCAGGCTACCCCACGACCAACGCGCAGGGAACCTCGCCCCACATGGCGTCGGGCACGGCGACCACCGCAACGCTCTGCACTGCCGGATGGGTGTAAAGAACTTCCTCGACCTCGAGGGAGGAAATGTTCTCGCCTCCGGAGATGATGATGTCCTTGGCCCGATCCTTGACTTCGATATAACCATCGGGATGCACAACCGCCAGGTCACCGGTGTGGTACCAGCCACCGGAGAACGCTTCGGCAGTCGCATCGGGGTTCTTGAGGTAGCCCTTCATGGCGAGATTTCCACGAAACATGACTTCGCCCATCGTCAAGCCGTCACGTGGAACCGGTGTGAATGCCGCGTTGACTACGGCCATGTCCTCCATCACGGCGCTGCGTACACCTTGCCGCGAGAGATGCGAGAAGTAGCCGTCCTCACCTTCAGACTCCCATTCGGGCTGCAGTTGGCAAAGGGTGTTGACACCGTGCATCTCGGTCATGCCATAAACGTGCAATAGCGAGAAGCCGAGCGCCGAGATCCTGCGCAGCACGGCGCTCGGCGGAGACGCCCCGGCGCACATGATGCGAATCGGGCGCGGCGGCTTGTTCCAGTCATGCGGCTTCCCATCAACCAGGAAATCCAGCACAGTCGGTGCGCAACAAAGATGCGTCACGCCATAGGTGCCGATGGCCTGATAGATATCGTCCGCCACGACCTTACGCAGGCAGATGCTGGTGCCGCCCATGGCAGCCAACGCCCAGGCGAAACACCAGCCATTGCAATGGAATAGCGGCAGAGTCCACAGGTACACCGGATTGGTTCCGGGCATCTCCGCATTGATGGACTGGCCAAGCGCGTTCAGATAGGCGCCGCGATGGTGGTAGACCACGCCTTTCGGGTTACCGGTGGTCCCCGAGGTGTAGTTCAACGCAATGGCATCCCACTCATCGGCCGGAAAGCGCAACTCAAGATCCTGGGGCGCCGCAGCTACGAAGGCCTCGTAATCCATGGACCCAACCCGCTCTTCAAAGCCGGATGCTGGATCCAGGATGTCTATTACTGGTATGTCGAGATCCGCCAGCCGGATCGCTTCGCGTGTTACCGCCGCAAACTGACTGTCGACCAGCAGCAGGCGCGTCTCGGAATGCTGAAGGATGAACGCAACCGCCGCAGCGTCGAGTCGGATATTGATGCAGTTCAGCACCGCGCCAGACATCGGTACGCCGAAATGCGCTTCGAGCATTTCAGGGATATTGGGCGCGATGATCGAGACTGTATCGCCCCGCTGAATGCCCGCCGCGATTACTGCTCGCGCCAGCGCATGGCAGCGCTCGGCGTACTGCTGCCACGTATAGCAACGATCCTGATAGACGACCGCCGGGCGATTCGGAAATACATCCGCAGCCCGCCTCAGGAAACTCAATGGCGTCAGCGGCTGGAAGTTTGCCTCACACCGTTCGAGGCCCAGGTCATATTTTGTCCGCACGGATGTCTCCTCCGGGAATACAGGCGGTTCAGATGGAAACAGCAAGTCGGGTAGCCTGGTCGATCGCGCGCAAGGCATCGAGTTCGCTGGCCACATCGGCGCCGCCGATCAGGCGGGGCTTCAAGCCGCGCGCCACGAGCGCATCGAACAGCGTGCGGTTGGAGTTCTGACCCGCGCAAAGTACGACGTGGTCGACTGGCAGCACGTGTGCCTTTCCTTGAACCGTGTAGTGCAGACCTTCATCGGTGATGGCGTCGTAGGTGGCACCAGCGGTCATGGCGACATTGGCGCGACGCAACTTCGCCTTCAGGATCCAACCAGTGGATTTCCCGAGACGCTTGCCCAGGGATTCATCCTTACGCTGGAACATGAATACTGCGCGCCGCGGTGTCGGCGCTTCGGCGGCGTCGGCCAGACCGCCGGGTGTCGGGCTGGTTGGTGCAACGCCCCATGCGCGGAAGAACGCTTGCGGATCCAGCGACTCTTCCGCATCGCCGAGCAGGAATTCGGCCACGTCAAACCCGATGCCGCCAGCGCCAATAATTGCAACACGTTGCCCCGGAACAACCTTGCCCCTCAGCACGTCGATGTAGGACACCGCCTTGGGATGGTCAACACCCGGGAAATCCGGAATCCGCGGGGATACGCCCGTAGCCAGGACGATTTCATTGAAGTTGCCGAATCCCAATGAACGGGGCGTCGCCGCTTCGCCGAGCCTGAGGGTCACGTTCAGCTTTTGCAGGCGCACGCGGAAGTAGCGCAGCATCTCGTGAAACTCGGCCTTGCCCGGCACCTGCTTGGCAAGGTTCAGTTGACCACCAAGTTCGGAGTCAACTTCGAAGAGCGTGACATCGTGTCCACGTTCGGCGGCATTGATCGCGAATGCCATCCCTGCCGGTCCGCCTCCGACAACCGCAATGCGCTTCGGCGCTGCAACAACGCCAATCGGAAACTCGATCTCGCGGCCGGCGCGCGGATTTACGAGGCAAGTAGCCGTGCGCTCGGTAAAGATCCGGTCCAGGCATGCCTGATTGCAGGCGATACAGGTGTTGATTTCATCGGTCAGCCCGAGTCGCGTCTTCTTGGCAAAGTCGGGATCGGCAAGCAGCGGGCGCGCCATGGAAACCAGATCGGCAATGCCCGAGCCAATCACCTGCTCCGCAACGTCCGGCGCATTGATGCGGTTGGACGCCATCACCGGGATGCGGACCGCCTGCTTCACGTTACGCACCGCATCGCTCCAGGCGGCGCGCGGCACTGTCGCCGCAATGGTCGGCACAGCGGACTCGTGCCAGCCGACGCCCGTGTTGATCAGATCCGCACCGACGGCTTCGACCTGCCGCGCAAACTCGGCGACCTCCTCACCGGTCATTCCGCCCTCGACCAGATCGATAGACGAGATACGGTAGATCAGCATCGGGTCCGCGCCGATGCGCTCGCGGACTACACGTACCACCTCAAGTGGAAAGCGAATGCGGCCATCGAAGCTGCCTCCGAACTCGTCCGTACGGCGATTCGTCGGCGCAGCAGTGAATTCGTTGATCAGGTAGCCCTCGGAACCCATGATCTCCACGCCGTCATAGCCCGCCTCGATGGCAAGCGCCGCGGTATGCGCGAAGTCATCGATCGTCCGGTACACATCCCCGGTGGTCAATTCGGTCGGCGAGAAGGTATTGATGCGAGCCTTGCCCGGCGAGGGGGCGACGCATTCCGGCACTTTGGCGTAGCGCCCGGCGTGAAGGATCTGCAGCACGATCTTTCCGCCGGCCTGATGAACCGCCGACGTCACCGCTCGATGCTCGTCGAGCTGGTCGACGCTGTTAAGAAGTGGGCCACCTTCCTCCATCACGCCTTCCGGATTCGGCGAAAAGCCTCCGCTGAGGATCAGCCCGATCTCTCCCTGGGCACGCGCCGCGTAGAAGGCGGCGAGCCGCTCATGCGGGCGATCCAGGGTCTCAAGGCGCGTATGCATCGCGCCCATCACCATCCGGTTAGGAATGACATGACGGCCGATTGTGAGCGGCGTCAGGATCTTGTCGAGCGTCTCCATGGGGTCCTCGGTGTTTTCTGATGTGTATGGCGTGAATATAGGCACGGCCCACAACTACGTCAAGTACATGACATACTTTTACGTAAAAACCCCGAAACAAATGGTCTATCATGCAATCTACATGTCATAGATAGGGACATGCGCAGTGTTCATCACCCACCAGTCGAGTTGGTCGGATCGATCACGCCTTAGAATGTCGTCCACGCATTGCGCCGCCCGCCTACAGAGCTGATAGAGCCAAATGACCAAATTCGATCCCTCCTACGACGAATCCGTCTCGTCCGTGCATAACCGCCTGTTTTTCAGGCTCTTCCAGGCGGGAAACACGCTCGATCGGCAAACCATCAAGCATTTGGGCATCACTACGGTGCAGTGGTCGGTACTTGGCGCGCTGTCTCGGCCGCAGGTGGCCGATGGCATGTCGTTTTCAGATCTGGCCGAATACCTTGTGGTCAGCCGGCAAAGCCTTGACGGCGTGCTCAAGCGCCTGGAACGAGAGGATCACGTTGCGCGTGTCGCGGACACGGTCGATCGGCGCGCGAAGAAGGTGGTGCTGAGGCCGCAGGGACGAGCCTACTGGGCAAGCCTTCAACCCAAGATCTATGAGTTCTACCGCCAAGCGCTCATGAACTTCCGATTCGATGACAAGGTGTCACTGGTCCATTTTCTTAACCAGATCAACGCAGGCATGGCAGGCGTGGACCTCGAGGCTGGGTTAGCGGATCAGTCGTCCGCGGCACCGGCCGAGGCAGGGATGTCGGAGTAACACTGAGCGTGCACGCTCTCGATCCAACAAGAATTCAATCAAACGGTAACCCGGAGCAAGCTCGGAATGACAAACCTCACGCGATCCATCCTGGCTGACGGCAGCCTGCGCGATCGACTGGCCATGCCAGCGCATCTGTCCTGGACCGATGCAGAGCTTGAGACATCGCTACAGCAACTCCTGGAATCAAGGCCGCCTGAGGGACTGTGGATCTTCGCCTACGGCTCGCTCATCTGGAATCCGCTGATCTCGTTTGAAGAACAACAGGATGCCTGCCTGCGCGGGTGGCGACGTACGTTTTGCATCCGAACCATATCGGCCCGCGGCACACCAGACAAACCGGGCCGGGTACTCGGCCTGGAGCGTGGCGAGCAGACACACGGCGTGGCATATCGCTTGCCTGACACGATTGCGTTGAGTGAATTGCGCCTGCTTTGGGCCAGGGAAATGGGCAGTGGCGTCTATCTGCCGACCTGGGAGACTCTCGAACTGGCAAACGGCAAGACCGTCGTCGCTATCGCCTTCGTTGCAAATCCCGATCAGCCTCTGTATGAGGCTGACACGTCCGTTGCGACGGTAGCCCGATTCGCGGCAGCCGCTTCCGGCGTGTTCGGGAGCAATGCCGAGTACATCGAAAACCTGTACGCCGCCCTATGCGAGCGAAATATGGCAGACGACTATCTCTCGGAAGTCGTGCAACATATGGCAGGGATCGGCTCGGCGCAATCGGGGGAATAGTCCCACAACCTCCGTTGAACAATGCGGCCGGATTCTCTTCGGTTGCATATAAGGGTCGCGCGGCATCCGACACGCGGCTTGCGCGTGTACCCCAGTCGTTCTGGCGAGTTGCTTCGACTGAAGTCTCGACATTATCAGCATCACCATCGCCTATACTCCATCCGTCCTTCACCAACGCATGAACTATGGAATACGCTCCGGGCATCAGCCAGCTGGCTGGCCTGCTGGCCGATCCGGGCCGCGCGGCCATGCTTTGGGCGCTGATGGATGGCAGTGCCAGGCCGGCCGGTGAGCTTGCGCTGATTGCCGGGCTGTCGGCATCGTCCACCAGTGGTCATCTGGCGCGGCTATCCGAAGGGGGCCTGCTGGCGGTCGAAACGCGTGGGCGGAACCGTTACTATCGGCTGGCCGCGCCGGAAATCGGGGTTGCCATCGAGGCGCTGGCCACGGCTTCGCTGGCCAGCCAGCCGCCGCGGCTGCGCGCCGTGCCGGTTTCGCGCAGCGCGCCGGCGGCGCTGCGGCTGGCGCGCACCTGCTATGACCATCTGGCCGGGGAACTTGCGGTGGGTCTTTTCGAACGAATGTCGCAGGCGGGCTGGCTGGCCGTGGACGGTACGCGGGTCGACCTGACTGGCGATGGCGTGCAGGCCATGGCCCGGCTCGGGATCGACCTGGACGCGGCGCGGCGCAAGCGGCGCCAGTTTGCCTGCACCTGCCCCGACTGGAGCGAACGCAAACCCCATCTGGGCGGCGCGTTGGGGGCGGCATTGCTGGCAACCTTGCTGGAGCGGGGCTGGATAGAACCCACGGTCACGTCGCGCGCGTTGCGCGTGACGCAGCGCGGGCATCGAGAGATCGGGAAAGTGGCAGCATGAACCTTGCTACAAAGCCACCAAGGAGTAACGGATGACAATAGAACTGGAAGACGACGCGCAGGACGCCGTAAGCCGGCTGTTTGCGCTGATCAATCTCGGGGACACGCAACAGACCACGCGGCATGTGGCGCTGTTCGAAGAGGCACTGGAAGACGCCGAGGAAGACGAGGCTGATGCCGATGCGCTGCTTTTCCAGATCAAGGAGATCATCGACTGGGAGGCGGGTTTCTACGTCGACTGGAAGGATGCGGAATCGTTTATCGGCTGCCTGAACCAGCTGTGCGAGCGCTTCGACCTGGAAATCGACTGGGGCACCGAAGATCCCGAGGACGAGGATTTCCTTGAAGGCACCAGCGTGCCGGAGTTGATGGAACTGGCCACCGACCAGTTGCGCGTGGCAGGCTACACGCTCTGGAACTGGGATACCGGTGGCGATGCCTACGCGGGCTGGATCACGCGCAGCGAAGACGATGACGAGATGCTCGAAATCGCCGAGACGCTCGCATTCGACCTGCGCAGCGGCGACCAGCCATACTGATCGACCCGTTACTCGATCGTCAGGATCGTCGGCGCGTTGTCGTCGTCACCGGCCGGCGCGGCGGCGTCGGTCGGGGCGTCGGTCGTGTTGATGGAACGGGGTACCGGCCGGCGCGCGGTGTCGGGCACGCCCAGCGTTTCTTCCAGTGCGTCCAGGAACGCGCGGACGCTGGCCGGCATCAGCTTGCGCGCGGGCATCAGCACATAGACCTTCAGTGGCGAAGAGGTATAGCCTGGCAACACGCGCACCAATTGTCCCTGCACCAGTTGTTCGTGCACGAAGCGAGGCGACAAGCGCGTGACGCCCAGGCCATCGACTGCCGCCTTGATGCGAACTTCCGCGTTGTGCGTGCAGAGGCGCGGCTCTACATCCATCGAGTAGGTTTCCACGCGATCGCGCAGGAATTCCCAGTGGGTGTCGTCCTGGTTGCCGACGGTTGGCCAGCCTTGCAGGTCTTGCGGCGTGCGCGGCAGGCCACGCTCGCGGATCAGGGACGGCGCCGCATAGAAGGCGCGCTCGATCAGCACCACGCGCTTGCTGGCAAACGAGCTGTCACTCAGGTTGGTATCGGTCATCACGAACGCCAGGTCATAGCCATGGCGAACCAGATCGGGCTGGTCCCAACTGACATCGAGTTGCACGCGCAGCGCCGGATGCAGCTTGAGCAGACGGTTCAGTGTGGGCGACAGATGCTGCGAGCCCACTTCATACGGCGTGGCAATGCGGATGGTTCCACCCACTTCCTCGCTGACCGAGGCGGCCTCGGCGCTGATTTCGCGCAGCGCGCCGAACAATGGCGACACCCGATCGTAAAGCTGCTGGCCACGCTGGGTCACGCGCACGCGGCGTGTGGTGCGCTCGAACAGGCGCACGCCTAGCTGGCCTTCCAGCCGTGCCACGGCGGCACTTGCCGATGACTTCGGGACTTCGGCCAACTCGGCCCCCTGTGTGAAGCCGCCACCTTCCACCACACGGCAGAAAATTTCCCAGTCCTTCCAGTCAATCGATTTCATGCGAGCCTTTTCGTAGCATACATCGGGAAAACCCTTATCCGATGCGCCGCGATTGTCCCACATCGCGAACAATGATGGAGTCCACGTACACGTCATGGTTATTACACACCGCTGACATCCAGTTCCAGATGGCATTTGCCGCGCAATGACTCTTTCTCACCTTGGATTGCTCGGGGAAAGCCAGTATTGGGAATCGCTCTCATTACACTCTAGGATTCGAATTCATCTTCGCCCTGGCGGGCTTTCGACCGAGGAGTCGTCATGTTCAAAGTTGCTGCTTTCGTTGTTGCCGGAGCCCTCTCCACTGCCGCTTTTGCTGGCGCCAATTGCGAAAAGCACCCCAAGTCCGAATGGATGCCGGAGGCCGATGCCAAGGCCAAGATCGCGGAACAGGGCTACAACATCAAGAAGTTCAAGGTCGATGGCAATTGCTATGAGATCTACGGCACCACCAAGGATGGCAAGAAGGCCGAAATCTACTTCGACACCAAGACGCTGAACATCGTCAAATCGGAAATCGGGAAGTAAGCTGTGGCAACCCCGGCGGATCGGGTAAGCGCCCCCGACACGATTCGCGTCTGGGACCTGGCCGTACGCTTCACGCACTGGAGCGTGGCGGCCATCGTCTTCTATGACCTGGTCGACGATTCCGGCGACCAGGTACACCGCGTACTGGGCTATGTTGCTGCCGGGCTCGTACTGTTCCGCATCTTGTGGGGCTTTGTCGGCAGCGAACATGCACGCTTCAGCGCATGGCTGCCGCGTCCCGCCGGCGTGCTGGCCTACGGCAGGGCCTTGCTGAAGGGCCGCGCGCCGCGCTTCGTCAGCCACACGCCACTAGGGGCCGTGATGATGCTGGCGATGTGGGCGTTGATCCTGGCCCTGGCCGTCACGGGCTGGATATCGCGTCTGGATCCGTTCTGGGGCGAGGACTGGCCTATCGACATTCATCGCTGGCTATCCAACACGCTGCTGGGCCTGATCATCGTGCATGTGATTGCAGCGCTGGCGATGAGCATCAAGGGCCGGGAGAACCTGATCGTGGCGATGCTCACGGGCAGGAAGCGGCGCGGCAGGCTTCCGTAGTCGTTCCAAATCGCGGCGGCACGTTCATTGCCGAATCCCCGGCGGATACCTACGATAGGGCAACGCCGATGCCCATGCGGGTGTCGGCCGCATCCCATCCGCAACCGGAGAACGCAATGAAGATCCTGATGGTGCTTACCTCGCACGACCAGCTTGGCAATACCGGCAAGAAAACCGGCTTCTGGCTTGAGGAATTCGCATCTCCCTACTACGTGTTCAAGGATGCCGGCGTCGATCTCACGCTGGCCTCGCCCAAGGGTGGCCAGCCACCGATCGACCCCAAGAGCGACGACCCCGGTGCGCAGACCGACGCGACGCGCCGGTTCCAGTCCGATGCGGCGGCAAAACAGCATCTGGCCACCACCTTGACGCTAGACCAGGTGAAGGCCGACGACTTCGACGCGGTCTTCTATCCCGGCGGGCATGGTCCGTTATGGGACCTCACGGAAGACAAACGCTCCATCGCGCTGATCGAGGCCTTCGATCGCGCCGGCAAACCGGTCGCGGCGGTGTGCCATGCACCGGGCGTGCTGCGCCATGTAAAGGGCGCCGACGGCCAGCCGCTGGTCAAGGGTCGCAAGGTCACCGGCTTCACCAATTCCGAAGAAGACGCCGTGCAACTGACCAGCGTGGTGCCGTACCTCGTGGAAGACGTGCTGAAGCAGAACGGCGGACAGTTCTCACGTACCGACGACTGGGGCAGCTACGCGGTGGTCGACGGGCGGCTGGTCACGGGGCAGAACCCGGCATCGTCGGATGCCGCCGCGCATGAACTGCTGAAGCTGCTCAAGTAGGCGCAGCGGCCGCGCCGTACCGCGTGCACATACGCATTGGCGGTATCGCTAACGCCTAGCGCGTGCGGCGTGGCTTGGCGCAGTGCCGTACTTCGCGCGTGAATTGCGCGCAGGCGTGTGTCATCAGGTCTTCCGAGCGATAGACCAGGAAGACCTGGAAATCGGGCATCTCGTCGAGAATCGGCAAGCGCACCAGCGCTTGCGGATCGAGCTTGAGCGGGCCGGTGCCATCGAACACGTAGTTCGACCACACGCTGATCAGGTCCGTCTTGGTCGCCAGTTGCAAACCCAACAAGTTCGATGCGCTCTGCACGATACGCTTGGGCATGTCGAGCTTGTGCAGGCGCATCAGGCTGGCCAGTGGGCTGCCCGGATCGTCGAGCGGATCGAGTGTGAGCCAGTCCGCGTCGAGCAGCGCACGCAATCGCCGCGCGCGCCGCAACGGATGCCCGGGCCGCACGGCCAGACCCATGCCCACCGAGAACAGCGGCTCCCACTCCATGCCGCCGCCACCGGGACCGCTGTTGGTCGAGATCAGCCCGAGGTCGAGCCGACCTTCGCGCAAGCCTTCCAGGATCTGCTGCGGCCGCAACTCCATCGCACGCAGCGTCACATTCGGATATTGCTGCCGATACACCGCCATTGCATCAGGCAAGGCCGCGCTCGATGCCACGGCGGTAAAGCCAATGTGCAGTTGTGCCTCGGCATGCCCGCGAATCGATTCGATATCTTCCAGCGCATGGCGCAGTTCCTGTTCCACCACGGTTGCGCGCCGCACCAGCGCCACACCGTATGCAGTCAGGCTGACGCCGCGTACCGAGCGCGTCATCAACGTCACGCCCAGTTCCCGTTCCAGTTCGGCAATCGCTTTCGATAGTGCCGGTTGCGAGGTATGCAGGCTGCGTGCGGCCTCATGCATGCTGCCGTGCTGGGCTACGGCCATCAGCACACGCAGTTGTTGCAGCTTCATTCGGGTTCCTCCTGGCTCGTGAGCCTTTTCTTATGATCAGTTTGATCGATGCCTTGCCGTGGTGCGCGCATGCGCGAATGTCGTGCACGCCATCGGAAAATGCGCCGCCTAGGTACTAGTCCCGATGGTGCGCCGACAATGATGATGACGGTGATGCCATAACGTTATCACCATGAAAATATATGATTTTCAGGCCGGCGTGTTTGCCTGAATACTGCATCGCCAAGGACATGCCCTGCCCTTTGCGCGATGGATGCCAGCACATACGGTCTCCACGATTCCCCCAAAACCAGTTCGTGGAGTACCCGCATGAACGACGCAACCCTGCCCGCCGGCGCGCCGCTCGCAACATCCGCATCATCCACCGCACCAGCCACAGGATCCGCCACGCCAGCGCGGCCCGCGGCACGGCAGAGCCAGTTCCGCCTGATTGCCGCCTGCTCGATCGGCAATGCGCTGGAGATGTTCGATTTCACGGTGTACAGCTTCTTCTCGCTGCTGATCGGCAAGCTGTTCTTTCCATCCGATAGCCCGTACGGTTCGCTGTTGCTGGCCGTGGCCACGTTCGGCATCGGCTTCATCATGCGCCCACTTGGTGGCGTGGTGATCGGCAACTACGCAGACCGTCGCGGTCGCAAGGCAGCCATGTCGCTGACCATTGGGCTGATGGTAATCGGCACGCTGTGCATTGCGTTGGCGCCGACGTATGCCGTGGCCGGTGTGTATGGCTCCCTCACGATCCTGGCAGGCCGCCTGTTGCAGGGCTTCTCGCTTGGTGGCGAAATCGGTGCCTCCACTGCCATGCTGATGGAGGGTGGCGATGTGAAGGGCCGCGGCTGGCGCGTCAGCTGGCAGATTGGCAGCCAGGGTATTTCCGCGCTGGCCGGCGCGGCCACCGGTGCCACGCTCTACGCCGTGTTGTCCACCGAGGCACTCGAAAGCTGGGGCTGGCGCGTGCCGTTCCTGCTGGGCTTGCTGATTGCACCGGTGGGACTCTATATCCGCGCCAAGCTCGATGAAACGCACGAGGCCGATGCCCATGCACCGAGCCCGGTCGGCGAACTGTTCCGCCGCCATGCAGGCAAGGTGGCGCTGGGCATCCTGTCCACCACCGCGGGTACCGCAACGATGTACCTCGTGGTGTTCTTCATGCCCACATACATGATTCGCGTGCTCCATATGCCGACCTCGCTGTCGTACCTGTCGGGGTGCGTCACCGGTGTCACGCTGCTGGTGGTCTCGCTGATCGCCGGCAAGCTGGCAGACCGGCTTACCTACCGCAAGCCGCTGGTGGCCGGCTCGCTGCTGTTCAGCCTGGTCGCCGTCTATCCCGCGTTCTGGCTCATGAACACCTATCCGAGCGTACCGCTGGTGCTGGGCCTGTCCGCACTGCTGACTGCCAGCATCAACCTGGGCACCACGCCGATGTTCCTGATGCTGCTCGAAATGCTGCCGGCTGGCGTGCGTGCCACGGGGCTGGCCGTGATCTACAGCGTGGGGGTGACCGTATTCGGCGGCTCCTCGCAGTTCATCGTCACATGGCTGCTGGCCAAGACCGGCAACCCGATGTCCCCTGCCTTCTACATGATGGCGTGCGGGCTGCTGGCGCTGGTCGCCGTGCTGCGCATTGCCGAGAAACGCGAACACTGATTCCCAAGATCCTCCAAGGAAACCCACATGACCCGCGAATCCACGCTTACCCCGTTCCAGTTGCTGCCGCACCTGCTGCCGGCCATCGACACCGAAACCTTCGTCAATATCCGCCGCCAGATCCATGCGCAGCCCGAGCTTGGCTTTGAAGTTGGTGCCACCAGCAAGCTCGTGGCCACCTTGCTGGAAAGCTGGGGCTACGAAGTGCATACCGGTATCGGCAAGAGCGGTGTGGTGGGGCAACTCAAGGTCGGCAACGGCACGCGCCGGCTCGGAATCCGCGCCGACATGGACGCGCTGCCAATCGTCGAGGCCACGGGCCTGCCCTATGCCAGCAAGACGCACGGCCGCATGCATGCGTGCGGCCATGATGGCCATACCGCAATCCTGCTGGCGGCGGCCAAGGCTCTTGCCGATTCGCGCAGCTTCGACGGCACGCTGAACGTAATTTTCCAGCCCGACGAAGAGAACCTGTGCGGTGCGCGCGCAATGATCGAGGACGGCCTGTTCGAGCGCTTTCCATGCGATGCCATCTACGCGCTGCACAACATGCCCGGTGTGCCGGCCGGTTCGTTCCGCGTGCTGACGGGTCCGGTAAGCCTGTCGTCCGATGTGGCCGACATCACCATCCGGGGTGTAGGCGGGCACGGCGCGATGCCGCATCGCTCGAAGGACCCGATTGCCGCGTCTGCCGCCATCATCACGGCCTTGCAGACCGTGGTGGCGCGTAATGTGGCGCCCGACGATACGGCCGTGGTCTCGGTCGGCTTTATCCATGCCGGTGCCACGCACAACGTGATTCCCGAGGAAGTGAAGCTCGGCCTCAATATCCGCGCCGCGCGGCCTGAAACACGCGCGCTGGTGGAGGCACGCATTTTCGATATCGTGAGCCTGACGGCACAAGCCCATGGCGTGACCGCGCAGATCGACTATCGGCAACTGACGCCGCCGATGGTCAATGCCGAAGTCCCGACTGCGCTGGCCGCGGACGTCTGCAAGGAACTGGTTGGCGACGACCAGGTCGTGACCCAGGCACCGAAGGGCCTGAACGGCAGCGAGGATTTTGCGTGGATGCTCAATGCGGTGCCCGGCTGCTACCTGATCCTGGGCAATGGCGAGGGCGAGTTCGGCGGGTGCATGGTGCACAACCCCGGCTATGACTTCAACGACCAGGTGCTGCCACTGGGTGCCGCGGCATGGGTGCGGCTGGCGCAACGATTCCTGGTAGCCGCAGCCTGAAGATCTGTGGCATAGTTGTCACCGTTGTGTCCCGCGATATCGGGAGAGCCCGTGTCTGTCACCCGGCAGGCGCGGCGCCGAAGGAGCAACCGCCCCGGAAACTCTCAGGCAAAAGGACCGGTATCGCCAGTGCACTCTGAAGAACCCCGGCTTGTACGTCAGCCGGCGGTACCGAAGGAGCAAGCGATGCACGCGCAAGCCAGGTCTTGCGCGCTGCGCGCGAATCTCTCAGGTCAAGGACAGAGGGGGCGTCCGCGAAGCGCATGGTGCGCCGTGGACTGCCATCCCATGACGTCCTGGAAGACCTTCTCATGAAATCCATTGCAGTGATTGGCGGCGGGATTACCGGCGTCACGACCGCTTACGCTCTCGCCAAGCGCGGGTTCTCCGTCACGCTGTTCGAACGCCATCGCTATGCGGCGATGGAAACGTCGTTTGCCAACGGCGGGCAATTGTCGGCATCGAATGCCGAAGTCTGGACGCACTGGTCCACGCTGGCCAAGGGCATCAAGTGGATGCTGCGCAACGATGCGCCGCTGCTGGTCAACCCGCGTCCGAGCTGGCACAAGCTGAGCTGGTTTGCCGAGTTCATCGCGTCGATGCCGCACTATCGCGCCAACACGGTCGAAACCGCACGGCTGGCCATTGCCGCGCGGCAGCACCTGTTCGCGTGGGCCGATGCCGAAGGCATCGACTTCGATCTGAAGCGGCGCGGCATCCTGCATATCTATCGCAACAAGGCCGGCTTCGATCATGCGGGTAGCGTGTCGAAACTGCTGGCCGAGGGCGGCCTGGAACGCCGCGCGGTCACGCCCGACGAGATGCGTGCGATCGAGCCGACGCTGGCCGGGCAGTACTACGGTGGCTACTTCACCGAGAGCGACTCGACGGGCGACATCCACAAATTCACCAACGGCCTGGCAGTTGCGATCCGTCGCCTGGAAGTGCAGACGCTTTACAACCAGGATGTGCGCTCGGTATCGACGACGGGCCGCCGCGCCACGGTCGTGTCCGCGGAAGACGGCCTGCCCGCCTCACACGAGTTCGATGGCGTGGTGGTCTGTGCGGGCGTGGCCAGTCGCACCTTCGCACAGCAACTGGGCGATCGCGTGAACATCTATCCCGTCAAGGGCTACTCGATCACCGTGAACCTGAACGACGCCGAAAGCCAGGCCAGCGCGCCCGTGGTGAGCCTGCTCGACGATGAAACCAAGCTCGTGACCAGCCGCCTGGGTGTGGACCGCTTCCGCGTGGCCGGCACGGCCGAATTCAACGGCATCAATCGCGATATTCGCGCGGACCGGATTCGTCCGCTGATCGACTGGGTGCACGCATGCTTCCCCGGCGTGAGCACGCGCAACGTAGTGCCCTGGGCAGGGCTGCGTCCCATGATGCCAAACATGATGCCGCGCGTAGGACGTGGCCATGCGGCAAACGTGTTCTACAACACCGGGCATGGGCATCTGGGCTGGACGCTGTCGGCCGTTACGGCGGAGATGGTCGGGGATGTCGTGCGGCAGTCGGCGGCGCAGGAGGATGGGCGCGTGGTGGTTGGTGGTGGTGCGCAAGGAGTGAGGGCTGGGGCAGCTTGACGCGCCCTGCCCTCTCCCCCGCCCCTCTCCCGCTCGCGGGAGAGGGCCAGCGCATCAATAACCGACCGCGCTGAACTGCCCTTTCTGGGCCTTATAAATGAAAAAGCCCCGCTCGTTGAGCGGGGCTTTCGAATTGGTGCCCAGAAGAGGACTCGAACCTCCACAGTGTTGCCACCGCTAGGACCTGAACCTAGTGCGTCTACCAATTCCGCCATCTGGGCTTCGTTTCGCTGCATTACTGCTGCGACGCGAGCCGCGAATTCTACAGAAGCTTTGGGAATTTGCAAGCCCTTTCTTGCAGCAACTGCGGATCAGCTATTCAAACCCCAAGATACACGCTGCCGTCGAGCACGTAGCGGTTGCGGCCGGCACGTTTGGCACGGTACATCGCACTGTCCGCGCGGTGCAGCAATGGCTCAAGGCGCGGCGCTTCCGGCACCGCGCATACCGCGCCCACGCTGATCGTGACGAAGGGCTGCACCGGCGTGCCATGGTGGGAAATGCCAAGCTCCCGTACCGCTGCCACCATGGCACGCGCGATATTGCGCGTTTCCTCGATGCTGGAATCCGGCAGCACCACGGCAAACTCCTCGCCGCCTAGCCTTGCGCAGAACTGCGCGCCACGCAGCGCGCGCGTCAGCGCCAGTGCCACTTGCCGCAGGCATTCGTCACCGGCCGGATGCCCATAGAGGTCGTTGTACTGCTTGAACAGATCGACGTCGAGGATCAGCAGGCCGATCTCCTTGCCGCGCTCGCAGGCACGCGCCACGGCGACTAGTGACTCGCGCTGGAAGTAGCGGCGGTTCGGGATGCCGGTCAGCGCGTCGATATCGAGGTCCGCCTGTACGCGCGAGAGTTGCTCGGCAGTTTCGCCAAGCTGGGTGGCCAACGCCAGTTCACGCGACTGGTAGCGGCTGATATCGCGCATGAACACGAGCAGGCCGATCTGCTTACCGTCCATGCGGCGCACCGGCTCGACGGTCAGTTCATAGGCCGCGCCTTCAGGAATATATGGCAGCGCATCGCCGGGCCCATTCAGCGCATCGTGCCATCCCGGCGGCGGAAGCTGGCCATGACGTAGCTCAGTCATCAGCGCAATCGCCGCCGGATTGAATTCGACAATGCGTCCGTCGGCGCCCAGGATCACGCAGCCTTCGCGAATCGTGTCGAATACGCGTAGCCGCGCATAGTGGCCGGTGTCCTCCAGATGCGTGCGCAACGCGCAGATCCAGACCAGCACGGTCATCAGTGAAAACGTGGCCGGCGTCAGATCGCCACCGAGTGGTCCGGTCCAGCGGTACAGGTAGGCGACATGCGTGACCAGCGGCAGCAGCAGGCCAGCCATCAGCACATTGCGTCCCCGAACCGACAACGCCGCATTGGGAACCTTGGCCGTGGCCAGGAAATACATGCTGAGGCCGAGCAGTGCGTAGGTCCACGCCGCTGCGGCCGTATAGCCGATGCCGTGATGGAAAACCGCGCCTGGCGCCACGCCGGGTGGCATCAGGTCGATCGAGGTCCAGATCAGGCGATGGCGCTCGTTTGTGAATACCAGCGCCACGGTCAATACCGCGACCAGTACCGGCACCCATAACAGCGACCATGGCACGACAAAGCGCGGCCGACTGACATGCACCATGGCCACCAGCCACCCGATCGGTACCGCGACGATCCCGAGGTACTGGAACTTGGCCCAGAAAATCCGGCCTGCCAACTCGGTCTCGCTGATTTCCAGCAGGCGGCCACCGCTCCAGATGGTTACGCCAGCCGCCAGGACCAGGAACGCGCGGACGGTTGGATCATCGCGCCGCGGCCAGGCGGCGACGGCCATGCCCGCACTGCACACCACGGCAATGGTCAGGCAAAGGACGAGAGGATACGATGGCATGAAGATTGGCCGTACCGGATGTCGACCCCGTCCGGCAGTGCGGGGCGAACCATTATAGGCCTCGGCGGTCCGACCCTGGCGCGCGGCCACCACTGTTGCCGCGCTCGACCAACAATCCGGAAACCTGACGTGCCCTTAATTATCCTCGGCCTGGCCGTAATCGCGGCCTTTATCTACGGGCTGGTAAGGCTCTACCAGAAGGTGGGAGCCGCCTTTGGCGCGCTGGCAGGAGCCGCCGCCGTGCTGGCAATCCTGGCGGCGCTGACCGCGCTGTTCCTGGCCTGGCTACGACGCTACCGGGCCCTCCATGGCCGGCGTATCAAGGGCGAACGCGTACTGACGCTGAGCGGTGACTGGGGCAGCCTGAAGATCGATGCCGAGCGCAAGAACGGGGTACTGGAAATGGACGGCCAGCGCGAGGTGCTGATCTTCGCCGACATCGCCGCGGCCCGCCCCGAAGCACGTCAGGGTCGCTGGTATCTGCTGCTGACCCTGCATCACCACAAACAGGCGGAATGGATCATTCCGATGCCTGACCGGGACGCGGCCAGCCGCTGGGAAAAGATCTTCCGACTGGCGGCGGCACAGAAGCTGTGAGCGACGGTAGTGCCTGCTTGTGGTGGTGGTGGCGGCTTGCTAGCCGCAGAACGGCTCGCCCATTGGTTTGAGACGAATGCCCGGTGCGAGCCGGGTCCATGGCAGGTCCGCCGGATCGGCGGTCATTGGACCGGGTGCCTTGGCCACGAGCACCGCATGAGCAATACCCTGGAAGTCGGCCCGGAAGTGCACCGAACTCTTGTTCACGAGGATCTTCATGGCCTCGGGCTCGACGCCGCCAACACGGTACAGGTTGCGATCCAGCATCTGCGCCTTGCCGGCACTGACCACCACCCGGACACCATCGATCGCCAGCAGGGCCACGGGGCCGACATCGGCCTGCATGCCATGCATCATCGGGCCACCAAAGCGGCATACGCCATCAGACACCTGCAACACTTGAAAGCGCCCCTGCAGCGGCTCGTCTCCCGGCACACCTGAAACGCCCCCCAGCGCGACCTCCAGCGTCGCGCCCGCACCTGCGCGATGGGCCGCGGCAGCCACGGCCGGATCCCAGATCAGGCCGATTGCCGCGCCTTGCGCACCGTTGCGCAGTAGCGCACGCAACATGCCCATGGTGTTCGAATCACCGCCAGCACCCGGGTTGTCCTGGGTATCGGCGATCACTACCGGCCGCGTGGCGCCCTCGGCCAGCCGCATGGCCTCGCGCACTGCATCATCCGGTGACAGGAACGGAACTTCCCATGCCGCTTCCTCGGCCAGCATGCGGTCATGCAGCAACTGCACCGCGGCTTGCACCGCATCGGCATCCTCACCGTAGCCCCAGATAACCGGACCACATTCCGGAAAATCGGCTGCCGGAAACCCTGGCGCGAACGACAACGACACCAGACCGTCGGACTCCAGCTCAGCAAGCTTTGCGTACATACCTTGCGCTGGCTCCAGCATCGTGCACATGCCGTTGATCGGAATCAGGAACGGCAGGCGACGTGCGACACAGTGCCAGCGCGGCTTTCTGTCGAGCAGATGCTGCAACAGCTCGGCGGCACGCACGCCGGTTTCGGCCATGTCAATGTGTGGATAGGTGCGATAGGCCACCAGTGCATCGGCTGCGTCGAGCATGGCCTGCGTGACATTGGCGTGCAGGTCGAGCGAAGCCACCAGCGGTATGTCGGGGCCGATGACATCGCGCAGGCGGGCCAGCAACGTGCCCTCTCCATCGTCGGCATGCTCGGCCACCATCGCACCGTGCAGGTCGAGATAGATCGCGTCGAAACCGCCTGCGCGCGCTGCATCGACAATCTCGCCCGCAATGCGCTCGAACGCATCCTCGGTCACATGCGCGGACGGACTCGCCCCCGCCCAGATCACCGGCAACAGCGTCCAGCCGTTGCGCTGCGCGGCCTGGATAAAACCGCCGGCCGGAATGTTCACATCGCGCAACGCCAGCACTTCATCACCACGCGCCAGCGCCGGAAACCCCTCACCACGTTCGAAGCTGGCATAGGTGGCCTTGGACGGCGCAAACGTGTTGGTCTCGTGCTGGAAGCCCGCAATCAGGATTCGTTTCGCCAATGCTCCCTCCATGTTCCGATCGTCAACGGTCAGATACCGGCAACCATGCCTTGGTGCAATCGTCGGTCAGATGCAGGAACAGAGCAAGAGCAACTTGCGTGGACTATCGTTGCCCAGCCGGCAACACAGCGATGCGGGAAGAGGGCGAGGGACGGGAAAGAAGGCTGGCGGTGCAAGCTGAGACAAGTCGCCGATTTGAACCGCATTGCCCTCTCCCCCAACCCCTCTCCCGCGCTGCGGGAGAGGGGAGCAAACAACACCGCCGCGTCAGAACTGTAGCGAGGCGTTCATCAGGAACGTGCGGGTGGCCGCCGGCAGTACGAAGCCATCGTACGTAGTGGTCCAGTAGCGGCGGCCGAACATGTTGTTCAGCGCAGCGCGCACGGTCAGCGTCTTGCCTTGCACGCGCGTCGTATAGCGTGCGCCCACGTCGGCCGTGGTGTACGACGGAATCTGCTGCGTATTGGCCGAGTTCACGTACATCGAGCCCGTGACCTTGGCGCCGGTCCACAGTGTCAGGCCGGGGAGGAACGGCGTGTCATATTCGACGCGGCCTGTGACGATGTAGTTCGGCGTGGCAAATACCCGGTTGCCGTTGACGAGCTGGTCGTCCACATCCTTGGTCTTGGTGTGCAGCCAGAGCACGCCGCCCATCAGGCGCACATCGCGCGCCACACGCCACCAGCCGCTGGTGTCAAGACCCGTGAACTGCTGCTTGCCGTCCTGCACGAAGACATTCGACGTGTTGGTGTATTCGTAGCCCTTGTCCACGCGGAACAGGGCCACATTGGCGCCCCACTTCTCGCGGTCGGTCTTGAAGCCCACCTCATACTGACGGCTCTTGAGCGGGCCGAAAGTTTCGCCGAAGTTCACATTGGTCACGCCTGCCGAGCCACCTGGCTCCAGCGATTCCACATAGCTGACATAGGCCGTCGAGAAATTGTCGGTCTTGTACATCAGCGCCACGGTCGGCGTAAGCGGGTTCGCGCTGTAGTGCGACGTGCGCACCGCGTCGGGACCGTAGTTGTCCTGCGTGAAGTTGTTGTAGCGCACGCCGGCCAGCACCGAGAAGCGCGGCGTGAACTGGATCGTGTCGCTCAGGTAGATCGACTTCTGCTGGATCCGGTAGTCACGGTAGGGAATGTAGTCCTTGCCCACACTCGCCTGCTCGGGCAGCGACACCGGGCTGTAGAGATTGTTGACGCCCATGGCAATGCCGTTGCCACCAAGGCCGTTGTCGAGTTCGCGTACCTGCGACTGGTAGCCCAACCCGGCAACGATCTCGTGCTTGATGCCGCCGGTATCGAACTTGCCTTGCACCATGGCGTCATACGCCTGGTAGTAGTAGGCGGTCTTCCAGCGGTAGTTGGTATCCGAGAAGTCGCCGTTGTTGTCGAAGACGTAGAGGAAGCTGTCCGCGTTCAGCCGGTTCTGGCGCGCGAAACGGTACTTGAAGCTGGTCTTCCAGTCGGAGTTGATGCGGTAGTCGAGGCCCGTGCCCACGGTCAGCGTATCGGTTTCGTGCGACGACCACGGCTGCGCCAGGCTGCGCGAAACGCTGCTGGCGGCCGGAATGGTGTCCGTGCCGAACGACAGGCCGAAGATGGTGCCCTGCGACTTGCGCTTCCAGTACATGACGTCGGCATTCCACGTCAGGTCCGGTGTGATGCGGAAGTCGGTGGCCAGCGAAAACGTCTGGCGGCGGACATGCACGCCCGGCTCATTGGTGTTGCCCTCTTCGTTGACCGCGTTGATGCGATAGCCAAAGCGGTCGTCCATGCCAAAGCGCCCACCCACGTCGAGCTTCTCGCTCCACACATTGTTGGCCTGGTAGCCGATCGTCACTTCGCGCAGCGGCTTGTCGGTGGGACGCTTGGTCACGTAGTTGATGATGCCGCCCGGCGAGCCGAAGCCATACATGAAGCCCGACAGTCCCTTGAGCAATTCCACCTGCTCGAACGGTTCAAGCGGAATGTCGGCATCCCACGATACGAAGTTCTGGCCGTCGATCTTGGTGCCGTTGAGCATGTCCACGCGCATCCCGCGCACGGCGAAGTACGAGTTTTCCGTGCGAGCGTTATCGCCCAGCACCTGCACCGCCGGATCGTATTTGAAGACGTCGTTGGCGGTCTGCGCCATGCGCTGCTGGATCTCGTCGCTCGATACCGCGTTGACCGAGAACGGCGTATCGACGGCCTTGCGGTCCCCCAGTGCACCGTTGCTGACACGTTCGACCTTGACGGCTTCGCCGGAACGGTCGGCCACCACGGTGGCCGTGGGCAGCGTGGCCGTAGCGTCGGCATTGGCCTGCGACTGGGCTTGTGCTGACAACGACAGGGCCAGACCCATCACCGCAATCGCGACAGGCGACAGAACCGGCAAGTGATACGGCGAACGGCGTGATACGCGCGCGGACAAGCTAGCGCGCCCGTCGGACGAACGGTGCAAAGACATTGGGAATCCCGGGAGTGTTGTTGTTGGTGGGTCTTGATGCGTGGTTCCAGAGCCGGTGCCGGCCGCACTACATGGGACCAAACTTGAAAACAGTAGTAGTAATACGAATGGTTCGCATTTATACCACCAACATTACGGGTCTGTAATGAGTCTCTTGACTGATGCCGGGATTGTTGCAGTCGTCCAACAATAAAGGGGCTCAAGAGCCCCTTTATTGTTCAATCATCGATAGTTTGGCGTGCCGGCTTATTTGCGGCTGCGCTCCCCGCCGCGAGAGTCCTGGATGATCATCGTGCGATCGAGCACGCCGTTCTCATCAAAATAGGCACTGAAATGAGCCGGCAAGTAACCGGGCAGGTACATCCGGTACGACCATGCCTCACGCTTCATCAAGGCGTAGTACTGGATCGGCTCCTTGGGCTTGCCCCAGCGCTCGAGTACATCCTGCTTGGTCCAGGTACCCGGGCGCGCGGTGTAGATCTCGTTTTCGGTCAGCATCTGGCGGAAGCTGGTCAGCTTGCCGCCTGCGTCGAAGTCGGCCGCATAGATGTCATAGCCGTAGGGCTGCTTCGAATAGATCCAGCGCTGCGCGCCGTTCGGCATCTGGAACGTATCGGTTGGCGCACCAAACGTTTCGCGGACCGAAGCCTGCGGACTGCCGATCAGTTTTTGCCCGGTTTCCACGGGCTGCAACGAGGAACATCCTGCGAGCACCAGGGCAGCAATGCCCATCCAGGCGCGAAATCGAAATGGCATGGCGGCCTCCTTAACGTGCAATGGCGCGCGGTAACACGACGCAGCGGAACCACATGCCAAGCATACTCCACCTCCCCGCGCCCGGCATGCGGTCCGCCTGCCACGTAAACACTTCAGGCCGACGTTTTATTCCCTCAGGTCCGTACGCCCTGCCAAGGCACGCGCACGATCTCGCGGTCATCGATTGGCCAGTGCAACGCAGCCGCAATGACGCCAAGCGCCATCGCACCCATCCACACCAGATCATAGGAATGGGTGAGTTCGAATACCACCCCGCCCAACCACACCCCGAGGAACGAGCCCAGTTGGTGGCCGAAGAAGACAAAACCGAACAGCGTGGTGATATAGCGCACACCAAACACCTGCGAAACTATGCCGCTGGTCAGCGGCACGGTGCCCAGCCACAGGAATCCCATGACCACCGCAAACCCGTACAGGCTTACGGGACTTAGCGGCAACAGCACGAACAGCGCCATTGCCGAGGTGCGCGCCAGATAGATACCGGCCAGCAGGTACTTCCGGGTATGGCGCCCGCCAAGCCAGCCAAATACATAGGTGCCGGCAATATTGGCCAGCGCGATCAGGGCCAGCGCAATCATCGCGCTACGCGGCTGCATGCCCTTGTCGCGCAGGTAGGCCGGCAGGTGGTTGGCGATAAAGGCCAACTGGAACCCGCAGGCAAGAAAGCCGAGATTGAGCAGCCAGAAGCCGGAATGGCTGAATGCTTCGCGGATCGAGGCCAGCATTGGTGGATGCGTTGCTGGATGACTGCCCGCCACCTCGGTTGCCGGCGTTTGATCCTGGAACGGCAACGCCATCGGCAGCAGTAGGACCATCAGCAGGGCGAACACCATGAGCGCAGGCTGCCAACCCACCTGCGACAGCAATGCCTGCGCGGAAGGCACCATCAGGAACTGCCCGATACCACCTAGCGCACCGGCAATGCCCAGCGTGCGGCTGCGCTGTTCGGCCGGAACCATGCGACTCAATGCGCCATACACCACGCCAAACGTGGTACCCGACTGGGCGATGCCAATACAGATTCCAGCCGTGAGCACGAACGTTGCCGACGACGGCGCCATGGCCATGCCACACAAGCCCGCCGCATACAGTACCAGTCCACCAAGCATCACCTTCCACGAGCCGAAGCGGTCGGCCACCATGCCCGTGAACGGCTGGGCGATACCCCACACCAGGTTTTGCACGGCCATCGCCAAGCCGTATGCCTCGCGTGTCCAGCCGCGTTCCGCAACGATCGGCAGCATGAACAGGCCTTGCACATGCCGAACCCCGAGCGCCATGCCCATCACGAGCCCGGCCGCGAGCAACAGGAAGAATGTGTCACGCCACCAGGGCGCGGAAGGTGTCGCATGCAATGCGCTTCCTTCATGTGACGATGCGCGTTCCGTCATGGCATCACCTCGACATCAAGATTGAAAGTGCCCTTATTTCATGCGATTGCCGGCACCAGCACAAACGAGATTTCAGGCGCTTTGCCATGCTTACAGGGAATGGCACCGTGCCGGCATTCATGCTGTAATGACTGTCCCTGCAAGTGCCCGAGAGGCTTGTCATGTCAGTCCCACTCGTCCGCCTGTTCCCGCTCGATCTGCTCAAGGGCTTCGTGGCCGTAGGCCGGCGCATGAGCATTACGCAGGCGGCCGACGACCTGTGCCTGACGCAATCGGCCGTCAGCCGCCAGATCCGCGCACTGGAAGACCATCTGCAGGTAAGCCTGTTTGTTCGCCAGCATCGTGGCGTTGCGTTTACGCCTGAAGGCGAGCGACTGTTTCGCAGCGCCGATGGCGCGGTGCAGCAACTACAGGATGTGGCCGCCGAAGTCCGCAAGCGCGACGCTCGGCAGCCGGTCACCGTAACGGCCAGCATCGGTGTTGCCGGCCTGTGGTTGTTGCCGCGCCTGGGTAGCCTGCAACGCCGGTACCCACATCTCGACGTACGGTTGTCCGCCAGCAATCAGATCAGCGATCTGCGCGCGGATGGCATCGACCTGGCCATTCGCTATTGCCCGGCGTCCGCCGCGCCACCGCAGGCCATACACCTGTTCGACGAAACCATCGCGCCAGTGGCAAACCCCGTGCTGGGTGCCACGCGGGTAACGTCAGCCGAGGCACTGGCCGAGCTGCCGCTGCTGGAATTCGATGATCCGCGGCCATGGTTGCACTGGCGCAACTGGCTCAGTGCGCACGGATACCGCCAGGCCAACCGGCGTGGCATCCTGCGCTTCAACCAGTACGACCAGATGATTCACGCCGCGCTGGCTGGCCAAGGCGTGGCGCTGGGGCGGCTGGAACTGATTCAGTCATTGATTGAAGGCGGCCAGTTGAACGTTGTGACCACTGCCGGCGCTGCCATGCCAAGCCCCAATGCATACTGGCTGATCCATGCCACGGAGCAACCGCGTGAACAGGTGGCACATGTGGCCGCGTGGATCCGCGAGGAGGCGGCGCGCGTTACGCCAGGCGCAGCGCCAGCCGCTCGTCGCGTGCCGGCGTGATATGGCAGAGCGCGACCCCGTCGCTACCGCTGCCACGCATGGATGTAAGGAAGTACGTGGCATCTTCGTCCACCTGAAGGCTCTGTCCGGCCAGCAGGACGATATCTTCCGACGGCACGGCGCGACGATGCTCGACCGTGATCCATAGCCGCCCGGTGCGGCACGCCACCCTGGCGCCGGCACGCAGCGTAACGGGAACACAGTCGGCATCGATCATCAGGTTCCAGGTCATGGCAGGGCTCCGGTTCAGGCCTTGATTGATACCTGCAGTGTGGTCGCCCGCCGCCCCGCCTGCCATGAGCAATGGCTTGCCCTGACATGAGAAACAGGACTGTGGTGCGTTTGGAACGCTGTAGTCTTAACCCTCAAGAATTGCCGCACCCGATCCGATAAGATGCGTGACGGCGCGGAATCTCACCCGAACGGGTGCCATCGAACCGGCGCGCCATTACTGAAACCCGCTGCCATGGATCCCTTGTCGTTCGAATTCGTGTCCGTCGAAGAGGCCAAGAAGGCCCTGGACGGCGACCTGCCCGCCGCCACCCTGGTCGACTGGAGCGAGCTACGCCAGCCAGAGGGGCCGCTGTCCCTGTCCCTGACGCCGGCAACGCTCAAATGGCTGGCTTACCTGCCGCGCGAAGTCCGGCCGCTGGAGCTGTTTCACGCCTATCCACGCATCGCAAACCAGTTGGCGGCGCTCGGCAACGCCGCGGCGGTATCGAGCTTTGTCGGTGAACTGCTGATCGACAAGCGTGGCGGACGGCAGGGCTTTCCCGGCGGCGTGGCGCTGGAACTGTCGCGCCTGCAGGAGTATCTGCTGCAGTTGCTGCACCCGAGCGGCTCTGATGTTCCGCCTGCCACCTGAGCGCAGGTTGTACAGGGTGTCCAAACATCCACGCTACTACTCTGGATGCCCGCTTCCCTCGCTTTCCTCGTTCTGCCACTCTTCCTCCGCGGCACTGCGCAGTCGACCGCCATTCGCGTCGGCATCGACAGAAAAATGCCCTATTGCTGTCGTCAGGTTGCCAACCACCGTATAGCCGTCACTCGACAACGTCAGGCTGAATGGCCATGACCCGATGCCGCCGTCGTGCATCCTTCCAGACAGGCGGCGGCCACCGTCGAAGCTTTCCTCACCAGCAACCTGGGCGGTGTGCGGTTCATCGCCACCTGGCATATCGATCGCGAAGACATCTCCCGGGCGAAGTGCCTGTACACGTGCATGGTCCCATTGCACCGCAAAGGATCCGTCGCGGCGCTGCGCTTCGCGTGTCAGCCGGAACAGGCGTGGCAAATCCGGGGCATCCGGTGCGTCGGGAACGTCAGCCTCGGTCTCCGCAGATGGAGTCTCAGCTTCGGCCAGGGGCGTTGCCGCAACCGGGGCCATGACGAGCTCGTCGGGCTGCGGCATCGCATCCTCTACCGGAACGCTTTCCGAGCGTCCCATTCCCCCCGATCGAATCCATTCGACCGTCAACGCAGCCAGGCCCGCGAAGACCAGCACGGCCGCCCGCAACTTGAAGCGTTTCACCACGCGTTCCCGTCAACGGAAGCGGGCAACAGTGGCGGAGTAAGCGTTCATCTGCGCTACCTCGTTTCGGCCGCCTGCCGGTGTCAATGACAGACCAAGCGAGGAATACAGATGTGGCGCGGCGAAGTAGGACTTCGAATTGCCATTCATGATGGTGCCGGGGTGTGTAACTCGCGCCGAATGCGGCAGACCCATGTTGTGCCCCAACTCGTGACGCATGACCGTCGTGCCGCAATGGATGG
Source organism: Cupriavidus sp. (assembly GCF_057315035.1). Lineage (NCBI taxonomy): Bacteria > Pseudomonadati > Pseudomonadota > Betaproteobacteria > Burkholderiales > Burkholderiaceae > Cupriavidus > Cupriavidus sp. The sequence continues at coordinate 198,549 of NZ_DBHKYV010000004.1, read as the reverse complement.
AACCACTAGCCACCATCGTCGTCGCGCTGCCACGGACAAACGCAAGACCGCAGCCACTTTCATGCCCGTCATAGTAGATGCCGTCGGCCTTCAACTCATTGCGCCACCGCTGTGCCTCGGCGTGGCTGCGCAGCCCGCCCAGTGCGTGGTTCAGCGTCATCCATGAGTCAGGAGACGCAAGCTTCCGGTTTGCCACTGCGCGGAAACGGAAGTTCGCACGGGAATTCTCCAGCGCGTCATTGGTCATGCCCAATGACTCCGTCAAGCGTGTGCGCATGGCACCTTCACCGCGCAGCGTCGCGGCCTTGTCGCTGTAAAGCAGCAGCAGGTCAATGGTCCGCGTCTCCTGCTGCCACGTCCCATTGACGTCGGCCACAAAAGCGGCAGTTTCTCCCGATGTCAGCCGCGGAAAGCCACCCTGCTCGCTGCGCACCGTGACCGGATACATTGCCGCGGTCTTTACAATCACGCGATCGCCCTCGCGGCGCTGTTGCGGCAATGTCAGCACCGGCACCCAGTTTGCGTCGGCAACGTTGACGACCATGCGCGGGTGTCGGGTTGCCGGAAGGAAGCCGCCTGCCACGTTCATTGCCTGGAAGAAGGTCTGCGGACTGGCAATCAGCGCCCAGGTGCCTCGCTCGGCAACATACATGAACTGGTACTCGTCGCCCCGCCGCACTGTCATGGTTCCAGGGAAGTCGACGTTTGCATTGTCGATCCTGCCATGCCATGTCGCGCGCGAACGAATCGTGATGCGGTCCCGGTCTCCAGCCGACGCAGGCAAGCGAATGGACCTTGTAAAGTTACCGTCCCACATTTCCACCAGCGTGCTGGAGGAACCGGTACTCGGTATGCCGTTCACAATTTCACGCGCCCGCAGTCGCCGCACCGGCGCGTTCTCGAGCACCCATCCACCCATGGCATTGCGGTATGAAAACGTATAGGCGTCCCCGTGTCGAAGGCGAGCGGAACTGGCATGAAGCCGCCCTTGCGGCGATACGCTGGCGCCCCACGTCGCGCGCGATCGAACGACTACGATGCTGCCATCGGCGGCCACTTGCGGCAGCCCGATGTTGCCTTCCCAGTTGCCGTCCCAAACGTCGTAGTAGGTGATCAGCGCCGGATTGTCCGGTATGGTCGCCCCCGACGACCTTGGATTCATCCTTGCCGCGGCAGGACCGACGAAAGTCCATTTGCCTGATCGGTACTCGAGGGAATAAGTGACATTGCGCGCGAGCGCCAGCGACGCGACCCCAAGATCCGTGCGCGAGGCATCCAGCCTGGTGCCATATTGCGCCGAGGTCCGGATGTCCACACGTGCATTGGCAGCCGGCTTGACAGGCAAATACAACAGCGGTGTCCAGTTGCCGTTGGCCATTGTGAAACTGATATGCGCATGACCATCGGGCAAGACGCCTCCGCCAATTGCATTGGGCGTCAGCGAGACCACCCTGGCCTGAACCTGAAATGCCACACCCGCCAGCATGGCAATCGCCCATGGGGAATACAGATACCTTTTCATGCCTGGACCTCGCGTCGGAGTTTTAATGTTCAGAAGACATCAAACATTAATCTGACGAAACAGCCACAGACATCGAAGATAAGTTAATTGACGTTGCTTTTCCGTCAATTACAGGTCGATCTCATTTCGGGGACAGGTATTTTTTTTCGGAGAGATTATTTAATAATGCTCACATTTCACTGTGAATCACAACCCCTGTTCCGGATTCATTGCAATCGCATGATGCTCTTTGCTACAGCTGATCTTCCACTGGCAGGACCCGCAGGATGCCAATGCCCATGTGTTGCCACACGCTCATCCCCGGCTCCTTGTCGTAGGTAATTTCCTTGCCTTTCTCGATGGTGGTCCAGGTCAGGGATTCGCCGCCGTTCTGGTCTTTCTTCAGTTGCACGCGCCAGGCGATCTCCATCAGGTTTTTGTCCATGTCCTGCACCAGTTGCGTAGCAAGTGCGGGGCTATCCAGCACCACGCCCATTTCGGTGTTGAGCTTGATCGAGCGCGGGTCCAGGTTCAGGGAGCCGATGAAGAGCAGGTGCCGATCCACCACATAGGCCTTGGCGTGCAGGCTGGCGCGACTTGAGGCGAACATGCGGCTCTTGGGCGCGCGGCTACGCGCCAGCTCGGCATTGGCAGTGGGTTTCAGTTCATAGAGTTCCACACCCGCACGCAGCAGTGCCTTGCGGCGGGGTGCATAGCCGGCATGGACGGCAGCCACGTCTGTGGCGCTGAATGAATTGGTCAGCACCTTCACCACCACGCCGCGCTTGACGATGTCAGCCAGCCATTTCTCGTTCTCGTCGTCGGGTACGAAGTACGGCGACACCAATACCAGTTCACGCTCAGCCTTTTCCAGCAGCGCACGCAGTTGCGGAATTGCATGCGTGGACGGATCGTCGGGATCATCCTCGATCTTGTCCGGCTTGTCGGCAATCACGCGCGCGCCGCCCATGAAACCGGGCAGGTGCCCCATCTCGATACCGCGCGCCAGGCCCGCATCAAGCAGTTCCTGCACCAGCGGACTGGCCTTGGCCATGTCACCCTTGGCCTCGAGCTGCTTGCGGAACCGGACCAGCTCGGCCGGTGCCTCCTTGCTTTCCTTGGCGAGCGTGGCGATCGGATACGCGTTCTCGCTGTTCCAGTACGCGTCGAACACCTTGCTTGCAGCCGGCACTACGGGACCGGCCACCAGGACATCGAGATCGCTGAAGCTCATGTCGGGCTTGGCCGAGAAATAGGCATCGCCGATATTGCGGCCACCGACCACCGTCACCAGATTGTCGATGGTCATCTGCTTGTTGTGCATGCGGCGGTTCACGCGACCAAAGTCGTACAGCATCTCGGCCCAACGTGCGCCGCGATTGGCAAACGGATTGAAAATGCGAACCTCGATATTGGGATGCGAGTCGAGCGCGGCCCAGGTCTTGTCCTGCTTGCCGGTATGGATGTCGTCCATCAGGATGCGCACGCGCACGCCACGATCCGCGGCGTCGATGACTTCGGCAAGCAGCGCACTGCCCGTGGTATCGACGTCGTAGATGTAGTACTGCATGTCCAGCGTCTTCTGGGCGGCGCGTGCTAGCGCCATGCGCGCGGTCAGCGCATCGGGACCGGAGCCCAGCGGATAGAAAATCGATTGCCCGGGATTCTGCGCCAGGCGTGGCGCCAAGGCTCGTGCCAGCGTGGTGTCGCTGTTTGCGGCGACGGCGTAGCTTGGTGTTCGCCCGGCATTGGCCGGCAGGCTGGCACATCCGGTCAGCAGGCCAAGCCATGCCATGCACGCAATCAGCAGCACCAGGGAACGGCCGCCATATCGCCAGCGGAAGGCCGGCGGCGCTCCGTTATTGCTCGCCCATTCGCTCAGCGCCTGCGCCATGTTCATCTCCCCGATGGCCTGCGACCGCCAGCTTGTGCGCTGCCCGCTCCCGATAGTAGCCACGCACAATCTGCTGCGCCACCGACAGGCGGGAGCTGACCGGGACCGGAAACCGCACGATGGCGTCGTAGCGGTTCACATCGAACGGTTCGAACATCACGCGTGGCTCGAACTGCGACAGGTCGACGAACCGCATGTCGCCGTAACGCCGCAGCGTGCGTCCGGCTTCCTCCATGAAGCCTTCGCACGCCCGGCGCGCAACCTGTACCAGCAGTGCCTCGACCGCATCGGGGTCCTCGCCCACTTCGAGTGGAATCCGCACCATGTCCAGCGTATAGGCACCCGCTTGCGAGTGATTGCGGACCGCGGTGGTCAGCAGCATGCTGTTGGGTACCTGCACCGTGAAACCCGTGTATTGACGCGCCGCAGCAACCTCCACCAGCGTGGTCGACATCACATCCATGTCGATGACCTCGCCGCCAAACGGACCGATCTCGACCAGATCGCCAAGCTGGAACGGGCGCGTGATCATGCGCATGAACGCACCCAGGAAACACATCACCAGTTCCTTGCCGACCAGCAGCAGCGCCGCCGCGAACGCCGCCAGCGAGATCGCCACGCTTTTGAGCTCGGAAACCCAGATGCCCAGCAGCAGCAGGAAGACCACCGCCGCCACGAGGTTGCGCGATGCCACGGTCCAGGCGCGATAGCTGCCGCGATTGTCCGCCTGCAGCCGCGCCGTGAAGAATCGGTTGATCAGCTTGACCAGCAACGTGCCGGCCAGCACGACTATCACGCTCGCCAGGATGTTGAGCAGGATGCTGTCGTTGGCATTGAAGTGCATGGGTGCCCGGTCTCCCCTTTTCCATGCCACACCTCCCGCCGCTGTTAACAAGTTGCAGCGCCGCAGACGTGACGGTCCACGGCGATTCTATCCACTTGGCAGTCTGCAGTGGTGACCGCGCAATGGAACAGCCGTTTCCGTCTGGTTTGCGTGTCGGGTTTTATCCGGCAAGGGGTGGGTGTCTTGCTCCGCTCTCCCGCACTGCGGGAGAGGGGAGAACACCGGGGAATTACGTCAGGAAGCCGGTGCTGCCGTCTGCCATCCCAGTCCAAGCGCCTTTTGCAGCGACACATAGTCCTTGAGCAGGTTTGCGTCGCCCGAGATGCGGTCCTGCTGGGCCACTACGCGTGTGCGTTCGACGTCGAGCCATTCGAGCATGCTGGCCGTGCCGGCACGGTAACGCTGCTGCTGCAGCGTTGAGGCGCGTTCGGCGGAAGCCTCGACGCGGCGCAGTACCACCACGTGTTCGCGCTGGTGACCGTAGCGCGACAGCGCCACGTCGGCATCGCGCAGTGCCTTCAGTACCGTGCCCCGGTAGTTTGCAAATGCCTCGTCGCGGCCGCCTTCGGCACTGTCCACGCCTGCGGCCACACGGCCGAAGTCGAGGATATTCCATTGCAGGCGCGGCAAGGTCAGCCATGTGCCGTTGTCCTTGCGCACCAGATGGCCGGGGTCCATGGCGCTGAAACCAAGCGAGCCAAGCAGCGACAGCTTGGGGAACCAGTCGGCCTTGCGTACACCGATCTGTGCCGTGCTCGATGCCAGCCGACGCTCGGCCGCGCGAATATCGGGGCGTGCTTTCAGCAACGCGGCCGGATCGCCGACTGCCACCGTTTCCGGCACGGCAGGCAGCGGCTTGGGCGCGGCCAACTCGGCATCGAGCTCGCCTGGTGCGCGGCCGGTCAGCAGCGCAAGCTGGTCGAACGATTCGGCAATGCTGGCCTGCACGGGCGACATCTGCGCACGTGTGTTGTCCAGCTGCGTAAGCAGCCGCTCCACTTCCAGTTGCGAAGCCACGCCGCGTGCGCGACGTTGCTGCGTGAGGTCGAGCATGTCGGCTTCGAGTTTCTCCGAGTCCTGCAGGTGCGCCAGGCTGGCCTGCTGCTCACGCAGCGACACATACGCCTGGGCTACCTCGGCCGCCAGTTGCACATGGGCATCGGCCAGCTGCGCTGACGCAGCGTCGGCCTCGGCGGACGCCGCCTCGATCGAGCGGCGTGTGCCGCCGAACAGGTCGATTTCCCAGCTTGCATCGAAGCTGGCAATGTAGAGCGACAACGGTCCGCGACCGCCGCCGGAAGATCCGCCCGACAACGCGGACAGATCGGGCGAACGCGTGCGCAGCATGGCGGCGTCGAAGCCCACCTTGGGCAGCAGGTTGGCCTTGTTGCTGTCCAGTCCCGCACGCGCCTGCCGCACGCGGGCACGCGCGGCATCGATATCGGGGCTGTCCTTGAGTGCCGTTTCGATCAGCCCATCGAGCTGCGCATCGCCCATGGCGTGCCACCAGTCCGCCACGCCCGGCACGGTACTGTCAGCCACTGTCGGGGCATGCGGAAACTTGCCCGCGTCGATGGCATTGGCGGCCACCTGGGGCGCATTGCGATAGTCGGGGCCGACGGTACAGCCGGCGGCAAGCAGCGCTGCGGCCAGCGCAACCAGGCTCGGCAGCCTGGCGTGTTTGAGAGCAACCATGATCAATGACCGGTGGATACGGGCGCGCCCGGGCGGGGCTGCTTGAGTAGCAGGGCCAACGGCACGCAGCACAGCAAGGCGATACCGAGGGCAAAGAAGGTTTCGGAGAAGGTCATCACGGCGGCCTGTCGCGCAATCTGGCCACTCAGCTGTGCAACGGCCTGCAGTTGCGCGTGGGCAAAATCACCACCTTGCGCCACGAAGCCGGCGATGCTCGACGTCATGTGGTCCTGCCCGATCGAGCTGTTGGCCGTGACCGACTCACGAATCACCGCATCGTGGTACGCATTGCGGCGATCGATCAACGTGCCGAGCAAAGCCAGGCCGATCGAACCGCCGAGGTTGCGTGCCATGTTGTAGAGGCCGGCGGCATCGCCAGCCTCATGCGTGGCCACCGCAGCCATCGAGGCCTGGTTCAGCGGCATCATGGCCAGGATCTGGCCAAAGCCGCGCAGCACCTGCGACACCGTGAAATCATGGCCAACGCTGTCGGCGGTCAGGCCGATATCGAGCATGCAACTGCCGAAGAAGCAGACCAGCCCGGTGATCACCAGCCAGCGGCTGTCGAACTTGCCAAGGATGCGCGGCAACACCGGCATCAGCAGGAAGGCGGGCAGGCCCGATATCAACATGATCCCGCCGGCCTGCTCGGCGTTATAGCCGGCAATGGTGGCCAGGAACTGTGGCAGCAGGTACGACACGCCATACAGGCCCGCGCCAACTACCGACACGATCAGGATCACGCTGGCGTAGTTCTTGTTCAGCAGCAACCTGAGCCGCACGATGGGCTGACGGGCCGTGAACTGGCTGACCAGCATCATCGATAGCCCAATCGCCGTCAGCACGGACAGGTAGACGATGGTTTGCGACTCGAACCACTGCTCGCGCTGCCCTTCCTCGAGCACCACGGTCAACGAGCTGAGCCCGATGGCGAGACCGACGATGCCAAGCCAGTCAGCCTTGAAGAACGCCTCGAAGTTGGCCCGCTCAGCACGTAGCCCGAAGTACAGCAGCGGCACCAGTACGGCCGTGATCGGCAGATTGAGAAAGAAGCACCAGCGCCAGTTGATGTTCTCCGCCAGCCAGCCACCAACCACTGGACCGAGCAATGGCCCCAGCAGCACGATCAGGCCGAACATCGACATGCCGATTGGCATCTGGTGACGCGGCAGCCGGGTTCGCACGATGGTTTGCGCGGTCGGAATCATGGCCCCGCCGGCAAACCCCTGCCCAATCCGGCCAATCACCATTTCTGGCAGGCTATGCGACAGGCCGCACATCATTGAGAAAGCGGTGAACAGCAGCGCGTTCCACATCAGGAAACGGCGCAGCCCGAACACGCGCGTCAGCCACGCGGTCAGCGGAATGATCACGATCTCCGCCATCAGGTAGCCGGTGGAGACCCATGTGCCCTCGGTGCCCGCGGCGCCAATCTGCCCCTGGATCTGCGGCAACGCCGAGTTGGTGATCGAGATGTCGAGCGTGGCCAGCAAGGCGCCCAGCGAGCCCGCGGCAACTGCAATCCAGTCGGCCGCGGACGCGTTTGGCTGCTGTGCCAACGGCTCTGCCTGATGATGACCGGCAACACCGGCATCAGCCATGGCTGGCCCCGGTTGCCAGCTTCGGTGCCTGGGCCTTGGCCGGCTGCAGGTCGCGGGTATCCACATCGACCACCACCGACAGGCCAGGCACCAGTACCGGACGCGCATCGCCAGGAACATCCACATGGATGCGCACCGGCACCCGCTGGACGATCTTCGTGAAATTGCCCGTGGCGTTCTGCGCAGGCAGCAGCGCGAACTGCGAGCCGGTACCCGGTGACAGGCTGTCGACCACGCCATGCAGCGGTTCACCGGACAGCGCGTCAACGTGCAGCGTTACGGTTTGTCCGGGGCGCATGCGGCCCACCTGGGTTTCCTTGAAATTGGCCGTCAGGTACAGGTCCTGCACTGGCACCACGGTCAGCAGTCGCGTACCGGGCTGGGCGAACTGGCCCACGCGTACGCCCTTGTCAGCCACGCGCCCTGCCGTGGTGGCGCGCACGATGGTGTCTTCCAGATCGAGCTTCGCCTTGCGCGCGCTGGCTTGTGCAACTTCCAGCTGGGCGCCGGCCTGTTGCAGACGGGTCTGCAGTGTCACGGTCTGGCTTTGCTCCACGCGCAGCGCGGCTTCATTGGCAGCCAGCGTGGTGGAGGCGCGCGTCTGCGCATTGCGCAGTTCGGCGGTACGTTCCTCGGTTTCGGCACCCGATTTCACGAGCGGCGCGTAACGTTCCACCTGCGAAGCGGCATAGCGCGCATTGGCGCGGGCGCCGTCCACTTCTGCTGCTGCCTGGGCGATCCTGGCCTTCTGCTGTTGCAGATCGGCATCGGCGCGCGCCACATCGGCCTGCCGCGATGCTACGTTAGCCTGGGCTTCGTCAAAGGCCGCCTGGTATTGCCGGTTATCGAGCCGCACCAGTTCCTGGCCCGCGCTGACCTGCTGGTTGTCCCGCACGTAGACCTCGGCCACATAGCCGCTGACTTTCGGGGCAACCGTCACGCTGTCAGCCTGGATATAGGCGTCATCGGTGCTTTCAATAAAGCGGCCATGGAACCACCAGCGTGCGCCGACCGCGAGCGCGGCAGCCAGCAGCAACAGGCCTATGCCGATCAGGATTGACCGGCGGCGCGCGGCGCGGGTGGAGGGATGAGACGAAGGGGCCACACCTGCGGGTGTAGCGGGTGCGGCAGTAGTGGGGGCGGACATGAGACGCAGACCTGAGAGTCGGGAAGGCTGCGCAATTATTCCACTTGGAAGAAATCTGTCAACTGATATATTTCACCCTGTTCAGGTACGGAGAAACGGCAAGATGGCTCGACACAGGCCTGCGGCAGAGGGCGGCTACCAGCGTGGGGAAGAAACCCGGGCGCGCATCATTGAAGCGGCAATGCGTCTGTTTGCAGTGCATGGCTTCGATGGCGCATCGACGCGCGATATCGCACGCGAGGCCAGCGTCAACGCGCCAGCGCTGCAGTACTACTTCGACAACAAGGAAGGCGTGTACCTGGCGTGCATCGACTACTTCGTCGAGCGTGCATTTGCCATGGTGCAGGATGTGGTGGTCGAGGCAGAGGCGGTGCTGGCCCGGCCGGACGCGACCGATACCGAACTGATCGACACCTATCTGGCACTGCAGGCGCGCTTTGCGATGTTCCTGTACGAATGTCCCGAGACTGACCACTGGCGCCAATTCATGGCGCGCGAGCGCGCGGGCCTGGGGCCGCCCACGGCATTCGAGCGCATCGATGCCGGCATCAACCGGCGCCTGTTTGCGCTGACGTCCGCGTTGATTGGCCGCTTGCTGGGCCAGCCCGCTACCGACGAGAACACCCGCATCCGCACTATCGCCATCGATAGCCAGATCGCGGCCTTCAAGGTGATGCGCCGACACGTGCTGCGCGCGCTGGAGTGGGAGGGTTACGGTGAAGCCGAGACCCAGCGGGTGCAGGATGTACTACAGGAACATACGCGGATCCTGCTGCTGGGGCTGGTTGCCCAACGCAATCAGCGCGACACTAAAAAATAGAGTATTTACTCTAATTGCTGCCGAGCAGCGATAGCCTTGATTTATTTATTTTTATAAATCAACGGGTTATCGCTGCCAAAGCTCAAACTTTCACGGCTTGAGCAAACCGATACCGCATCGATTTGGCGTTCTTATGATTGTGCACTGCAAATTCCCCTTGCTTGTCTATCTAGTAGTAGATACTATTCGAGCCATGGACGACGCACGCAGCACACAGCAGGACGCAGCAGGCACCGATCCACGCAACACCAGGCAGTCAATCAGTAATACCGGAAGCGGTCTTTTTTTTTAGCCCCAAGCACCTACCTACCAGTAGATAGCAGCAAGAAAGAAGATCCGCAAACGCAATAGACACTGCCCCCGCGATCCGAACCAACAGACGAGACCGCCCGGGCACTTAGCAAGGAGAGCATCATGAACGCCAAGACCCTCGTTACCGCCGCCGCCCTCGCAGCCGCATTCGTTGCCGGTGCCGCCCAAGCCGCCCCCGCCGTCCAGAAGGCCGGCGAAGTCTACGGCTACACCTACCGCGTGAACGACCAGCGCAGCGCCTTCACCGACGGTGCACGCGCCGGCAAGTTCGACCCGTTCACCGAAGGCGCACGCGTTGGCAAGGCTGACCCGTACACCGACGGCGCCAAGGTTGGCAAGGCTGATCCGTACACCGATGGCGCACGCATCGTAGCCGGCCTGGACCGCGTGGGCGTGTCTGCCAGCCCGGCCCGCAAGGTTGACCCGTACTACGACGGTGCCCGTGGCGTGAACGAACCGCGCAGCCCGTACTACGACGGCGCCCGTACCCCCGACGTCTACACCGACGGCGCCAAGGCCTGAGGCCCGCCGGATGCAAGCGGCAAACCAGCAGTAACCGGAGCCCGATGGGCTTCGGTAACCATGAACCGGAGTCCATCATGAGCTTCAAGAACAGCGCCCTGCTTCTGGGTGGCTGGCTGGCACTCAGTGCCGCCAGCGGCGCCGCGGCGGCACTCGTCGCCACGGCATTGCCGGTCTGATACCGGCACGCACCAATCGCCAGGACTGCGCCCGGTCTCACTGACAGACCGGCATTCCTGGCGATTGCGCATATGGGCTCGTCGTCCCTGGCGGGCCATCATGTTCGCGCGCCTGTGCCCGAACATGGATTTACACACGGCAAACCGCCGTATAGTCTGGCCGTCTACCGTTCGAATCGTTCGAACCCGCCACGACGCCGGACAATGTTTGAAACCCCGCTCAACTACCTGATCTCCGTCGGGCTCACCGCCACGCTGACCGTGCTCTGCGTCGGCATCCACTATGAAGCCCTGCGACTGATCTCGGCGTTTCACCCGAAGCGGCTCAGCGGCAAGCTCAATATCGGCGCGGTCATCGTGCTGATCATCATCACCCACTGCGTTGAAGCCATCGTGTTCAGCGCCGGCTACTGGCTGGGTGCCGACATCCTCGGCATTGGCCGGCTCAGCGGCATGCGCGAGCATGGCGCGATTGCCTACATCTATTTCTCGCTCGAAACGTTCACCACGCAAAGCATTGGCGATATCTTTCCGCTTGGGCCGCTACGATTGCTGGCGTCGGTGCAACCATTGGTTGGCCTGATCCTGATTGGCTGGTCCACGTCGTTTACGTTCCTGATCATGCGGAGCGACTGGCGTAGCGACGAAAGTATGGGCTCCGATTGAACCGGTCGAGGCTGCGCAAGCGGATTCAGACGGCTGACGAACGTGGAAATCGGCGCCCTTCCTACACGGTTGTGGGACTTATGGAAGTTGTGGGCCCGCGACTTCGGTGAAATGATAAGTTGCCGTCATCCAGACGGCGTGCTGCCCCGTTAGTTGTCGATTCCGCCCCGTCCGGGGCAACCTGAAGACCGGAGAGCCCAAGTGTTGTCGACCACCCCGCAGTGCCCGAGCCTGTGGCGCCAGTTCACAAGATCCACCCAACTGGCACAGGCAGTCCGCTGGCTCGCGCCGGTACTGCTGGCGGCTTTGGCCATGCTGGGCTCCCAGCGTGCCCACGCGCAAACCCCGGCGCCACTGGCCGAATGGCAGTACTCGGTGGGTGTGCCGCTGGAGAAGATGTTCGAAGGCGAACCGCAGAAATGGGAAGTCCGCGTTGGCGCGGCCGCCAGCCTCCGGCCGTATTACGAAGGCACCAGTAACTACTTTGTATTGGCGGGCCCGACCATCGACGTCCGCTATCGCGATCTGGCTTTCCTGTCGACCGGCGAGGGCCTGGGCTGGAACATCATCCATTCCGACCACGTGCGGGCCGGTATTGCGCTGACCTATGACTTCGGTCGCCGCGAGAAACACGACCATGATCACCTGGGCGGGCTCGGCAATATCGGCATGGCGCTGGAGTCGAAGCTGTTCGCCGAATACGTGGTCTCCAAGGAATTCCCGCTGGTGGTCCGCGCCAACATCCGGCGGCAGTTCGGCGGTGCCAACGGCGTCATCGGCGATATCGGCGCCTATATGCCACTACCGGGCAGCAACGATAAGTTCTTCTGGTTCGCCGGCCCCACCATGACCTTTGCCGATTCCGCCTACATGAGCCGCTGGTACGGCGTGTCGGCCGATCAGTCGGCCCGCTCGGGGTTACCGCAGCACCGCGCCAGCGCCGGCATCAAGTCGTACGGCGGCGGGATCTCGGCGATGTGGTTCTTCGGCAAGAACTGGTTTACCACGGCCGACATCGGCGTATCGGCACTGGTGGGCGATGCGCGTAGCAGCCCGGTAACGTCGCACTCGACCAGCCTGACCGGCGATATTTCGATCAACTACCAGTTCTGACTTCCAGCATCTACGAAGCGGGACGGTTCAGGTAGCCCTCTACCACCCGCTTCAGGCCCTGCAGCTTGCCGGTGAAGAAATGGCCCGCGCCCGGCAACACCACCACGGGCAATTCCTGCGGCCGCGCCCAGTTGAAGACATTGGCCAGCGGCACACGTTCGTCGCTTTCGCCATGCACGATCAGCGCATTGGCGGGTACCACCGGCGTGTCATAGGACAGCGTTTCCGACAACGCTCCAGCCGGCATGCCGGTCAGGATCAGGTGGGCGATCGGTTCGTTGGCCGCGACCAGGCGTTCGGCAGCGCGTGTCTGGACAAACGCGCCGAACGAGAAACCGGCGAGCGCCAATGGCAGCGCGGGATGCTCGGCCTGAACATGACGGATCACCGCCATCACGTCGTCGGTTTCGCCATTGCCTTCGTCGTACTGCCCTTCGCTCTGCCCCACGCCGCGGTAGTTCGGCCGCAGCGTCAGGAAACCATGCGCCTGCAATGCGCGCGCCAGAAATTGAGGAATCTTGTGCTCGGCGGTACCACCCTGGCTCGGGTGCGGATGCGCAACCACGGCAACGCCGAGTGGCGTGCCAGCGGGCGTATCGACAAGAACTTCGAGCTGCCCCGCGGGGCCTGCGATAAACGAGCGGGTGGTCGCGGAGGGTGTAAAGGAAGAGGACATGAGTACGGCTACCGGCCGGGAAGGCGTGCGTTGACACGAATCTGCGCACGCAGCATACCTTCAGCCGGGCCCGGGCGGCAACGTCCGCTGTCCGCCCTGCCTGCCGACTAAAACATTCAATGGTGATGGTCTGCCTTGATGACCGACGCAATTTCCTGTCGTCGCACGCTGACCACGTCGTCGAGTTCGAGCCCTTCCGCTACGACCAGCATCTCCGCGCCGCGGTTGATGGCATAGATCACGCCGTACCAGAGATCGGGCCCCGCCACGGCGTTCAGGCGGATGCTGAATTCGGTTTCCAGGTCCTGACTGTAGACCGTCACCAGGTCGCCGACCTCGGGCATGGCGGCCTCCTCCGCCAGCGGATATTCCCGGGCCGCCACCGTCAGTGGCGTCTGCGCAATGCCGCGCGCAAACCTCGCTTGCATCGTCCTCTCCTGCGGGTTGTTTTCCATGTAAGGATATAAGCGCGGCCCGAAAAGGCACGGTAAACCTGCATGCAGCGGCCGCCAAAGTCACTCGCCCGACTGCTGCACTGCGGCAGTTACCACATGTACCGAACGCCAAGCAGTCCGGTGATGCTTTCGTACCCACCGTTGCCGTACTGATAGGCAATGTTGCCCCACATGCGCCAGTGCCGGCCGATCTGTGCCTGGGCTCCGACCTTTGTCTCGACGCGGTTGCGAGGGCCATCCTGGGCTACCGCGACGTTGTCGAAGGCTATGACGTTGCCGCGGCTGTTGTGCCACCAGTTGAGTTCCACATAGGGCGACCAAGCAGGCGCGGCGCCGGCATTCGGTACGTGGAACAGGCGTGCCCCCAGTCGCGTTGCCAGTCCGCCGCTTTCCCGGCCCTCGACCACCGTACCGTTGGCTTCGGCATGGCGCCCCGACCGATAGTCCGTGTAGATCAGTTGCAACTGCGGTTCGACTTGCACTACGCCGCTACCAGTGTGGCCAACCGGAATCGCCCAGCCGGCTTCGAGCGAGCCTGACCAGACCTGGCTCGCATAGTTCTCACCGGCGAGCCCGTTGCCCTTTACCGTGTTGTCGAAGTTGCCGTATTGCACCCACGTATCGGCATATGGGCCATCGGTCCGATCCGGATTGCCATGCCATGTACCGTAGATTCCGGCGCCTACGCCGTTCACGGTGCCGCGTGCAATGGCAGGATTGCCGCGCGCGCTGGCGTGCGTGGTTGACGTGCCATAGCCAGCCATCACGCCGGCCTGCCACCGGCCCCACAGTGTTACGCGGTGCAGCAGGTCGATGCCCGCCTGCATCACGAAGGTGTCGGCCGACTCGCTGATGCCGCCGCCCGCCGCATTGCCATCGGCATGACCGCCCGCTATGCGGGCCCAGCCGTTCGGTATGGCACGTACCCCGCCATCTGCACCAAGCGCGTCCGGCCATCCGGCACGATCGTGATAGGTGTGCGCGAACATCGCCTGCGCCACGAGCTGATTGGCAAGGTACGCGCCGGTTTCCGGGCGTGGCACCTGTGTCGGCTCGGTCGACAGTGAACGCAGATACCAGTCCCCATCATCGGGCGAACTCACTCCGCCCTTGTACAGGCTGTACTCATACGCGCCCGCCACCACGCGTCCGTCGAGCATGAACAGGCCATCGGACTGCCCATCCACCTGTACGATGCGGATGCCATGGATGGTCTGCGCGCCCGTGCCGCCGGCGTTGCGGATGCTCACCGATGTCTGCCCGGCAGTATTGCCATGCACCACCAGCCGGTCGGTTGCCGAGGCATCGTCGCCCAACGCCGTGAACAGCGTCATGCGGCCATCGTTGCCGGTGTAATTGCCATTGACCGTCAAGCTGCTCGACGGTACCGGACTGCCCATGCGAATTTCGCCGTAGTTCACCAGCGAACCGCCCACCACGAACCCGCCGGCCGGACGACTCGAAAACCCCGGGGCCGCATCGGCCACCGCGAGTACCCCGTGGTTGATGACCGTGCCTCCGACCCCACCGTAACCACCCAGCGTTGCACCTTGTGCCACTGTCACCTGCGCGGTATTGAGCAGCCGCGCGCCATTGTCCAGGATCAGCGCGCCGGCATTGACCGTGGTATTGCCGCCATAGGTCTGATCACGCGTCAGCGTCAATGCGCCCGCGCCAGTTTTGCCGAGACCACCGGTCCCGCCAATTACGCCATCGAAAACACCGTCGAGCGCATGGTTGACGGTTAGCGTTGCACTACCGAGCGCGATAGTGCCGGCGCCTGACAGGTTGTTCACGGTCTGGTCGAAGCCGTTGAGATCAAGCGTGGCGCCCGCATTGACGGTTACCCGCTCGCTCATGGCAACGGCGTTGTCCACACCGGCCAGCAACGTCCCGCCCTCGATCAGCGTGGCGCCCGTATAGCGGCTGGGCTTGGACAACTGCAGCGTGCCCGGACCCGCCTTGGTCAGCGTCCGGCCATCCCAGCCAGTCACGTCGTTGGGCGCCTGATCGACCAGCACGGCATCGAGTTCGAAGCTGTCGGCGGCATTCGCCAGCGTGAATGTGCCGGCCGCGGTCTGCGGCGACGTACTGTGGGCCGCGTACCAGGTAAGCCCAAGGCCCACGACAAAGTTCTGCGGCGTGTAAGTCGACGTCAGGGTCAGGTAGTCGACCGTGCTTGCCGTGCCACCGAGCCGCACCGTCTGGAACGTCCCGCTCAAGCCATTGGCCGTGGTGGTATGGATCACCGTGAACGCGCTCGATGCCAGATCCGAAACGCTGGCCGTGGCCGCCGCGGTGTAGCCAATCAGGTTGAATGCCGCCCCAGGCCCGATAGTCGCCGTGCTGGCCGTAATGTCCTGCTTGTTGCTGCCCACCGCGACGTCGAGGGTCCCATTGGTTGTGAACCGGTTACCGACTACCAGCGTGGATTTGCCCGATATCGCCGTCGTCGCGCCCGCCGCCGTGGTGTAGTCACCAGTCGCCGTAAACGAGCCGTTCTGCGCAAACAGCAGCGCGCCGGCTTCCACCGAGACCGCGCCCTGGGTCGATCCGGCCCCGGTCAAGGCCGTGATGCCGCTGCCTGACTGGACCAGCGTCCCCGCACCGCTCAGGAGTCCCGCGATCTGGAAGTTGTCGCTGCGGCGCGCGACGATGGTGCCATCGTTGGCGATATTGCCTGTCACCATTCCGCCGGCGCCACCCGTACCCAACGTCAACCGCCCGCCACTGCCCACCGTGGTACCACCACCGCCGTCGATGGCGACGGTGCCGCCCAGCGTCAGGCTTCCTGCCACCGAAACCGTCGCTGCGGCGCTTCCACTCATGCTGGCATTGCCGGCCAGCGTCCAGTCGCTACCCGTATTCGCCGTTAGTGTGGCGAAACCATTGCCTTGCGTGGCAATGAAATCGCCGTCCTCATTGCCGCTGCCTTCCAGCAGGATGGTGTTGCCAGTGCCCTGGCTGGAGATTGCTACGTTGTTGCTGCCATCGAGCCGCGACCCGGTGCCCAGTATCACGCGGTTGTTTGCGCCGGTAAGCACGATGGCGGGACTTTTCACGCTGGCCACCGCGCCGTTGTTGGTAATGACACCGTCGTGCGCGACCTGTACGCCGGGTCCCGCGTTGCCGTGAATCGTGCCGGTTGCGCTGTTGGCAATCTGGATCGGATTGCCGGTCGTGCTGCGGATGCCACCGGCAAAGCCGTCGATCAACCCGTCGTTATTGATCACAACATTGCCAAGTTCGACGATGACGCCGAAGCTGTAGCTCGTGTCGTTGACGCCAGTCTTGATTACCGCGCCCCCATGATTATTGATCGTGACATTACCGGTGGTATGCACATATACGCCATCGGCGCTGGAATGCACCGATCCTGCGGTACCGTTATTCAACGTGCCATAGTTATCGACTGTCCCACTGGTATTGGTATCGTAATAAATTGCATGACTGGCCTGCACGCTGATGTCGCCATGGTTGACCACATTGTTGCCGCTGCCACCGCCCGTCATCAGTACACCGAACGTCATGCCATGAACCAGTCCGGTAGCTTCATTGGTGAATGAACCGGGCACATGGAAGCTGATGCCCGACGCCCGGCTGTCCGTCGAGCCAAGGATCGAACCCGCATTGCTGAAAGTTGCCGGCGCAATGCCTTGCACCGCAATCGCGTCACCAGTCGTAGTGGTTACCGTGCTGCCTGCTTCGAGCCGGTATTCGGTATCGCTGGAAAGCGTGATGCCGGTCGTGCTCGGGCTGACTATGGTGACCGAGTGCGCGGACGTTGCAAGGCTCGCCAGCACGGTTGCGTAAATGCGGCGCGGTCTTGCCTTGATTCGCATGACTGGTCCGATGCAGCGGCGTATCTGCGTCATGCGAAAATTCCCTGGTTCGCGAACCCGCACATATCTGGCCATTCAGATAATGAGATCGCGATTTTATTTAATATGGCCATTGACGATGAACATAATCATCCATATTCACCCCAATGCGTTTATTAATTTCTATATCATCGCGTCGTTTCATTCAAATCGCGGAGTGTGAAATTTCGCTGACCGCATGTATAGCGCAGTGTAAAAATCGGGTCGCTTGATGCAAGCTGTCGTGGACGCTCCACGGCAATACCCCCCTTTTCGGTGCACGCGGCGTAGCGTGGCTCTGGCAGAATGTCTGCGCAATGAGTCAAAGCTACTCCCCCATGTTCCTGTCGGGTCAGGCCTACAGCGCGCCGCGCTGGCGCTTCACGCGCTGGCTTGCGGAGCCTGGCCGCGACGTGCCCTCCGAGATTCGCGAAGCATTGGTCGGCAGCCTGTTCGGCACGCTATCGATTTTCTTCGGCGGCATTCTCAATACGCTGATGGTGGCCACGGTCATCACCATTCATCTGTGGCGCCCTGAATTCCTGGCCTGGCTGGCATGCGAAGCGCTTATCTGCATGGCGCGCGTGATCGTGCTGTTCCGCGCGCGCCGGGCTGCCCGCGCAGGGCGCCCGACGCCCACCGACTGGCACATGTTGCTGACGCTGGCGTGGGCCGCCAGCGTTGGAATTGGCGCATACCTGAGCGTGGTCAGCGGCGATTGGCTATGCGCGGCAATGGCATGCCTGTCCGCCGCGGCCATGTGTGGCGGCATCTGTTTCCGCAATTACGGCGCGCCGCGTATGACGGCCATGATGATCCTGCTGAGCCTGGGTCCGATCTGTGTCGGCGCGCTACTGGCGCACGAGCCGGTCTTCCTGCTGACGCTGCTGCAGCTACCGGTCTATGTCATCAGCATGACCAGCGCGTCGTTCCGCATGAATGCGATGGTGGTCGCCACCATGCGTTCTGAAAGAGAGAACGCGCACCGGGCGCGCCACGATTCGCTGACCGGCCTGCTGAACCGCTCGAGCCTGCTGTCGGAAATCCGCGAGGTGAGCGCGCAACGCATGGCCGCCGGTCGCTATCTCACGCTGCTGTATCTGGACCTTGATGGATTCAAGCCCATCAACGATTCTTTTGGCCATGGCAGTGGCGACGAACTGCTGGTACGCGTGGGTGAGCGCCTGCGCGGCGCGGTGCCGGGACGCGGCCTCGTCTATCGGATCGGCGGTGACGAGTTCGTGATTGTGCTACGCAACGAAAGCGAACACAGCGTACAGGCCCTGGCCCACGACGTACTGCGCGAAATGAGTACGCCGTTCGTACTGTCCACCGGCCACCACGCCCAGCTTGGTGCCAGTATCGGCATTGCGCATGTCCGCCCCGACGGCCTGACTGCCGACGATATCCTGCATCTGGCAGACCGGGCCCTGTACCGGGCCAAGGCCCAGGGCAAGGGTCAGTTCCAGTTCGCGACGGCCGACGACTGAGCCCGCCGGTCAGTCACCGGTCAGTCACCGGTCAGTTGCTGCCGGAAAACCCGTCTGGCCGAAACCATCGCATGTCCAGACTATTAAAACATTTAATTCTCTAACCAGAAAGTCTGATGCCTATCGCGGTGATTGATCAATACGATATGACTTGTCGTATTGCATCTGCGATAGTGCCATCGACGCCCTGAACATGAACAGGCCGGATTCGCAACTGCCTGCCACCCCATCAAGGATCTCCATGAAAAAGCTCACGACCGCTTTCGGCGCGCCCGTCGTCGACAACAACAATATCCAGACCGCCGGCCCGCGTGGCCCCGCGCTTCTGCAGGATGTCTGGTTCCTGGAAAAGCTGGCCCATTTCGACCGCGAAGTCATTCCTGAACGCCGCATGCATGCCAAAGGCTCGGGCGCCTATGGCACGTTCACGGTGACCCATGACATCACCAGGTACACGCGTGCCAACCTGTTTTCGGAGATCGGCAAGAAAACCGAACTCTTCATGCGCTTCTCGTCGGTCGCCGGCGAGCGTGGCGCTGCCGATGCCGAGCGTGACATTCGCGGTTTCGCCATCAAGTTCTATACGGAGGAAGGCAACTGGGACATGGTCGGCAATAACACGCCGGTGTTCTTCCTGCGCGATCCGCTGAAATTCCCCGACCTGAACCACGCCGTCAAGCGCGATCCGCGCACCGGCATGCGTAGCGCCGAAAACAACTGGGACTTCTGGACCGGCCTGCCCGAGGCGCTGCATCAAGTCACCATCGTCATGAGCGACCGCGGCATTCCGCGCAGCTGGCGCCATATGCACGGTTTCGGCAGCCATACCTACAGCTTCATCAACAAGGACATGGAGCGCTACTGGGTCAAGTTCCACTTTGTTACCCAGCAAGGCATCCAGAACCTGACCGATGCCGAAGCGGCAGAGGTCACTGGCCAGGATCGCGAGTATCACCAGCGCGACCTGTACGAATCGATCGAACGTGGCGAGTTCCCGCGCTGGAAGCTCTGCGTGCAGATCATGCCCGAAGCCGAGGCCGGCAAATACCGTTACAACCCGTTCGACCTGACCAAGGTCTGGCCGAAGAAGGACTATCCGCTGATCGAAGTGGGCGTGCTGGAGCTGAACCGCAATCCCGAAAACCATTTTGCCGAGGTCGAGCAGTCGGCGTTCGCACCGTCCACGATCGTGCCAGGCATCGGCTTCTCGCCGGACAAGATGCTGCAGGGCCGCCTGTTCTCGTACGGCGATGCCGAACGTTACCGCCTCGGTGTCAATCACCACCTGATTCCGGTTAACGCGCCAAAGGCAGCCAAGTACGTCAACAGCTACCATCGTGACGGCCGCATGCGCATCGACAACAACCAGGGCGGCACCATTGCCTACGAGCCGAACACCAGGGGCGAGTGGGCCGAGCAACCCGACTTCCGCGAGCCGCCGCTGACGCTCGAAGGCACGGCCGACCAATGGAATCATCGCGTCGACGATGACTACTTCTCGCAAGTCGGCGCGCTGTTTCGCCTGATGTCGCCGGCGCAGCAGCAAGTGTTGTTCGACAATACGGCGCGTGCCATCAAGGGCGTGTCGAAGCCGGTGCAGCAGACCCACATCAAGCATTGCACGGCGGCTGACCCCGCCTATGGTGCCGGTGTGGCTGCGGCAATCGAGAAGATCGAAGCGAAGTAACCCGGGGCATTCTCCTCTCTCATCCGCGGGAGAGGAGAACCCTACCCAGCGAGAAAACGATGGACCAACCTCAAGCCCCTACCATGACCGCCGAAGAGGAAGCCCGCATGGTCGCTGCGCTGGGCCAGGTGTTCGATCTGGCACGCCAGGGCGATACCACGGCGCTGGCTGCGCTGATGGCACGCGGCATGCCGCCAAACCTGCGCAATGAGAAAGGCGACACGCTGGTCATGCTGGCCGCGTATCACGGCCACGCCGACGCGCTGCGCGCATTGCTCGATGCCGGCGCCTCACCGGACATTCGCAATGCCATGGGCCAGACACCTATCGCGGGTGCCGCCTACAAGGGCTACAAGGAAATCATCGAGATACTGCTCGCACACGGCGCCGACGTCGAAGGCGCATCGCCCGATGGCCGTACGGCACTGATGACCGCGGCAATGTTCCAGCGCACGGAGATCGTGGATCTGCTCAAGGCGCATGGTGCGGATCCTGATGCGCGTGATGATCGTGGCATGACGGCTGCGGATGCCGCGGCATTTATGGCCGGGCGCGGGGGCGGGCATCACTAGCTGTGTTTTTTGCTCCCCTCTCCCGC